>JAIFMG010000029.1 GCA_020048645.1 Bacteroidota bacterium | reverse complement strand
TGCGGAGGGCGGGATCGGACATGGTGTGGTTGATGGCTTTGTCGCGGTCTGTGGCAAAAGCGATGCCAAGGCGGCCGGGGTGGTTGTGGGCCAAAGATAAGGAAAATCGGCCCAAGTGGCCAAAAGGCTGGATGCAAGTGGCGCTCTGGTCGATGCGGGCCGCACGGGCCGCCCTGTGCCCTATCCCACAATTGGGTTGTGGTTGTCCTAAGCGGTCAGGTTTTCCAGTCTAATAGCGATTCAACGGCATCCACACCAAAAACAGGAATATGCAAATTTTCATGCACGTCTTTTCTTTCCGCGAACGAATCGTCGATAAAAATCGAGTCCCTACTTTTGATGTGTTCGCTTTTCTTTTTGTTTTGCTCGATCACGATAATTTCATCAAATAACAAGCTGCTGATAGCATACTTGGCGAGCGTTTCAGCAATTGGCTTTTTGTGTCTGGTTAGCAAAATTATTTTTTTGCGGTTGTTTCTTGCCTGGTACAGAAATTTGACCATGTCTGTGTTGACGGCACCGTTAACGATGATGGTGTCATCAAAATCAACATAGACATTCTCGTAAGTTTCTTTGATAGCGAATCTTGAGAACAATGCGCGATCGATCACCACATCGAGTTTGTTCGATAGGATGCTCACCTCCATGCCCATTCTGTCAAACAGGCTCAAGAGTATGAAGTTGACCCCGGTAACCCTGAACAGGGCCATCGTCCCGGCGATTCGAGGGGCGATTTCCATGAGGACAAGTTCTTTGTCGGCCCGTTCCTTTACTTGAAAAAACCAGACCCCTCGGAATGAAAGGGTCTTGTTGATAGCTTCCGCCAACTTTTGAAATTCGGGATCACGGACAGGCTTGGAATTGACACTGATTCCATTGGAAATCCGAACCCTTTCTCTTGCTCCCGCGAACACAAGCTTTCCATTCCTATCCGTGAAGCAATCGACTGTGTATTCTTTGCCGGGCAAGTATTCCAAGGCCAACAGGCTTGGGTCCTTTTTGAGATAAAAATCAACTTCTACTTTGGTGTTGACCTTGTGCGTTCCCACCGATCCTTGGCCTGCGTCTGGTTTCAGGAAGACAGGGAAAGACATGCCTTCATTGAGGCCATAGACCTTTGGGACGGGAATGATGCCGTTGAAAATTTCGTAGGTCTTGCCTTTTGATCTGCATATCTTGCAGGTCTCGGCTTCAGAGGTGATGATGGTCGCTTTGATCGCGTTTTGGTTTTCAGCCAATTTCAACACGACAGCGTCATGGGCGGGTATGATAAAGTCGATGCGATACGACTCTACTACTCTGTTGATTGCATCAACAAAACCCGGAGCGTTGACGAAGGGCAGGCCAGGGATGTAATTCTCATAGACAAACCGTCCGTGATCGTCGATGCTGCTGGCTCCGTACAGTGTGAAATGAGTTGAATGGGCTAACGCTCGGTTGACTTCCAACCCAATTTCAGAGCCGCAAGGGAATACCAAGACATTTTTTCTCATTCTATATCTTTTTGGCGACGACCATGATCGCCCCGGCATGCTCAGGCAAATCATCCGCCAATTGCCAGAGGCCTTTTATCTGCGGTTCCCCGATGATGTTCGCGTTTATCATTTCGATGTTTTGCCTGTCCGAAAGCAGCTTGAACGATAAACCATGTTTGCCGATGATTGAAAAACCACTTTCGGTAATCAATTCTTCCATGCTTTTCCAATCATAGACTCGAAAATGCCCATGGTGCTTGTCGTTCTCGGTCAACTCGTAAACGGACTTCAGAAGGTTCATTTTGACGGCCAATTGCCTTGAAAGCGCCAACGCGTTGGGCACGGAAATCGCTATCACTCCTCCTTCGCTAAGGAAACCTCCAACTTTGGGCAGCAATTCTAGCGGATGTTCTATGTGTTCCAGGATGTGGTGGAAAATCAGGCATTCGAACTTTTCAGCGATTTCGAAATTCTCAAAATACGATTCGTGGAACGAGACATTTTCAGCATCTTTGACCCGTTCTTTCGCTATCCGAATGAACTCGCTTGAACCATCAACCGCGACTACTTTTTTGGCCATATTCGCCAGGATTTCGGTCATCTGGCCAGTCGCGGAACCAAATTCCAACACGGAAGATTGCTTCAAGTCGATGTAGTTGTTCAACTTTTCGAGAAATTCGAAGCGCTTGTACTGCTCGTACACATTGTCAATGTTGTACGTCTTGACCAAGGCGTTCAAGTCATAAGCTGTATGTTGATTTTCCATATTGGTTTTTTTGTAACAAGTTGGATTGAAGACAATTTCCGTGATTCTGCCCAGGAGCCTTGCTAGAACTTCTCGGCTCGCTTGGTGCGCGCCAAGACCTCTCTTTTTCATCGAGATACCCGGGGACGCTGGACATGCCTGCTTCTCCCTCTGGTTCAGAAAGCACGAATCTAAAAGTACGAACTTAATCTAAGAATGCAAGGGGGCGCTTTTTTTTTCGCTCTTGCGTCTTGCGCTTTCCTTCGTCGTTTTGGCATTGGGCACCCTGGCCGCCGAGCACTCTTCTGTTAAGCTGCCCTCTATGGCGCAGCCTGGCCCAGAATCGGTTCAGGTCGTGCGAGAGCGTCCCGGTGCCGATGGTGCCGAGGCGGTACTGCTTGCTGACGTTTTCGATGCGTAGGGCGGGTTCGGGCATGGTGTGGTTGATGGCTTTGTCGTGGGTCTGTGGCAAAAGCGATGCCAAGGCGGCGGGGGGCGTTGTGGGCCAAGGTACGTGGAATCCTTCCAAAAGGCCCAACGCGAGCTGCGAGGCGGGCCGAGGACGGGCCGAAGCCCATGGCCTCGAATATCGCCAACCTGTCGGTATCTCTCGAGGTCGGGGCGGTAGGGGAGGATCTTACATGGCGGGTTTGGGGGTCATGGCCAGCAAGAACGGACGGTTACGGCCAGGGCCAGGGCCTCGTCCAGGGCTTGCAGCGCGTTGTCGATGTTGAACTTGGACTCGGCGGCCTTTCGCTGGGCGCGTTCGGCCATGGTTTGGCGCAGCTCCGGCGCGTCGATTGCGATCATGCGCTGGCAAATTTGCTGGGCAGAGACCGGGTCGAAATAGAGGGCGGCGTCACCCATCATCTCGCGGTGCCCTGCCAGGTCCGAGCACAAGACGGGGCACCCGAGCCAGGCGGCCTCGAGCGGGGGCATGTTGGTGGGGCCCAGGAAAGAGGCGAACACCAAGGCCCACGCGTTCTTGTAGAGCGTGAAAAGTGTCTCGTCTTCGACGAATCCGAGGTAGTCAACCTTTCGCGCGATGCCCAGCCGTTGGATGTTCTGCTCAAGGAAAGCGCGTTTGCCGAGGTCGGAGCCGGTTAGGACCAGCCGCCGGCCGTTGCCCTTTTGGCAGTACAAGGCAAAGGCCTCCAGCAGGTTGTGGTGGTTCTTGTGGGCCCAGAGCTGTGCCGGGTACAAGAAGAACCCCGACTTTTCGAGGCCATGGTGGCGCAAGATTTCATCCTGCCGGGCCTGGGCCACCTCGAGCTGGATGACCAAGCCCGGGAAAATGGGCATGACGCGCAACCTCCGCTCAAAGGTTGGGAAAAACCGCAGGAACTCTGCCCGTCCGGCTTCCGACTCGGCCAACACGAGGATGGCATGGACCAGCTCGTTCGTGAAGTGCTGTTCACGTCGCCCATAAACAGATAGCCCGCTGACTTCCGGAAAAGGAAAAGTGCTGCGGTGCCCGATGTCCCAGCTCAAAGAGACGAAAGGGATGCCCTTGATGGCGACCTGGTGCGGTCGGGGGTAGAAGATCATTCCGACCCGCTCGCTGTCGAGCCAGTGTTTGTGGTGCTGCCTCTGCAAACGTTCGGCCTTGGCATCGAGCCATCTCCCCACGACAGGCAAGGGCTTTGCCCATTGGGCTATGGCGGAAATCAGGTCCACCTTGAAAGATTTTGGCTCGACGAGCAATTTCTTGTTCAGCTTTTGCTGCGCGGCCTCAGGGTTCTGGCTCAGGAAGACAATCTCTATCCCATCGCCATATGTCCGCTGGTCCATGGCCTCCAGCAGCCGCGAGAGGTAGCTGAATCCGCCCCCCAGGGCCCTCTGGTACTCGTGGTCTATCCAGACGCCTATCCTCATGGCTTTGTCGCTGTCGCGAAGCCGTTCCAGCTCTCCAATGAGAGCGGCTTCTGGGTCAACCATTCCGTGAACACCGGATTTTGGAATCCATTTTCGGCCAAGGCCCGCTCCAGCTCGGGCAGGAACCAGTAGCGCATGGGATGTGTCTCCGAAAAGGAGGCCTGTTCGCCTTCGCTTCGGAGGATCATCTCGAACCGCACTTTGACCTGGCTTTGGTTGAAGTCCCATTCGGACTCGCTGATGCGCGTCAGCTCCAATCCGGGGCCGGTTCGGCGCAAGACGCGGGTCTCGGGCTTGAGGTGGATGACGGCCGGGCCATACCAGAAGTCGAAGGCCAGCACGCCGCCGGGCCGCAGGTGCCTGCGCGCGGAATACAGGTACTCGTCCAGAGCGTCGTAGTCGGTCATGTAGCTGGCCACGTGGAAGAGGGAGACGATGGCGTCGAACTCTCTATCCAGCTCCAAGTCCCGCAGGTCGGCCAGATGGTATGAGGCCCCGTGGAGTCCCTTGGCGCCCGCGATGGCGAGCATCTGCTCCGATCGGTCGATGCCGACGATCTGCGCGACGCCTTCCCGCAGGAGCGCCGCGTGGTGCTGTCCCGTTCCGCAGCCCATGTCGAGCAGCGTCTGGGGTGTCCTGCCCATGCGTCGGCGCAGGGCCTCCAGGGCGTATCGGCTCTCGGCTTCGTAGTCCTTGCCTTGGTAAAGCAGGTCGTAGTAGCGCGCGTATTCCAAAAAGTTGCTCATGCCAAGACGGATTTGAAACGTTCGACCACTTGGTGGATTTGCTCGTCGGTGATTCCCAGCCCCGAGGGGAGGTAGAAGCCCATCTCGGCGATGTTTTCGGCCACGGGGTGGCTCTGGCCTTCAAACAGGCCCATTTTGCGAAAGACGGGCTGCTGGTGCATGGGGAAGAAGAAAGGCCGGGTGCCCACGCCTACGGCGGCCAGTCGGCGCATCATTTCCTGGGCGTTGGTCTCGCGCCGCAGCACGATGCCATAGACCCAGTAGATGTTCTGGGCGAAGGCCGTCCGCGGCAAGGGCGTCTGTATGCCTTCGACGCCTTGGAGCAGGCTGTCGTAAAGTTGGCCGATCTGCCGCTTTCGGGCGATGTGCTCGGCCAGGCGCTCCAACTGGGCCACGCCCAGCGCGGCCTGGAGGTTGGTCATGCGGAAATTCCAGCCGAGCTCGTCGTGGACGAACCGGCGTTCGGGCTTGAAGCAGAGGTTGCGCAGGGATCGGCACCGCTCGGCCAGTCGGTCGTCGTCGCAAAGCACCATTCCTCCCTCGCCGGTGGTGATGTGCTTGTTGGGGTAGAAGCTGAAGGTGGAGATGTCGCCAAAGCTGCCGCAGGGCTTGCCCTTGTAGTCCTGGCCGTGCATCTCGGCGGCGTCCTCGATGATCTTCAGGCCGTGCTGCCGGGCGAGCTCCTGCACGGGGTCCATGTCCACGGGAAGCCCGTAGAGGTGGACGACCATGATGGCTTTGGTTCGGGGCGTTATCTTGGCCTCGATGTCTTCGACCTTCATGTTCCAGGTGTCGGCGTCGGCATCGACGACCACGGGCTTGGCGCCCGCCCTGACGATGGCGGCGGCGCAGGAGATGATGGTGAAGGTGGGCAGGATGACCTCGTCGCCGGGGCCGATGCCCAAGGCAACCACGGCCAGGTCGAGCGCGACGGAACCGTTCGCGACGGCGACCGCGTGTTTTCGTCCTGCCTGCTGGGCCATGCCCTCCTCAAATTGGCGCACGAAGGCCCCCTCGGACGAGATCCAGCCTGTTTCGACGCAGGAGAGCAGGTACTCTTTTTCCTTGCCCGAGAGCAAAGGTTCGTTGACCGGGATGAAGGTCATGGCTTAGGGGATGATGTGTTGCGTAACCTGGGTTTCAAAGCGCGTCTTGTCGTGTTCTCCCGCGTAAGGCCCTTGCTTGACCTCGACCATCTCGACTTCTTCGAGCACCTCGAAACCGTGCCCGCCATGCGCCAAAAGGATGACGTCCTGGGCTTCGAGGACGCGGCTTTCGAGGTACTGGCGCTGGTTGTCGTAGAAATCGACGCGCAGCCTCCCGCGGCGGATGAAGAGCACCTCCTGGGTGTACTCCACCTCGCGGGGCACGGGGTTGTGGAGGTGCGCGGGGATGACCTTGCCCGCGGGATGCCGCATGTAGGCCAGTTGCTGCGATAGCTCGTTGGGCGTGAAGAAGTGGATGCCCGGTTTGTCGAAGCCTGCCCGCAGGATGATGGCCAGCAACTGGCCCTGGTGTGAAATCTGCTCAATCATGTTTTGGGTTGAATTTGCGCGCCAGCCAGAACTTGGCCTCCGTTCGGAAGGAGTAGTGGCGGTGGTAGTTGAAGTAGTCCATGAAGCCTAGGATTCGCCTGCTTTGGGTCTTGGGGAGCTGGCGCGCCTGCTCGCGCAAGGCATCGAAATCGTAGCCCAGGCCCTCGACGGTCTCGCGGCCCAGCCGGTCGAGGTACTGCACCGCCATCTTCGCCGGGAGAGGGCCTTGGGAGTCGCGCCAGGTCTCGGCGTAGGCCGCCACGGGCTTTTCGTGCAGGGATAGGCTTTTCTTGTCGATGGATACGCTCTTGGCGAAAACTTCGTCGAGCTCGTAGCGCCCGTCTTGGCGGAGCGGAATTCCCAAGAACTTGGAAAGGCCTTCCAGGCTTGGGCCGGGGTCGCGCACCAGCTCCTCGTAGCGCACGAAAAAGCTGTTCTTGGCTCCCGTTCGCTTCGCCTCCAGCACCCGCTTCGGGCCGACCAGCAGGTCGTCCATGCGGTCGGGCGAAAGCAGCATCCTGTGGAGGTCTCTTTTGAAGACGTAATTCACGGTGGAGTGGAAAACGGCCAGGGGATTCCGGACGATGAAAACGAACTTCGCCTCGGGGAAAAGCTCCGACAACTCGGGGATGATGTGGTAATAGCGCGGGGTCTTGTCCAAGAAGAACTCTTTTCGCGGGTTGGCGCCCAGGCCGTAAACGTCAAGGGCGAATTGCCGAAGGCGCTCCTTGTAGGTTTCCAGGCTGCTCTGGCTGGCCTCCAGGTAGCGCTCCAGGTTGATTTGCGCGTAGTCGAAGTTGAAGGCCTTGTTGACGCCAAAGCGTTTGTAGGTGGCCACCAGGCTCAGCATGAACCAAGGTTCCGGGATCGAGTGGATGCGCCCCGAGCTGAGCATCAACTGCTGTAGGAGCGATGAGCCCGAGCGGGGCTGCGAAATAAGGAATATCAGGCTTTCTGGCTTCATGTGCGTTGTCTTTTGTGGTTCCACTGGTGCCTCACCCTTATCAATCCTCGGCTCCGGTCCAGCTCGAAGCCACTGCCGTAAACGTCCGACCCTTCAGCATCCAACCGCAGGTAGTTATCGACCCGAAAGTACAATTCCATGTTGAGGAAGATGTTCTCGCGCCCGGTGAGCTCCTTGTGGAACCCGGTGCCGACCTCGAGCAGGCTGGCCAGGCGTCCGTTGATGGTGACCTGCCCGGTGGTGGGCCCCGTGACGCGCGAAAGGATCTTGAGCAGGGTCGATTTTCCGGCTCCGTTCTTGCCGATGA
>JAIFMG010000086.1 GCA_020048645.1 Bacteroidota bacterium | reverse complement strand
CCGCCAACCGTTGCCTTGCCAACGTGGGGACAAACCTCGTCATCAAATTCTCCCCATTTAGACTAAGCTAATTTTGAATCCTTACTTATAATGAATTGCTTCAAAAAGTTAAATCAGGCGAGATTCAAAGGGAAGATTTTCCTACTGATATTAAGTGGAGTCATGCTTTTAAAAACAAATACAGAAATAATAAGGAATTAAAATTTGATGCGTCAAAAATATCAACTGTATTTTATAGACCCTATAAAAAGGTTTATTACTACTGCGATTTTGATATGAGCGATTTATTGACAACAACTCACTTTGAAATATCAGGTGAAAATTTACAGAAAAATAACAATATGATTTGGTTTAAATGTGGTTTAGGTTCCTATTTCTTTTCACTCGGAATATTTAAAGTACATGATATTATGCCAAATGGTGGTTCAAAGTGCCTTCCTCTTTACCGCTACGACCAATCCGGCAACCGCATCGACAACATCACCGATTGGGGATTGGAACAATTTAAAAATAATTATGAATTAAAAATTACGAATGAAGAATTAAATGGAAGAAAAGCCGTAATTCGTAATTCTAAATTCGTAATTAGTAAAGAAGATATTTTCCATTACACCTATGGCGTTTTGCACAACCCAGCTTACCGCAAAAAATACGAATTGAACTTAAAACGAGAATTTCCACGCCTGCCGTTCTATAAAGATTTTTACAAGTGGGTAGGATGGGGCAAAGAACTCATGGATTTGCATATTGGTTACGAAACAGTTGACAATTACGAGTTAGGAATTACGAATTACGAATTGAAAGGAAAAACCGAAGACTATGTTCCGAAGGCAAAATTGAAAGCCGACACCGAAACCGGCGAAATAATTTTAGATGAAATTACAACCATAACAGGTATTCCGAAATTGGCCTGGGATTACAAATTGGGCAATCGCAGTGCTTTGCATTGGATACTAGACCAATACAAAGAAAAAACACCCAAAGACCCAACAATCCGCGAAAAATTCAACACCTACAAATTTGCCGATTACAAAGATGTGGTAATTGATTTGATAAAACGGGTAACAACCGTTTCGGTTCGCACAATGGAAATTGTAAACCAAATGGAAGCGGAAGAACCGCATAACGATTAGTGAGGCCCAATGGCCGCGTCATGGCCTTCGCAGGCTTATCGTGCCCCTTCGGGGCACTCGCGGCCTAGCCCTGCCTTCGTCGCCGGATTGCGTCAGCAAGAGGCCTGCCCTCGCGACTGCCCAACAAAAACGAAAAACCCCGAGCCTAGGCCCGGGGTTTTTCGTTTGGTTGGCTTTTCCTTTTTCAGGGGAAAGGCTCAGTTCATTGCGGTGCGGTCGTTGGTGGTCATTTCTACGATTTCCACGCTGTAGATCGTTACTTCGCCGTTTTCGTCCATCTGGGCGCGGAGGGCTTTGATCTGGTTGAGCTCGGCCATGACGGATTCTTTGTTGTAGTTGATGGCCGTGGCGGTGGCGGAGCCGGAGGAGCAGCAAGAGCCGGGCTTCTCTTCGTTGGCGACGGTCGTGGCGGTGGCGGAGGCGGTGTTCTCGCAGCATTCCTCGGTCTGGGAGATTTCGGTGCCCGACTGGCAGCAGGTGCTGGTTCCGGTGGTCTCGCAAGAGGCCTCGGTGGTGGTGGCGGCAACGGCCGTTACGGTGGCGGTCTCGTCTTCGCAGGCGGGTTTGGCGGCGGTGGCGGTGCCCAGGCCGGAAGAGCAGCAAGAGCCGGCGCCCATGCTGGCGGGCTTGCTGGTGCTCACCCAGACGAAGCTGGGGTCGATGGTCTGCATGGCGGCGACGGCCTCGCTCTCCCACTGGTCGAGGTAGGCGGCGTTGATCACGCGGGCTTTGACGACGCCGTTGATGGTCAGGCTTTTGCCTTCGAGGTCGGAGCTGAGCTTGGTCTCTTCGCAGTTGGAGGAAAGCTGGATGCTGGAGCTGGCGTCGGGAGAGAGCAGTTCGCAGGCCGAGCCGCTTTCTTTGCAGACGTTGGCCACTACGCCCGTGAGGGTCACGCCTTTGTCAACGAATTGGGCGGCATTCTGGCTGAGGTCGGACAGGCTGACCTCGGTGTAGGACATGTTGTTGCAGCCGCTGAAGAGCAGCGCGGCGGCGGCCAAGGTCAAGAGATTCTTCATCATTTGAAATACGATTTATTGGGTTCGAAATTGGCGCGAAGATAGCGAAAGCTGGGAGACCTTGTGCCCTTCGCGAAAAATAATGGGAAGATTTTCGGCGTGCGCCCTGGCTTCGTGGCAGGAGCTTTGGGCCGGAATACGCTGGGCTTTCTTGGCCTTCGCGTTGGAAACCAGCATCTTGGGCGAGGGCTTCCGTCCTCAGATCCGAATGTCGAACTGGTCGGCGTCGAGGCCCACGGGGAAGGCCACGCGGAAGTCGGCCAGGGCCTTGGCGTCGAGCTCGACGGTCTCGACGCGCTCCTGGTGGGGCAGGGTCTGGCTGATGGGCATGCCCTTGGGATCGACCACGACCGAGTCGCCGGAGTAGGCCAGGCCCTTGTGGTCGGTGCCGACGCGGTTGACGCCGACGACGTAGCACTGGTTCTCGATGGCGCGGGCCAGCAGGAGCTTGCTCCAGGGGTCGCGGCGCACCTGGGGCCAGTTGGCCACGTAGAGGGCCAGGTCGTAGTCGCCGCGGTTGCGGGTCCAGACGGGGAAGCGGAGGTCGTAGCAGACGAAGGGGGCCACGCGCCAGCCGGCGAGGGTCTCGACCAGCCGGGCCTTGCCGTCGGAGTAGTGCTGGTGCTCGTCGGCCATGCGGAAGAGGTGGCGCTTGTCGTAGGTGGAGATTCCGCCGCCGGGCTTGGCCCAGACCAGTCGGTTGAAGTACTGGCCGTTGTCGAGGATGATGAGGCTGCCGACGATGGCGGCCTGCTTGCGCTGGGCCATGTCGCGCATCCAGCGGACTGTGGGGCCGTCCAGGGTCTCGGCGAGCTTGGCGGATTCCATCGAAAAGGCCGTGGTGAACATCTCGGGCAGGACCACCAGGTCGGTCGGCTCGGCCAGTTCGTCCAGCTTCTGCTCCAGCAGCTCGCGGTTGGCCTGCGGATTTTCCCAGACCAGGGCCGTCTGAACCATGCTAACTTTTAGGTTTCGCTCCATTTTGGGGGGATTTTCTGTTTCTGGTCTTAGGAAAACGGGTTAGTAGTTTTCGGGGAAGCGGGCCCACTCGGCCTTGAACCTGCCCTTGAGGTGCTCGATGTCGGCGTCCATGTCGCCCGTGGGCAGGAAGACCGAGTCGTGGTCGAGGATGCCGACGCGCTTGTTCTTGTAGTCGATGTGCGAGAGGACGATGGGCACCTGGGCGCCTTGGGCGATGCGGTAGAATCCGGTCTTCCACTGGCGGGCCTTGGCGCGGGTCCCCTCGGGCGTTACCACGAGGATGAACTCGTCGGCCTTCTGGAAGTGCTCGACCATCTGCTCCACGACGCTGAGCTTGCTGGCCTTGCCGCGGTCGATGGGAATGGCGCCCAGGGCGTAGAACAGCTTCTTGAAGGGGAATCGGAACATTTCCCGCTTGATCATGGTCTTCGGTTCGAAGCCCATCGCGAAGCGGTAGAGCGTTCCCATGGGGAAATCCCAGTTGCTGGTGTGGGGCGCGGTGATGATGACGAACTTCTTGTTTTCGGGAAGCTGGCCAGTAATTTGCCAGCCCATGAGCCGAAGGATGAAAAGGCTGATTTTCTTCACGTCGGTATCAAAAGTTGGTTTGGAATCGGGTTCAGCTTTGGGTGTCCTGTCCGGCCTCTCCCTGGCCGTAGTTCTGGGGATGCTTTCCCATGACGTTTTTGTAAACGGCCTGGATGGCGGCCAGGTCCTTCTCGTAGTCGCCCGTGGGCTGGAATACGCCGCCGATGCCGACATACTTCCGGGTGTAGTCCATGTAAACGGCCACGATGGGCACTCCGGCCAGGCGGGCGATGTGGTAGAAGCCTGATTTCCATTCGCTTTGCCGTCTTCGGGTTCCTTCGGGGGAGATGACCATCTGCATGAAGTCTCGCTTTTGGAACCACTCGGCGGCCTGCTCCACGAAGCTGCTCTTGCTGTTCCTGTCCACGGGAATGCCTCCGACCCAGCGCATGAGCCACCCGAAGGGGAATCGGAACAGCTCCTTCTTGATGAGGAACTCGGGCTTCATGCCTGTTGTCCAGGCATATAGCAGGGAGAAGAGCAGGTCCCAGTTGCTGGTGTGGGGCGCGCCGATGGCCACGCATTTGTCCAACTGGGGGAAGGGGTCATGCTTCCAACCCAGCCGCTTGAACAGAAAACGTCCTAGTCTTTTCAAGGGGTGATGAATTAAGGTTTGCGCGAAAATAAGATTTCGGCCCGAAGTTCATCGGCCTCGGGCGCGTCGGGTCGAAATCGGGGCGCGGCGCGGGCCGGGAGCGGCTTCGCGGATTTTGCTTACATTTGCCCATGTCCGTGCCCGGCTTGGGCGGCAGAAGGCCGCGCGGGTCGGCGTTTCCCTACCATCCTGGCACCACCAGGCAAAACAAATTCCGCAAGATGACAATTTCCTACAACTGGCTCAAAAACCACATCGAGCTGGACTTGAGCGCCGAAGAACTGGCTCCTGTGCTGACCTCCATCGGCCTGGAAGTAGAATCCTTGGAAAAGTACGAGAGCGTGCCGGGCGGCCTCCAGGGGCTGCTCATCGGCCAGGTGCTGACCTGCGCTCCGGTTCCCGACTCGGAGCGCCTGACGGCCACGACGGTCGATGTCGGCGGCGAGCGCCCGCTGAGCATCGTCTGCGGCGCCCCGAACGTGGCGCCAGGGCAGAAGGTGGTGGTGGCGCCCGTCGGGGCAACGATCCACCCGCTTGAAGGCGAGCCGCTCAAGATGAAGAAGGCCAAGATACGCGGCCTCGAATCGGAAGGCATGATCTGCGCCGAGGACGAGGTGGGCCTGGGAACCGACCACGAGGGCATCATGGTGCTCGACCCGGCCGCGCCCGTGGGCAGCCCCGCGGCCCGCTACTTCGAGCTCGAAGAGGACTGGGTCTTCGAGATCGGCCTGACGCCCAACCGCGTGGATGCCGCGTCGCACCTGGGCGTGGCCCGCGACCTGGCCGCCTACTTCCGCGAAAATCCGCAGGCCAGGGCCAAGCGCCCCAGCGTCGAGGCCTTCGCGGCCGATGACCACGCCCTGCCCATCGAAGTGGTGGTCGAAAATCCGCAGGCCTGCCCGCGCTACTCGGGCGTGAGCCTTACCGGCCTGCACGTCGGCCCCTCGCCCGAGTGGCTGCAGACTCGCCTCAAGGCCATCGGCCTCAAGCCGATCAACAACGTGGTGGACGTTACCAACTTCGTGCTGCACGAGCTCGGCCACCCGCTCCACGCCTTCGACGCCGACAAGATCGGCGGGCGCCGCGTGGTGGTCCGCGGCCTGGCGCAGGACACCGAGTTCACGACCCTGGACGGCCAGGTCCGCAAGATGCACGCGCAGGACCTGATGATCTGCGACGACAGCCAGGGCATGTGCGTGGCTGGGGTCTTCGGCGGCCTCGACTCGGGCGTCAGCGCGCAGACCACTTCGGTCTTCCTCGAAAGCGCCTACTTCAACCCGGTCTGGGTGCGCAAGACGGCCAAGCGCCACGGCCTGAGCACCGATTCGTCCTTCCGGTTCGAGCGCGGCGCCGATCCCAGCATCACGGTCTATGCCCTCAAGCGCGCCGCCCTGCTCATCAAGGAAGTCGCCGGAGGCCGGATTTCTTCGGACATCGTGGACGTTTATCCGCAGCCCATCGCGAATTGCCAGATCCGGGCCAACTACCGCAACATCGACCGCCTGATTGGCAAGAGCCTCCCGCCCGAGACGATCCACGGCATCCTGGCCGCGCTGGAGATCGAGCTGCTCGAAAAGGACGAGCAGGGCTTCCTGGCCAGTGTGCCCACCTACCGCGTCGATGTCCGCGCCGAGGCCGACCTGATCGAGGAAATCCTGCGCATCTATGGCTACAACAACGTGGAAATCCCCGAGGCCGTCAACTCGACACTTTCCTACGCGCCCAAGCCGGACCCCCAGAAATGGAAAAACCGCGTGGCCGACATGCTGGCCGCCCAGGGCTTCAACGAGGCCATGAACAACTCATTGACCAAGGCCTCCTACTACGAGCAGCACCCCGATTTCGACGCCCAGAAGACCGTGCGCATCGTCAACCCGCTCAGCTCCGACCTCGACGCCATGCGCCAGGGCCTGCTGTTCTCGGCCTTGGAGAACGTGGCGCACAACCTGAACCGCAAGGCCCCTGAAATCAAGCTCTTCGAGTTCGGAAACTGTTACCTGACCCAACCGAGCTCGCCCGACGGCATCGCCGCGCGGCTGGCTGGATTCCATGAGCGCGTCCACCTTTCCATCACGCTTTGCGGCCAGGATGGGCCCGCTTCGTGGAGGCAGAAGGCCCAGCCGGCCAGCTACTACGACCTCAAGGGCGCCGCCCTGCGGGTGCTGGTGGCGATGGGCTATCGGCTCGAGGATTTCCAGATCGGGGAAGTCTCGGACAACACGTTCTCCTATGGCCTCGAGTACAGGCTGAACGGCAAGACCTTCCTGCGCCTGGGCGCCCTGCGCAAGTCGCTGCTCAAGTCGTTCGACATTGAGGAGGAGGTCTTTTTCGCCGAGTTCGTGTGGGACTACCTGCTGCTGAACCTCGCGAACGCCGTGAAGTTCGCCGAGATGCCCAAGTACCCGGAGGTCAAGCGCGACCTGGCCTTGCTGCTCGAGGAGGGCACTCCGTACCAGAAGGTGCTGGAGGTGGCCACCAAGGCCGAGAAGCAGTTGCTGCGCCGGGTCGAGCTGTTCGATGTTTACAAAGGAAAGGGCATCCCCGAAGGGAAAAAGTCCTACGCCGTGAGCTTTTACCTGCGCGACGACGAGAAGACCTTGAACGACAAGCAGATAGAGAAGGCCATGGGCAAGATCTTCGGCAGCCTGAAGCACCATCTGGCCGCCGAGCTGCGCTAGGTGGGCGAGAGCATCGCCGCGAAATCAACGAGGAGGAGCCTTTGGGAAGGTTCCTCCTTTTTTGGGCTTATGGTAAACCGCCATCCAAGGCGGTAGATTGACTGGGTAGGCCTTGGTCTTCGCGTTGAACCCCTACGGGGTTCTGGTTCTAGGCGGATTTCAGATTCCCGGATTTCATCCGGGGCTATTGTCATTCAATCCCTTCGGGATTGGCGAAGCAGCCCGCTTTTGTCAGAAACTGATGTTTGAGCGCGGTCTAAAAAGATCACTTCTAAAATTCGCTTTCAAAAATTATCCTTGATTATCAATTGGTTAGAAATAGAAAAATGCAAATGATGGTTTTTATACTGGACCCAGTCTTGCTTATCGCATGTGGTTTTTCCTTGCAAATCTCCGTCCCACTCATCCTCTTTAATTTTGATTTCAAAAAAATTTCGTGCCCTTCGTGCCTTTCGTGGACAAATCCCCTCCAAGGACAAAAATGAGCGCGGTCAAAAAAGGTCATTTCTGAAATTCGCTTTCAAAAATTATCTTTGATTATCAATTGGTTAGAAATAGAAAAATGCAAATGATGGTTTTTATGCTGGACCCAGTCTTGCTTACCGCATATGGTTTTTCCTTGCAAATCTCCGTCCCACTCATCCTCTTTAATTTTGATTTCAAAAAAATTTCGTGCCCTTCGTGCCCTTCGTGCCTTTCGTGGACAAATCCCTAGTTTTTATACTGGACTCATGTTTCGGATATTTCAACAACGAACGCGACAGGGTGTCATTCGTTGGGGGCGGAGGCCGAGCGGGCCAGGCGCAGGCCGATTTCGGAGAACTGGTCGATGGGGAAGTTGCGGCGGTCGGCGGGGCGGCACTCGCTGTCGTCGGAGTTCCAGCCTCCGCCTTTGACGACCTTGGTGTTGCCTTGGGTGGGGCCTTCGGCGTAGGAGGACTGCTTCTCGTCGTACCAGTCCCAGCACCACTCGCTGACGTTTCCGGCCATGTCGTAGATTCCCAGCTCGTTGGGAGCCTTGGTGGCCACGGGGCGGTTCTGGTCGGTGTTGCCGCGGAACCAGGCTAGGGAATCCAAGTGGTCGCCGCCGGGGAAGTAGTTGCCCTTGGCGCGGTTGCCCCCCTTGGCGGCGTACTCCCACTCGGCCTCGGTGGGCAGTCGGTAGCCGTTGGCGGCACGGTTCCAGACCCACTGCCCGCCCGAGAGGACGTAGCACGGTTCGAGGTGGTGCCTGAAGCTCAATCGGTTGCAGAACTCGACGGCCTGGTGCCAGGTGATGCGGTAGGCCGGGCAGTTGTCGCAGCCGTCCTTGGGGTAGTTGGGGAACTGGCAGGCCCATTCTTGCTGGGTAACCTCGGTCGTGCCGAGGTAGAAGTCGGCCACCGCGACCCGGTGCGGCTGCTCGTCCTCGTCGGCCCAGGGGTCGTCTTGGCTTCCGCGGAGGAAGCTGCCGCCCTGCACCAGCTCCATCTTCGGCGCCGGGGCGAAGTCGCACTCGTCGGCCAGCAGGGGGATGAAGCGGCCCGTCTCGGTGATGCCGTAGCGCTCGGGCATGACGATGCGGCAGCGCAGGCTCGGCTCGACGCCCAGGCCCACGTCGCCTTCGAGGCCCTGCTCATGGCTGAGGAACTCGCCGGTGTTGATGTCCATGACCAGGACGTTCTGGGGCGACTCGGCCCGAAGTTCATAGACCAGCACCAGACGCCCGGACTCGACCAAGGTGGATTTGAAATCGAAGAAAGGCTCGCTCTGCGCGAAGGCCTTTCCCGACAGGGTCGAAAAATAAACCAGCAGTCCGAACGTGATGAGGGCTCTTGACATTTTTCGTACTAAGTTGGTGAAAATCGGCACTTCATCCAAATCCTATCCAAATTAAAGGCCGAAAACGCGGTTTGGCTTTGCTTTTTTACTTTTTGGACGCGTGGCTCCGTCGGGCGAAGTTTTGAGGAAAATCCTACCTTTACCGATGGTGGAGGCTTCCGAATCGTCCCACAAAGCAAAGAGCGCATGAAAAGAATAGGGATGTTTTTACTTTGGGTGAGGCTGGCCACCTTGTCGCTCGGGGCCTTTGGGCAGGTGCTTTACCTGGAAGGCCACGTGCTGCGCGGGGGCCAGAAGCTGGCGGGCGCCCAGGTGCGGCTGCTCGATGGGGCGGGGGCGGAGCTGGGCGCGGTGCAGACCACCGCCGACGGCTTCTTCAGCTTCGAGACCCGCTGGGGCCAGGCCGGGGCCTTGGAGGTGGCGCATCCCGAGCATGGGCAGCGGCGCCGCGCGCTGACGCTCTTCGGGGCGCCGCCCGCGCGCGAGGTGCTGGCCACCTTCGACTTCGAGTACGAGCGCGCCGAGCCGCTCTACCTAGACAGCCAGGGCCAGGCCAGCGCCGCCGAGTTCGACCAGTGGCAGCAGCAGGCAAGCCCCGGCGAGCCAAGTCCGCGGAGCCAGGAAACACCCGCCAGCCCGCCAGCCGGAGGCGCGTCGCCGTTGGATCTGCCGGAGGCATTCTCCCTGGCGCAGCCTCTGCCCAACTTCTTCGAGCTGCGGCTCGATTCCTTTTTCCAGTTCGACAAGTTCGACTCGTTGGGCTTCGTGGACAAGGTTCTGCTCGACTCGTTGCGCGGCGCGAACCAGGAGCTGCTGCGCCGCCTCGAAGGGCCGGAGACGAGCCTGTCGGACTCGTTGGCCTACCTGGAGTCGTACATGCAGACCAACATCGTTCTGCTGAGCAATTTGCGCGAGTACCTCAGCCAGCTTTCGAGCCAGCCGGGCCAGGCGCCCTCGGCGGAGACCACGGCCCTGCTGCGGGAGTGGATCGCCAACCTGGAGCTTCGCCTGGGCGCCATCCGCATCAAGATCGCCGAGCTCCAGAGCAGCGTCGAACTGCAAAACCAGAAGCTCCAGGCCCAGCGCCTGCGGGTGATCGCTTTGGCGGTGGTGGTGCTGATGTCCCTGCTGGTGATCGGGCTTCTGATCCGCTCGAACCGCATCAAGCGGCGCAACTTCCTCACGCTCAAGGAAAACAGTGAGCTTATCTCGCAACAGAGCACCGAGCTGCGGGGCAAGAACGAGGAGCTGGAGCAGACCCTGGCGACCCTCAAGCGCACCCAGAAGCAGCTCATCGTGGCCGACAAGATGGCCACGCTCGGGCAGCTCGTGGCGAGCATCGCCCACGAGATGAACAGCCCGCTCGGGGCCATCAAATCCTCGGTCGAGGAGCAGTTCCTCGACATACGGGCCACGGTGGACGTTTACCACAAGGTCGTCGGCGCCCTTTCGCCCGCCGACCAGGCCACCTTCGCGGCGCTGGTCGAAAAGGGCATCGCCGAGAAGGAGATCCTGACCACGCGGCAGGAGCGCGAGTTCAAGAACAAGCTGCGCAAGGAGCTGGAAGCCAGCCAGGTGCAGAATGCCAGCTTCATCTCGTCGCAACTGATCCAGGCCAGCATCTACCATTGCTCGCCGCAGGAGCTGGACTTTTTCGCCCGGTATCAGTCGGGCCAGGTGCCGCCCATGCTCTTCCACGTGGTGGCCCAGTTCCGGCACAACTTCAACATCCGCCGGGCCGCCGAAAAGACCACCAAGGTCGTCATGGCCCTGAAGATCTTCGCCCACAAGGACAACAGCGGCGAGAAGCAGCTCATCTCCATCCCCAAGACCCTGGAGACCGTGCTGGTCATCTACCAGAACCTCATCAAGAACGGGGTCAAGGTCAGCAAGGATTTCGAGGAGGTCCCCTCCATCCTGGGCTTCCAAGACCAGGTCAACCAAATCTGGACCAACCTCATCCTCAACGCCATACAGGCCATGGAATACCGCGGCGAGCTGGCGCTGCGCATCTGGCGCCAGGGCGGGCACGTCTGCACCAGCATCGCCGACAACGGGCCCGGAATCCCCGAGGCCATACGGGAGCGGGTGTTCGAGGCCTTTTTCACGACCAAGGCGGCAGGCGAAGGCAGCGGCCTTGGCCTGGACATCTCGCGCCAGATCGTCGAGGAGCACGGCGGAACGCTTCGCTTCGAGACCGAGTCGGGCAAAGGGACCACGTTCTTCGTCAGCCTTCCCATCGGCTAAGTTCGTCGCCATGCCACAGCCTGAGCTTTTTTGGCCTCCCGTGAGGCCTTCGGCACAAGCGATGCGCGAAGCGTTTATTTTAGCGGCATCACCAAGAAAAAGCCAGCCCGCATGAGCTCCAATTTCAAGTCCTTGACTCCCTGGGAGAAACTGCTTTTCTTCCTGTCCATCTACGTGATCATCGAGCTGTACGTGAGCACCACGATGGACTACACCGAGGAGACCGCGTTCTGGCTGAACATGGTTGACACGGTCATCTGCGGGCTGTTCCTTTACGACTTTTTCAAAGGCCTCAAGCTGGCCGAGAACAAGTGGGACTACGTCAAGAAGAACTGGATCCACTTCATCTCCTCGATTCCGTTCGGGGGCTTCTTGCGGATCGGGCGCATCGCCAAGGTGCTGCGGGTGCTGCGGCTGCTGCGCTCGGGCCAGGTCATCTACTCGGTCATCCAGAAGAACGACGCCGGAAGCACTTTCCGGAACCTGGTGATCCTGAACATCATGTTCATCTTCTTCATCTCCGTGAGCTTCTTCCATTTCGAACGGGGCGTCAACCCGGCCATCGAGACCTTCGGCGACTCTTTCCTCTGGGGCCTGATCACGACCATCACCTTCAGCTACCTGCGCAACATTCCGCCCGTTACGCCCGAGGGCCAGGTGCTCTCCATCGTGCTGACCATCATGCGCATGGTCTTGTTCGGCACCCTGATCAGCACCATCACCGACTTTTTCCTCAAGCCGGACAGCAAGGAGCAGGAACAAAAGCGCAAGGTCTTGGAACAAAAGCAGTTGGAGACCGCCGACCGGGTCGAGAACATCGAGCGGCAGTTGGAGGAGCTGCGCGAGCTGCTGCGCGAGGCCCTCGGGAAGAAAGGGCCAGAAGCCAATCCCTAGGAGAGGCAATTTTTTGGATTCTTTCATAACACAATAAATTTTGTTTTTTTTGACCTTGGATTGGCTTGAACTTTTGATCCGATTTATCCTTTTTCAATCGGCTGATTTTTAGACGATTGATTTCTGTTTTTCAGGAAGGACCGCAAGGGAGTGCTCGGATTGGCTAACTTTGGTTTTGATTTAATTTTTTTTATGAAAATGGAAGGAAAATAATTATCGGTTTTGGATTATTTTCAATTTGAAAAGCCTGCTTTCCGTCAGGAATCATCGGAGAAACAAAAAACAGAATTGCTTGAAAACCAAATGGTTAGTCCTCTTCTTGATACTCTATCAGCATTTTTTCTCCTTGCCAATCCTCGCGCAGCACGAGTCGAGCACGCTTGAACTGCGTTATTGGACAGAGCAGGGCAGCGTCGGCTGGGAGCGGGTGGTGGCAGGCGAGCTGGACTCGTTGTTCCAGGCCTACGCTGGGCAGGCGCTCAGCCCGGACTCGGCGCACTGGGGGCTGCTGGAGCTGCGCAACGCCTCGGGCGACTGGTCGAGCCAGGTGCTGCGGCTGGGAGGCAAGCGCCATGCGGATTACGCTGATTTCTACGTGCTTGACTCCTTGGGCCGCCACCGGCGCGCCCGGGGCGGCTACTTCGTGCCCCGTGCCGAGCGCGACATCATCGACGGCCTCGGGGCCAAGCTCAACCTGCGGATGGGGCCGGGCGAGGAGCTCCGGGTCTATTTCCGGGTCAGGAACATCTCGGGCTTTTCGCCGCGCTTCAGCCCGGTCTTGCTCGACGAGCCGGACTTCCAGGCCGAGATCAAGTCGCGGAACTGGATGCAGGGGCTTGTGCAGGGCATCCTCTGGATCATGTTCCTGTACAACCTGCTGATTTTCATCTTTGGCCGTGACAGGGTCTATTTCTACTACTCGACCTTCATCCTGGGCATGGCCGTGAATTTCTTGGCCGAAGGCGGGCTGCTCAACGAGAGCCTGCTGTCCGAGCGGCCTACGCTGGACATCTACTTCTTCATCGTGGCCACGGGCGTGGCCAACATGGCGTATTTCCAGTTCCTGCGCTTGTTCCTGCAATGCGGGACGCGCTACCCCGGCTGGGACAAGGCCCATCGGGTGCTGATCGCGCTCAAGGGCGTGGAGATGCTGGCGCTGGTGGGCGTGGCGGCCACGAGCTTCCACCTGCCCACGGTGCTGAACGTGAGCAACTTGCTGAACATGGCGGGTCTGGTTTATGGCATGTTTTTCCTGGTACGGGTAGTGCGCGGCCGCGACAAGCTGGGCGCCTACTACGTGCTGGGGGCGGGCCTGCTGCTGGTGGGCTCGCTCTCGGCGCTGTTTTTCCTGGTTACGGGCAAGGCCCTGGCCTTCGACCCGCGGTACCTGCTTCAGGGCGGCACGGTGGGCGAGGTGCTTTTCTTCTCGCTGGGCCTGGCCTACCGCATCCGCCTGAACGAGCGGGAGAAGCAGGAGGCCCAGGCCAGCCTGATCGAGCAGTTGACGGAGAACGAGCTGCTCCAGACCAAGGTGAACCGCGAGCTGGAGCAGAAAGTGGGCGAGCGCACCCGCGAGATCGAGGAGCAGAAGGCCAAGCTGGCCGCGCAAAGCCAGAAGATAACCGACAGCATCGTGTATGCCAAGAAGATACAGCAGGCGGTGCTCTCGCCGGCCGAGAGTTTCGCGGGCTGGCTGCCCGAGCATTTCATCTTCCACCGGCCCAAGGACATCGTGAGCGGCGACTTCTACTACGTCAAGGCCGTGGGCGACAAGCTGGTGTGGGCGGCGGCCGACTGCACGGGCCACGGCGTCCCCGGGGCGTTCATGAGCATGCTGGGCGTGGCCTTCCTGAACGAGATCGTGGCCCAGGACCCGCTGGACGACGCCGGGCGCATCCTTCGCCAGTTGCGCGACAAGGTGAAGCTCTCGCTGAACCAGCAGGGCCAGGCGGGCGAGGCCAAGGACGGCATGGACATCGGCCTCTGCGTGCTGGAGCCCCGGGCGGGCAAGGGCCGTTTCGCGGGGGCCTACAACCCGATGCTGATGGTGCGCGAGGGCGTTCCGCGGCTGCTGCGCGGCGACCGCATGCCCATCGGCATCCATGTGCGCGAGCGGACGGACTTCACCAACCACGAGTTCGAGCTGCTGCCAGGCGACCAGATCTACCTCTTCTCGGACGGCTACACCGACCAGATGTCGGCCGCCACCGAGAAGAAGTTCACGCGGAAACGGCTGGTGGAGACGCTGTTGGGGGTGGAGCACCTGCCGATGGCGGAGCAGAAGCAGGCGCTCGGCCAGGCTATCGAGCAATGGCTGGACGGCGCGGCGCCCATCGACGACATGCTGGTGATGGGGCTTCGGCTGTGAAGGTTTGACAAAGAGGGCGGATCGCGCTATCTTTATCGCCGAACACAGCCGCAACAGGACCCAACCCCGCCCATCGTGAAACACAGACCCAAATTTCCACGCCGTTTTGCCCGCTTGGCCATGCTGTCGCTGGCACTGGCCCTCAGCGCGGGCTGGGGGCAGGCCCAGACCCGGGCGACGGCTTTCTACCAGAGGGGCCTGGACTTCTACTTCCAGAAGCAGCCCGGGCTGGCGCTAGAGCAGTTCGAGAGATGCCTGGCGCGGGCGCCGGAAATGGCTTCGGCGAACTTCTACGCGGCCTTGAGCCACCAGGAGCTGAACGACCACCGGGCGGCCCTCGAGCACTTCGAGCAGGCCGAGGAGCTGGGCTTCGGCGGGGCCAAGGTCTTCTTCTACCACCATGCCAGCCTGATGGCCCTGGGCGACACGGCCGCGGCCGCACAGGTTCTGCGCGCCGGAGCCGAGCGCAACCCCCAAGACGTGAACACCGAAAGTCTTTTGGTCGAGCTGGCCAACCACCATCTCCGGGTGCAGCAGCCCCGCGCGGCGCTGGCCTACCTCGACCAATGCGCCCTGCTTGCCCCCAGGGAGCCCCGCTACGCCAAGTCGAAGGGGATGCTGCTGCTCGAGCTGGGCGACACGGCCACGGCCACGCGGGAGTTCGCCCGGTGCCTGGAGCTGTGCCCGAGCGATTTCGAGGCCTCGTTCCTGCTAGGCACCCTGCCTTACAACCTTGGGGTACGGCTGTCAAAGCAGGCCGAGCAGCTCGGGGCGGCCTCCGCGCAGGCCACCCTCTTGCGCCTGGAGGCCGAGCGGCTTTTCCAGGAGGCCTTGCCGCACTTCGAGCATGCGGTGAGCCTGCGCCCGGACGACCCGCTGTCCCGCGAGGTGCTCTTCAACCTCTACATCAAGCTTCGCCAATACGAAAATGCCGCGCGCTTCGCCCCCAACGGCGCCGGACCGTGAGCCGACTGCCTTGGGCATTTTTAAATTTTTCCGCGTCGGGCATCATTTTTTTGCTTGCCTAAGCGCGAATCGCTATATTTCAGCATTGAATCACCAACCGACGTAGAAGCAAAACGCAAGCTCATGAATTTGCAAACTACATACGACCTCTTCCGCGAGCTTCGCGAGGACAACATCTGCTTCATCTACCGCGGTTACTTCAGCGACGATGTCACAGACATGCTCATCAATTTGAGCGAGACCAACATCAACACCACCAGCGGGCTGAAGAAGATGCGGAAAAAGGTCTCTTTCCTGATGGCCGAGTGCTTCCAGAACGTGGTGCGGCACGGCGACAAGGCACCCGAGGATATCCGGCCGGGCGACGAGCCCTACCTTTTCGTGACCCGGAACATCGGCAACACCTACTACATCTCTTCGGCCAACCTCATCCCGTCGAAAAACGTCGCTGGCCTGGCCACCAAGTTGAAGCAGGTCAACGAGCTGGACGCCGACTCGCTCAAGGCGCTCTACATGGACGTGCTGGCCAATGAGGCCATCACCGACAAGGGGGGGGCCGGCCTGGGGCTGATCGAGATGGCGCGCAAGTCGGGCTCGAAGCTGGAGTTCAACTTCGAGCCTTACAACGACTCGTACCACTACTTCTACCTCCAGATCCGCCACAGCGACAAGGACCAGGAGCCCGACAGGGCCATGGACATCACCACGACGCTCAACTTCCACCGCATGGTCCTGGAGCAGAACGTCATCATGGTCCAGAAGGACAACTTCTCGCAGGATTCCATCAAGCCGGTGCTGTCGATGGTCGAGAAGAACCTCCAGGCCCAGGAGCAGATGCTCAAGGTCCGCAAGGTGGCCTTCCACGTGCTGGTCGAGATCCTGCAGAACCTCAGCAAGCATTCGTGGATGGAAGACGGAATCCGGAACGGGATCTTCGTGCTGGGCCGGCAAGGCGAGAACTACCTGATCAACACCGGCAACTTCGTCAACCAGAAGCAGGCAGACAAGCTCAAAGCGGACCTCGAGCAACTGCTCGCGCTCGACAAGGACGGCCTGAACAAGCTCTACCGAAAGACCCTCAAGGAAGGCAAGACCACCGAGAACCGCGGCGCCGGGCTCGGCCTGATCGACATCGCCCGAGAAAGCAACCAGCAAATGGCCTATTCCTTCCACAAAGAGGCGGATGACATGTATTTTTTCATTTTTAGTGTCAAACTTTGATAGTCGCATGGAAAAGCTATTCCTGGAGCCCACCGACGATTGCCCTGCCGTCGATTTCGATCCCATTTCTGGAACTTTGCGCCTGGCGGGACGTTCCATCCAAGAAGACGCGAGCACTTTCTACGACCCGCTCTACGAGTGGATCGGGAGCTACAAGCAGTCGCCCGCCCCGAAGACCGTGCTCGAGCTCCAGCTCGAGTACATGAACTCGCTGGCCACCCGGAAGATTGTAGGGCTGATCTTCGAGCTCGACGACTGCTACTCGAATGGCGTTGATGCCCAGGTCACATGGCTCTGCCGCGAGAACGACGACGTGATGCGAGAGAGGGGCGAGGAACTGAAAAACATCGCCGACCTGCCTTTTGAAATTTGCTTATTCAACTGATTGGCCTAAATTCGCGCAAGACCCCAAATCCCTAGCCCCCAAAATGCCAGAAGCCCTGACCATCCCCTCGACGAAATTGCATCCGAAAGTTGTCATGGATGCCGATGCCAACACCTTCAGCATCAGCGGCAGAGCCTTGCCCGAGGATGCCATTGATTTTTTCGAGCCGGTGCAAAAGTGGATGGAGGAATATGGGGCAATGCCCAACCCGGAGACCCTCCTGGTCTTCGACCTCGAGTATTTCAACTCGTCCTCGGCCCGGCAGATCCTCGAGATCATCACCGAGCTGGAGAACATCCACAGCCGCGGCCACAAGGTCAAAGTCATCTGGAAGCACCACGCCGACGACGGCCTCATGCAGGACCGCGGACAGGAAATCAAGGAGCTGGTGGACCTCCCCTTCGACCTGGAGGCCTACGAGTAGGCCATTTTCCGGCCATGACCCCCAAGCACGACAAGCCCCGCGGACCTTTCCGGCGGGGCTTGTCGTGCTTGGGGCGGTTGGCGGGATCAGCGGCGGCGGCGGCCAAAGATCAGGCCCACCACGAACAGGAAGAAGATGGCCCCGATGCTGGCCACCACCAGGTCGCCGATGAAGCCCGTGGGGCCGAGGCCTAGCTTATGGAAGATCGGGCGGCCCACCATGGCCCCGAAGACGCCGACCACCAGGTTCACGATCAGGCCGTGCCCGCTGCCCTTGGTGATCTTTCCGGCTACCCAGCCTGCCAGCAGACCCACGAAGAGGAAGTAAATGAAATCCATGTGTTGGTTTTTTGATGATGTCCCAAAGATAGCGGAGCGGGGCAGAACCGCAAGCCAGAAGGCGGACCGGCGGGCGAAGACGGTGTTTTTTTTCTATCTTCGCGCCATTACAAATCCCAAATCAACAATAGCATCAAAATGGCAGCAGGCAACATCACCTTGACCATGATCAAACCCGACGCGGTCCGCAAGAACAACATCGGCCCCATCCTCGGGAAAATCAACGAAGCCGGATTCCGCATCCGCGCCATGAAGTACACCCAGCTCACCAAGGCCCAGGCCGAGGCCTTCTACGCCGTCCATGCCGAGCGTCCCTTCTACGCCGACCTGGTGGCCTTCATGACCTCCGGCCCCATCGTGGCGGCCATCCTCGAAAAAGACAACGCTGTCCAAGAATTTCGCAAGCTGATCGGCTCCACCAACCCCAAGGATGCCGCCCCCGGAACCATCCGGCAGCTCTTCGCCGAGGACGTGCAGAACAACGCCGTACACGGCTCGGACAGCGACGAGAACGCCAACATCGAAGCCGATTTCCATTTCGCGAAGACCGAGCGCTTCTGAGCCTGGATCAGGCGTTTGCCCACAACGGAAAAGGCCGCGCCAAATCTGGCGCGGCCTTTTTGCTGCCGATGGGTGCTCGCTGGGGGGTGGGGGAATCGCTTGGCGATCAGGCGTTCGCGTATTCCACGAAGTCGCCGTGTACCCAGCCGATGAGGTAGATCTTGGTCCAGTCGCCTTGCGTGCCTGCCACGGGGTAGCTTTCCCCGCGCGAGAAGGCTCCGATCTTGATCCCTTCGGGGGCGTGCCGGTAGTTGAGCAGGCTGGCCGTCACGGTGGCCCAGTTCTCGCCGCCGCGGTCGGCGATGGAAAGGAAGCGGGTGGCGCACCAGGCGGTCTCCTCGGTGCGGACCTTGAGCCAAGCGCCGGCCTGGCCGAGCACCACGAGCTTGGCCCCGCGTTGCAGGCCGTCGCGGATCATCAGGGTGGCCTCGTTGCTGCCGGCTTGGCGCAGGTTGAGGGCGCGGCTCTTGACCACGGCCATGGCCCCGGTCGATACGGCGGGCTGGCTCTGGCCCAGGGTGTCAACGACGCGCTGCACCATGTCGATGATCTGGTGCAGGGTGCTGGCATAGTTCAGGCCGGTGGCGTAGCCGCCCCGGGCGATCTCGGTGGCGAAGCGCTTGGGGTCGTCGGTGTATTTGAAGGCTTCCTTGTAGCGGTCTTGCAGGAGCACCTTGTAGTGGTCGTTGAAGCATTCCGAGACGTCCGCATACTCGCGGAAGTACCGCTTGACGATGTACTTGTACTTGCCGTTGGGCAGCTTCTCGATGCTCGAAATCTCGGGATACTGGACATCGGGCGTGTCGTGGAACTCGAAGGTGTCAACGAGCACCTTGGGGCCGGTCCAGAGCCGGTTGGCTGTGATGCCGAAGAGGTTGTTGCCGATGGCTTTGCTTCCCCAGCCCGTCTCCAGCGCGGCCTGGGCCAGCGTGAATACCGCAGGGATGCCCGTCTGCTGCTCGCTTCTGATCGCGAAGGGGTAGTACTTGACCACGAAATCGGTGACTCTCTGACTCATTTTGTCTTGGTTTGTATGGTTCGATGATGGGTTTCTTCGTTGACCAAATGTAACAAAAAAACGCAATTTGACCAGCGGATCGCGTTTTTTGTGCGCCAATTCGTGATCGTCCGCTTCCCATGCGCCTTCCGCGGGGCCAATTTGGCCCTCCCAATTTCGTCTGTGGCCCGAAAATTGGCATCTTCCATCAAAATAATCTGGTATTTCCCCACCTTTTCCAATCCACTTGCGCCATGAAGAATGCCATCTTTTTCCAATTCCTTCTCTTGGTGGCCTGGCCGGGCCTGCTTCGCGCCCAGCAGTACCACCATCTCGAAGGCAGGGTCGGCGACGACTGGGCCGCGGTCGTGGACCTGCACCTCGACCGCGGCAGGGCCTGGGGCAGTTGCCACTACGCCCACCTCGACAAGCCCCGGCGCCTGGTGGGCACCCTCGAAGGTTCGACCCTGGAGCTTAGGGAATATGCCAACGACTGGACCGAGATCGGTGCCTTCAGCGGGCAGCTCGGCGCGCAGGGATTTTCCGGAGCCTGGGCCAGCTCCGACGGTGGGCGATCGCTGTCGTTCGGCTTCCGTGCCGCGCCGGCCGCCTTGAGCTTCGAGGCCCACGCCCGCGAGGATTTCCTGGACGCCGGGTTGGGGCGCGACATCGGCCACGTCAGCTCGGTGTTCTTCCTCCAGCCCACCGACTGCCCCACGGCCCCCGACCTGCTCCCAAGGCTCAGCAAGGAAATCGCCACGCGATTCTTCGGGGCGGACGCCTTGCCCGACGACCCCGAGGAAAACATCTCCCAAACGCTTGAGCGCGAGCATGATGTCTATCGGGATGAAGTCCTCAACGGCATCTTGTTGGAGCTTGATGCCGATGAAGTCCTGGGCGAGAAGGGCTACCAGTGGGACTGGTCCGACCACTCGGTGATGACGGTGGCCTACAACGAAAAGGGCATCCTGAGCCTCGACATGAATTTCATGAGCAACTCGAGCGGGGCGCATGGCTCGCAAGGTTCGCGGATGTTTTGTTTTGACTTGGTTTCTGGAAAGGAAATCACCGCTTCGGACGTGTTTTCAAGTTCCGCCAGGAAGCAGCTCGCCGAGCTGGTCGGCGGCATCTTGCGCGAGGAGTTTGGCCCGGATGCCTTCTTCGAGGCGGCCATCGAGCCCAACGACAACTTCTTCTGCTATGGCGCAGGCGTGGCCTTCACCTACCAGCCCAACGAAATCGGGCCTTCCGCCCTGGGCCATGTCACCGCCTACTTGCCTTTCGAGAAGGTCAAGCACCTGATGAAGCGGGGCAACCCCCTGGAAAGGCTCTACGAGTAAAGACTGCGGGCCTATCGCCGCTCGGCAGCGAGGTCGCTTGAAATGCTCCCCCTGCGGGGCGCTATGCTCGAAAGCAGTTCGGTTTTTGGGGAAAAAGGCTAACTTCGCCGAATATACGGGGTGCCCAAAAAGTGGCTGAGATCATACCCATTGAACCTGATGCAGGTAATGCTGCCGAAGGGAACAAGCCGTGGACAGAAAGACCGCGGGCATTCCGTTTCAATTCTCCAATGGTTTAACCAACAAAGAGTTATGAAACGGTTTTTCTTTTTTTGGGTTTGGATGCTGGGCCATGCGCTGGCCGTCTGCGGCCAAGGCTACGCCTTCCGCGGAGAGGTTCTCGACCCCTCGGGCGAGCCGCTCGTGGGCGCGACCTTGCGGCTGCGCTCTGGCTTCGCGGCCACCGTCAGCGACCCCGACGGCCGCTTCGAGCTCGGCGGCCTGCGTCCGGGCGAACACCAGCTCCTGGTCGAGTTCCTCGGCTTCGAGCCGCTGCTCCAGCGCTTCGAGCTGCGCCAGGAGGGCGACCGCTGGCAGGTCCGCGACAGCGCCGGCGGCTGGCTCGACGCCCCCGAGCGGTGGAGCTTCCGCCTGGTGCCCAGGGCCTTCGTAACGGACGAGGTGGCCATCCGGGCCACGCGCCTGGGCGAGCGCCAGCCCATGGCCCACCAGAACCTCGACCGCGAGCAGCTCGGCGAGCGCAACCAGGGCCAAGACCTGCCCTACCTGCTGGCCCTGACGCCCTCGCTGGTTACGACCTCCGACGCCGGCACAGGAATCGGCTACACGGGCCTGCGCGTCCGCGGGACCGACGCCAACCGCATCAACGTAACGGTCAACGGCATACCGCTCAACGACCCCGAGTCGCACGGGGTGTTCTGGGTCAACATGCCCGACCTGGCCAGCTCCGTCGAGAGCGTGCAGGTGCAGCGCGGCGTGGGCAGTTCGCAGAACGGCGCCGCAGCCTTCGGCGCGACCGTCAACCTCAACACCAACCAGCTCGCCAGCAAGCCCCACGCCCGCGCCGAGACCCACCTCGGCTCGTTCAACACCCGCCGGGCCAGCGTCGGCGCCGGGACGGGCCTCATGGGCGAGCACTTCAGCTTCGACGCCCGCCTGTCGTCCATCCAGTCCGATGGTTTCATCGACCGCGCCTGGTCCGACCTCAAGTCGTACTACCTTTCGGGCGCCTACCGCGATGCCAAGAACCTGCTGCGGGTCAACACCTTCTCGGGCCTCGAGCGCACCTACCAGGCCTGGTACGGCGTGCCCGACTACATCATCGACACCAACCTCCGCTACAATCCCTACACCTACGACAACCAGATCGACCACTACCAGCAGACCCACTACCAGCTCTTCTACACCCGCCAGGCCCGCCCCGACTGGAACCACAACCTGGCCTTGCACTACACCCGCGGCCTGGGCTACTTCGAAGAGTACGAGGCTGGGCAGGACTTTGCCGCCTACGGCCTCGCGCCGCCCGACTTCGGCGAGCTTTCGCCCACGGCCACCGACCTGGTCCGCCGCCGCTGGCTCGACAACCACTTCTACGGCATGGTCTTTTCGAGCCAGTGGCAGGGCCCGCGCCTGCGCATGGTGGGCGGCGGAGGCTGGAACCACTACCTGGGCGACCACTTCGGCGAGGTCATCTGGGCCCAGTTCATGCCCCAGCAGCCCATCCGCCACCGCTGGTACGAGGGCACCGGAAACAAGACCGACGCCAGCCTCTACCTCAAGGCCAACCTGCGCCTGGGCCGGCTCGACCTCATGGCAGACCTCCAGGGCCGCGCCATCGACTACCGCATCACCGGAACCGACAACGACCTCCGCGCCATCGGCCAGCAGCACGACTTCCTCTTCTTCAACCCCAAGGCGGGCCTGCACTTCGAGCACAACGAGCTCATGGCCAGCTACTTCTCGGTGGCCGTGGCCAGCCGCGAGCCCAACCGCGGCAACTTTGTGGACGCCCCCGCCGGGCAGGTGCCCCGCCCCGAGACCCTCACCGACTTCGAGCTGGGGCACCGCGTGGCCTGGCAACGCATCAGCCTGGCCCTCAACGCCTACCTGATGCGCTACCGCGACCAGCTTGTCCACACCGGGCAGATCAACGACGTGGGCGCCCCCATCATGGCCAACGTCCCCCGAAGCCACCGCGCCGGCATCGAGCTCTCGGCGCAGGCGCGGCCCTTTCCCGCGCTCGAGGCCCAGGCCAACCTCACCCTCAGCCGCAACAAGATCGACGACTTCGTGGCCTTCGTGGACAACTGGAGCGCCTGGAGCGAGCCCGAGCAGCCCTGGCAGTTCACCGAGAGCCTAGGCCAGACCGACCTGGCGTTTTCGCCCGCGGTCATTGCCTCCGGACGCCTGGCCTGGGCGCCCTTCGAAGGGGCCAAGCTGCTTTGGAACTTCCAGCACGTCGGCCGCCAGTTCATCGACAACTCTTCTTCGAGTGAGCGCATGCTCGAGGCCTACACCGTCCACGAGCTGCGGCTTTCGCACAGCTTCGAGCTGCCGGCCCAGAGCCGCCTGAACCTCAACTTGGCGGTTATCAACCTTTTCGGCCACGAGTACGAATCCAACGCCTGGGTCTATCGCTACTACGAAGACGGCCAAGCACAGCAAATGCTCGGCTACTACCCGCAGGCGGGAAGGCATTTCCTGGTCGGCATGGTCTGGGAAATTTGAGCTTTTCAGCATGTTAAAATCCCATCCTCCTGCCCAAGAACGGGGTGGAGGATGGGATTTTTGCTGGGCAAGGACTTGCTGATTGGCCAAAAGTCATGGGTTCAGTTCGCCATTTTCTTCGATTTCCTTGCGAATCTTCACGACTTCGGAAAGGGGAAGCTCGGTGATTTCGGCCACTTCCGCATTTTCCATTCCTTTCTTAATCAGCTTTCTGGCGGTGATTTTTGCTTTTTCATCCATTCCCTGGTTGAACTGGTAGTCCATGGAAGCCTTGAAGCTGAGGTAGTCGTTGTAGCTCCGCTCGTAGTCTCGCAGTTGCAGCTTGTCGTAGTTGGCGATCCTTGCCAGGTCGAAGCCCT
>JAIFMG010000094.1 GCA_020048645.1 Bacteroidota bacterium | reverse complement strand
CGCCAACCGTTGCCTTGCCAACGTGGGGACAAACCTCGTCATCAAATTCTCCCCATTTAGACTAAGCTAATTTTGAATCCTTACTTATCACAATATAAAAAAATTAAAATCAAAATGCAATGATAATCTAATAAAACAGTGCAATTCTTGCGAAGTCGGAAATAAAGAAGACTGTTTATTTAAACTAAGAAGAAATAAATACCAAATAGAAAATCTTTACGATGATATGCTCAATTTTATTGATTTAGAAGAATGTTATGATTTAATTTTGCGATTTAGACAGTTGAATTATAGAAATTGAAATAATTACAACATTCAACAGCCGAACCGTGCCTTTCCGCTTTTTGCCAATGTACAAAAACCCGACACACTAAAAAGCGGAACGGCACGGCGGCTGTTGCTTCTTGTTATTGCCGCCAGCATCCCACCCAAAGCAGGATTCCTCAAATGGTCGAGCTGGCCAGGACCATCAAACGACATTGGGCCGGCGTAGCCAACTGGTGGAAAACCGTTAACCAACGGGATACTCAAGGCCGTCCAATACCTACCCACCTGAAAACTAGTTTTTGCTCGAGCCCATCCCTTTCGCGCTACCCTCTCAATTTTCTAAAGACCCGAAAAAGCCTACCTTCGCGGGAAAAGCGCCAAGAACGTTGGTACAGATCCAACAATTCCGCGGCAAGTGCATCGGCTGCCACTACTGCGTGGAGGTGGCCCCGGAGCGTTGGCGCATGAGCGAGCGCGACGGCAAGTCGGACCTGGTGGGGGCGGTCGCGAAGAGCGGCGTGTTCCGCGTGGAGGTCCAGGACTGGGAGCTGGAGGCCAACCGCGAGGCCGAGCGGCTCTGCCCGGTGAAGATCATCCGGGTGCTGGAGCGCTGAGCGTTTTTTTTGGCCGGGGCCAGGCCGCTGCCCTCGAAAAACCGCTTATCTTTAGCGATCAGCAACAAAAGCATATCCCATGATCGCATTCGAGAGATTCGAACTTGAAAACGGCCTGCGCGTCATCGTCCACCAGGACACCAGCACCCCCTTCGCGACGCTCAACCTGCTTTACGACATCGGCTCGCGGGACGAGGACCCCGAGCACACGGGCTTCGCCCACCTGTTCGAGCACCTGATGTTCGGCGGCTCGGTGAACGTGCCCAGCTACGACATGCCCGTGCAAATGGCCGGAGGCAGCAACAACGCCTTCACCAGCAGCGACATCACCAACTACTACATCAACCTGCCGGCCGTCAACATCGAGACGGCCTTCTGGGTCGAGTCGGACCGGATGCTCAGCCTGGCCTTCACGCCCAAGAGCCTGGAGGTGCAGCGCAACGTGGTGGTCGAGGAGTTCCGGCAGCGCTACCTGAACCAGCCCTACGGCGACATGATCCTTAACCTGCTGCCGCTGGTTTACAAGGTGCATCCGTACCGCTGGTCGCCCATCGGCAGGGAGGTCGCGCACATCGAGAACGCCACGCTCGACCAGGTCAAGGACTTCTTTTTCAAGCACTACGCCCCCAACAACGCCATCCTGACCATCACGGGCAACGTGGACCCGTCGGAGATGCTGCTGCTGGCCACCAAGTGGTTCGGGCCGATCCCGCGGCGCGAGGTGCCCCGCCGCGAGCTGCCGCAGGAGCCCGAGCAGACCCAGGCCCGCGTCTTGCACCTCGAGCGCGACGTGCCCGTGGATGCCTTCTACCGGGCCTATCCGACTTGCGCGAAGTCGCACCCCGACTTCTACGCCCTGGACCTGCTCTCGGACGTGCTCTCGCAGGGCGACTCGAGCCGGCTCTACCAGGCCCTGGTGCAGGAGCAGCGCGTCTTCAGCAGCCTGGGCGCCGGCCTGTTCGACAACCGCGACCCGGGCCTGCTGCTGGCCTCGGGCAAGCTCGCCCCCGGGGTCTCGTTCGAGCAGGCGGAGGCCGCCCTCGAGGCCGAGCTCGACAAGGTGCGCCATGAGCTGGTCAGCGAGCGCGAGCTGCAAAAGATCAAGAACGCCGTCGAGGCCAACCGAACCTTCTCGGAGATGAGCATCCTGCACAAGGCCATCAGCCTGGCCAAGCACGAGCTTTCGGGCGGCGCCGAGCGCATCAACGAGGTCGTTGAGCGCTACCTGGCCGTCAGCCGCGAGGACATCCTCCGCGTGGCCCAGCGCTACCTTCGCCCCGAGCGTGCCAACACCTTGTACTACCATTCCCAACCCAAAGCCTGACCCCTCCCGCGTTTAAATCCGCATATCATGCACATCGACAGAACCTTGGCGCCTCCGGTGCGCCTGCCCAGCGAGCTCCTGACGCCCCAGCCCCGGCAGGAGTTCCTTTCCAATGGCATCCCTTACTACTCCATCGAGGCGGGAACACAGGCCATCACGCAGATCGAGCTGCTCTTTCGGGCCGGATCGTGGTACCAGGACAAGATGCTGCTCTCGCGCAGCACCATCGACCTGATCCCCGAAGGGACCGACAAGTTCAGCTCCGCCGAGCTTTCGGAGCTGCTCGACTACCACGGGGCCTACCTCCAGACCGGGGGCAGCAAGCGCCTGGCTTCCATCTCCTTGATCAGCCTGAACAAGCATCTTCCCACGCTTCTGCCCTTGCTCGAGGAGATGGTCAAGAACGCCAGCTTCCCCGAGAGCGACTTCGAGCTGCACATCCAGAACTTGCGCCAGGACATGCTTGTCAACCTCCAGAAGGTCAAGCACATTTCCCGCAGGAAATTCTTCGAGCTGCTCTTCGGCAAAGATCATCCCTACGGGCGCTCGGCCGAACTGGAAGATTTTGAGAAGATTGGCAGGGGCGACCTCCAGCGCTTCTTCAAGTCGAGCTACGGGCGCTCTACCTGCCATATCGTCGTGGCCGGCCAGATTGAGCCTGCCTTGCGCGGTTGGATGGACCAGCATTTCGGCCAGGCCGACTGGAACCCCGGCGCCAATGCGCCCAACCGTTCGTTCGCGATGGGCAAGTTCGAGCCCACGGTCTTCTGGATCGACAGGCCCGAGGCCACGCAGGCCGCCATCAACATCGGCCGCCGCACCATGACGCGCAACAGCCCCGACTACTTGTCGCTGCGCATCCTGAACGTCCTGCTGGGCGGCTACTTCGGCTCGCGGCTGGTGGCCAACATCCGCGAGGAGAAGGGCTACACCTACGGCATCGGCTCCAGCCTGTTGAGCAACCTCGATGTCGGCTACTGGGTCGTCAGCACCGAGGTAGGGGCGCAGCACGCGCAGGCCACCATCGACGAGGTATTCAAGGAGTTCCGCCGCCTGCGCGAGGAGCCCGTGCCCGACGAGGAGCTCCAGCGGGTCAAGAACTACTTCGCTGGCGAGCTCCAGCGCTTTTTCGACGGGCCCTTCGCGCTGCTCAACAGCTTCGTGAACGTGCTGGAGCACCAGGAGGATTTCGGCTTCTACCATCGCCTGTTCGACACCGTGCTGCGGGCAACCCCCGAGGGCATCATGGAGCTGGCCCAGCGCTACCTGCGCGAGGAGGATTTCCTGGTGGTCGTGGCGGGGCCCAAGCCTGGCCTCTGAGCGCCTTCGGGCATCGACGCTTCCGTGCCGCCCGCCCCGCCTCTTCCCTGGTTTTCGCGCCGATGGGGAAGGGGTGGGGCGGGCGGCCTGCTTTTGGGCATTGCCCGTGAGGCGCGAATGCCCTACCTTCGCGACGACCGCGGCCGGGAGCCGTGGGCCCAACCCTTCAAAACCTACCGTATGCCGCTGCTCAATTCCTTGGTTTCCTGGCTGACCATCAAGCGCTTGAACCAGATCGACCTTTTCCGCAAGTATCCGCACCAGGTGCAGATGGAGGTCTTGCAAGGCCTGCTGCGCCAAGGCGCCCGGACCAGTTTCGGCCGCGCGCATGGCCTGGAGCCTTCGCACGAGCTCGAGCAGTTCCGCGCCCGCGTCCCCATCCGCGACTACGATGGGCTAAAGCCTTACGTGGACCGCCTGCTAAAGGGCGAGAAATCAGTGCTTTGGCCCAGCGACATCAAGTGGTTCGCCAAGTCGTCGGGCACCACTTCCGACCGCAGCAAGTTCATCCCCGTCAGCCGCGAGGCCTTGGAAAAATGCCACTTCCGCGGCGCCAAGGACGTGCTGGTGCTCTACAGCCACAACCACCCCGACTCCAAGCTCTACGCGGGCAAGGGCCTCACCCTGGGCGGCAGCCACCAGATCAACAACATCAGCAACGATTCGTACTTCGGCGACCTCTCGGCCGTCTTGATCCAGAACACGCCTTTCTGGGCGCACTTCATCCGCACGCCCGACCTTTCCATCGCCCTGATGGACGAGTGGGAGAGCAAGATCGAGCGCATGGCCCAGGCCACTATCAACCAGAATGTTACGAGCATCTCGGGCGTGCCTTCGTGGACCCTCACCCTAATCAAGCGCATCTTCGAGATAACCGGCAAGAGCGACCTGCACGACATCTGGCCCAGGCTCGAGCTCTTCATCCACGGCGGCGTCAGCTTCGTGCCCTACCGCGACGAGTTCCGGCGCGTCATCCCTTCCGGCCAGATGCGCTACCTCGAGACCTACAACGCCTCCGAAGGCTTCTTCGCGATCCAGGACGACCCCGCCTCCGATTCCATGCTCCTCATGCTCGACTACGATGTTTTTTACGAGTTCGTGCCCATGGACCAGCTCGGCCTCGAAAACCCGCAGGCGCTCGCCTTGGAGGAGGTGCGCTCCGGCGTCAACTACGCCATGGTCATCACCACCAACGGCGGCCTCTGGCGCTACATGATCGGCGACACGGTCATGTTCACGTCCACCAATCCCTACAAGATCAAGATCACAGGGCGCACCAAGTACTTCATCAACGCCTTCGGCGAGGAAATCATCGAGGACAACGCCCGCGAGGCCCTGCGCGTAGCCTGCGAGCGCACCCAGGCCTCGCTGGTCGAATACACGGCCGCGCCCATCTACATGGAGCGGGGCCAGACGGGCGGCCACCAGTGGCTCATCGAGTTCGAGCGCCTGCCCGAGAGCCTCGACCGCTTCGCGGATCTGCTCGACCTCAGCCTCAAGGCCGTCAACTCCGACTACGAGGCCAAGCGCTACAAGGACCTGACCCTCGGCCCACCCCGCGTCGTGGTGGCCCGGCCCGGACTGTTCTACGACTGGCTCAAGCGCAAGGGCAAGCTGGGGGGCCAGCACAAGGTGCCCCGCCTGGCCAACCACCGCGACTTCATGGACGAGCTCCTGGCCCTCAACGCCGAGGCCTAGGCCCTGCCAGCCAAGCTCTGAGGGTAGGCAGGCGAGTGCCCTTGGCCTGGCCAAGCGCTTCCGATGGGCGATGGAATCGCTTGGCCATCAGTGCTCAGACCCGCAGGAGCACGCGGAAGCCGCGGGCGGCGTAGTACGATTCGGCGCCGTTGTGGTAGGTGAAGACCCTGCCGTAGCGGTAATCGCCGAAGAGCGCTCCGCCGAGGGCGCGCACCTCGGGCGGCGTGGCCAGCCAGCTCGAGGTCTTGGTGTCGAAGGGCTGGCGCATTTGCAGGCGGGCGTACAGCTCGGGGCTGAGCAGTTCGGCGCCGATGCGCTGGGCCCAGCCCAGGGCACTGCCTTCGGGCTTGGCCTTCTTGCGCGATTCGAGGGCCTGCTCGTCGTAGCACAGGCTTCGCCGCCCCGCGGGGCTTTCGGGCGCGCAATCGACAAAGAGCAGCTCATGGGTCTCGGGGTCGATGCCCAGCAGGTCGGGCTCGCCCCCGGTGGCGTCCATGGACTCGAGGGCGGCGAGCTTCGCGGGCTGGGCCAGCAGGCGGGTTACGACCTCCGCCCAGGCGAGGCCCGCGGGCTTGGCGGCGCTGGCCTCGAAGCGGGCGCGCAGACGTTCGAGGGCTGTCGTTTCGGCGTTGTTCATTTTCGCTGACTCGCTTTGGGCTTTCATGGGCTTGGGGATGAGGTTTTTGGTTGGGCTGCCGTTACATCGAACTTTGGGCCAGGATGGCATTGATTGTCCATTGTATTTTTCCGCTTGCGATGTCTTCGTCCGTTATTGCCGGAATATCGGAATCGTCAATATTATCATCCTCATAGTCAATAAGTTATTCTGGAATTTCAAAACCATTTTTACCCAAAGTCATGGCTTCTTTCCATGAAAGGGTTTCGTAACTGAAATCAATTTCCAAGTTTTCTGTGCTCTCGTTCTTTTCAATTTTCAAGAGAATAGTTTTCCAATGTGTTTTTATTGTGTCCATGTTATTTTGGTTTAAGCAAATGTCTGAATTTATTTTTATTATCTTTTTGTGGTCTTTCAACACAGGTAAAGTAGTCAAAACACATAGGAAAATAGTTTTTCTCGATGTAACGATGTAATTCCAAACTTTGTGCCTATGTGTTTTAATTCAATGATCTATCAATCTTCGACTTCATTGCATAACAATTCATTTCCCAGCAAACACGGCCAAATATAATTGCAGGATGAATTTTATTTTTTTTTCCAAATTCAAAAATTTTATCATCATTTAATGGTGTAAAAAACTCTTTAAATTCTTTCCATTTAGAGTCAGAGATTAGAGACTTTTGGGCATATTCATCTGCCTGTAATTCAAAAATGTCTTTATCTTTTGAGCCAATAATGTCAACAAATCGTCGTTTCTTATTTTCTTTCAAGTGGAGCTCTATATGTCCAATTTCATGCAAAAGGGTAAAGGCGTAATTATCAATTCTTTTGTGTCTAACCGATAATGCAATTGTGGGATTATTTCCGCTCCAAAATGAAAATCCATCAATTGGGGTTTTACCAAACTTATCAAGATAAATCAGTTTAATTCCAAAAGTCCCCAACAATTTTCTTGTTCTTTCCTTTACATCTAAATTTTCAAAAAAAATTTTTTGCAACTCACTTTTCAATAGCTCTATTTTGGATTCTTGAAATTCTGTAACCGTAATTTTGTCAGACTCAAATTCAGCAATCTTGCTCCAAGCTAGCATATTCACTTGGTTTATCTGAAGTTTATCAGATTTGCGATAAAACGAAAGCGTCCTGTGCTCTGCTACAGTGTTGACTAGGTTGTCGATAGTTTCTACTTTGTAGATGCTTTTGATTTTTGCAATATTCTCTTCAAGTGTATTTGAAAGGTAACCTAATTTTTTCAATTGATTCACAGGAACATACTCCTTAATAATGTTCCAAGTTTCACTAAGTTCTATTTCACGGACATTTTTTTCTTTCAGCCTTGCGATGTCAATATCATATTGATTTTGAAATTTCATCCAATAATCAGATGAAATTCCCAATGACTTTTCCAACAAGATTGCAAAATCGGGAGTAACCGCACGTTCTCCTTTTAAGATTTCATTCAAAAATGTTGGCAATACGCCTAACTTATGAGCAAGTTCTTTTTTAGAAATATTTCTAGCATTTATCTCATCCAAAATAACGGTTCCGGGATGCGTTGCTTCAAATGGGGTAATGACTTTTGTTGCCATGGCTTGTCTTATTTGTAATGGTTACTCAACTCAACGATTGAACAAATTGTAATAATGCTGGGCTCTTCACCTGTAAGTTTGCTGTAGAATTCAATTCTATATTGCTGGTTAACTCTTACAGATTCAAGTCCAGCTTTATCGCCAACTAATTTTTCATAGTTTAAACTTTTGAATGGATACAAATCTTCGATTCTATTAGCATTTCGCAATTTAAGTAAGCGATTGGATTTAATTTATAATATTATCTTTGCGGCACTATGGGACGAGTGAACACACCAACATTGGATGACGCCCAAAAGG
>JAIFMG010000154.1 GCA_020048645.1 Bacteroidota bacterium | reverse complement strand
CCCCGCGATCTTGGCCAATATTGCTTCGTATTTTTTCATGGTGCAATGTAAGCATTTCTTTTTGTCCCACTATTAAGGAATAGAACAAAAAAAAATTTAAGCCCTGCGAAACTTTCGCGCGCAGCCCTTCGCGCAGCCGCGGCGCACGCGGCCCGATTGCCGCCAAATCGCTACCTTTGGGCCAACAATGCTTTCCCTAACCAATCCTTCTTCTGCAAATGGAAACACTCCACTCCCCCCGCAAGCGGACGCTGGCGCTCGGCCTGGGCCTGCTGGCCACGGCCACGGCCACCCTTGCCCAGCCGGTAGGCTACTACAACGGCACCCAAGGCCTGGCCGGGCAAGACCTCAAGGCCGCCTTGCATGACATCATCGACGAACACGTCGCCTTCCAGTATGTCGGCGGCGCCGAGGCCATGCTCAAGCACTCCGACCAGGATCCGGCCAACCCGGCCAACGTCCTGACGATCTACGCCCCGCAGTCCGTGGCCGCCAGCACCTTCGGCAGCGTCTGGAACCGCGAGCACGTCTGGGCCAAGTCGCACGGAGACTTCGGCACCGAAAAGCCCACCGGCAGCGACGTCCACAACCTCAAGCCCTCCATCGCCGCGGTCAACACCCTGCGCAGCAACCGCGACTTCGACAACGGCGGCAACCCCGTGCCCGGCGCGGCAGGCAACTTCTACGACGCCGACTCGTGGGAGCCCCGCGACGCCGTCAAGGGCGACGTGGCCCGCATCATCCTCTACATGGCCACCCGCTACGAGGGCGACGTGGCCGGCGAGATCGACCTCGAGCCCGCTGACGCCGTCAACACCTACCCGCAGGCCCTTCACGGCAAGCTCTCCACCCTGCTCCAATGGCACGAGCAAGACCCGCCCGACGCCTTCGAACGCCAGCGCAACGACCGCATCTTCCTCTGGCAGAAAAACCGGAACCCCTTCATCGACCACCCCGAGTTCGTGGCCCGCATCTGGCAGGAAGCCCCCGCCAACCCGCTCACGATCGAGGACCTCGAGCTTTCACAGGACATCCCCGTGGCCGGCCAGAGCGTTACCCTATCCTTCAACATCTCCTCCGAAAGCCTCATCCAGTACTCGAAGATCTACTGGGGAAGCGCCCACGACCAGCTCGAGAACGAGGCCGACATCAGCGGACAGGAGTCCTTCACCTTCACCAACCTTCCCGCCGGGCGAATCTACTTCCAAATCGAGGCCCTCGACGAGCTCGACAACACCGCCACCCGCCGCGGCGAGTTCGCCGTGCAGGAAGTCTTCGAAGGCACGCTGGTCAGCATCAGCGCCATACAAGGACAGGCCGCCGCGTCGCCCTACGCCGACCAGACCGTCTCCACCTCCGGCATCGTCACGGCCAACTTCGGCACCTTCTACTTCCTGCAAGACGGAACCGGCGCCTGGAACGGCGTCATGGTCTATGACCCAGGACGCAACCCCGAAATCGGCGACAGCCTGATCATCACCGCCAAGGTCAAGGAGTACTACAACCTCACCGAAATGGCCGAAATCTCCAAGGTCTATCTCATCAGCCAAGGAAACGAACTGCCCGCGCCCGTCGAGCTTGGCACCGGACAAGTGCCCCAGGAGGATTACGAAGGCGTGCTGGTAACCCTCCGCAACGCCACCTGCACCGTGGCCGACCACGGCTACGGCATGTGGAAGGTCAACGACGGGACCGGCGAGTGCATCGTCCACAACTCGTACATCCACGACGCCGGACAGACCCAAGGCAGCGTTTACAACATCACCGGACCGCTGAACTACGATTTCAGCGAGTTCAAGATCGAGCTGCGCGGGCCCCAGGACGCCACCGTCGGCGACTTCGCCCTCATGAGCGCCGAGGCCCTGAGCGCCACCACCGTGGCACTGGTCTTCACGCGCGAGGTCGACGCGGCTTCCGCCTCGACCATCTCCAACTACAGCATCAACAACGGCATCACCGTGACGGCCGCCAGCCGCCACTTCGCCCAGAAAAGCCGTGTCCTGCTGACCGTCCAAGGCATGGGCTCGGGCACACACACCGTCGAAGTCAACGGAATTCTCTCCACCGAGCAGGTCGAGCTGATCGACGCCAGCGCCGATTTCAACTTCACGGCCACCTCCCTGGCCGAACTGGACGGCACGTGGCAGTTCCGCGCCCTGGGCCAAGGCCAGTTCTGGGTCGAGATGCCCGCCGAAATCCGCGGCGTGGAAATCTTCAACATGCTCGGAGCCAAGGTATTCGCCAGCAATCCGGCCGCCAGCTCGGCCACCCTGTCCCTGTCGGCCCTGGCCAGCGGCGTCCACCTGGCCCGCTTCACCCTCGCCGACGGCCGCGTCCTCGACCACCGCTTCTTCCTCGACTGAGCAAGACCGCGAAGCGGATTCCGCCCATAAAAAAACCTCAAGGCCTTGCTGGCCTTGAGGTTTTTTTATGCACAATGTGGAACAAACCCAAGCCCCGAAGGGGCGAAACAACATAGCCCGGGGTGAAGCCCCGGGAGAAGAACAAGCCCCAAAGGGGCGAAACAACATAGCCCGGGGTGAAGGGAGGGGAACAAGCCCCAAAGGGGCGAAACAACATAGCCCGGGGCAAAGCCCCGGGAGGGGAACAAGCCCCAAAGGGGCGAAACAACATAGCCCGGGGCAAAGCCCCGGGAGGGGAACAAGCCCCGAAGGGGCGAAACAACATAGCCCGGGGCAAAGCCCCGCGAGGAGAACAAGCCCCGAAGGGGCGAAACAACATAGCCCGGGGTGAAGCCCCGGGAGGGGAACAAGCCCCGCGAGGGGAACAAGCCCCGAAGGGGCGAAACAGCATAGCCCGGGGTGAAGCCCCGGGCGGGGCATAACACCGGGGCAGCGAACGCCGTTTCAGAACAAGTTGTTCAGGCTGATGTAGAAGCCGCTGGTGCCATCCTCGGGCCGGCCCGAAATGCCATAGTCCACCGCCACCATGAAGTTCTCGTTCATGGCGATGCGCAGTCCGCCGCCGTAGCTAAAGTGCAACACGTCGCCCTCGGGCATCCGGTAGGCCTCGGGCAGGAGGTTGGTGTCGAACTCGTAGGCGTCCGTAACCTGGCCCGCGTCGGTGAAACCCACCAGCGCGATGTAGAAGTTCTGGTTGCCCACGTCGAACTTGATGGCCTTCCAGCGCAGCTCGGCGTTGGCATAGGCGAAGCCCTCTCCCACCACGCGGTTGCGGAGCACGCCGCGGATGTTGCGGCCGCCGCCCAGTCCGTCGCGGGTCATGGTGCTGTTGAGCACGAAGGGCAGCATGTAGAAGGGCATCTCGCCAAAGATCCGCGGCTGGAAGCTCAGGCGGTAGGCGAAGCTGACCCGCTTGGGAACCACTGTCAAGAACTGCCGATGCGTCAGTACGAACTTGCCAAACTTGTACGGCCCGAAGGCAGAGACGGCCACGAAGGCCTCGGTCCAGATCCCGCTCATGGGGTTGGGCTCGTTGTCGCGGGTGTCCCAAATGGCGCCCGCCTTCAAGAAAGTGGTGTTGCCGCCCTCGGCCTGGTCGGCAGGGATGACGCCCCAGTCCAGGTAATCCTGGAACAGGCCTACGCCCTCGGGCAGGATGTCCTCCGGGGCCGCGTCCTCGTTGAGCGGCGCCACGTCAACGGGCGCGACGGTGTTGCCGAAGAAGTCCACGCCACCGAACCAGCGCAGTTTCTTGCCGATGATGTCGCCCTGGAGGTCCAGGCGCAGGCGCAGCAGGCTGCGGTCGTGGCGGTAATAGACCCGCGAGAGGTAGTCGTCGGTGCCCTGCGTGAAGAAGTCGGTGTTGAAGTAGGCCTCGGCGCCGTTGAAGCCGTAGAAGTCCAAGGCCTTCTCGGTGAGCAGGCTGGCCTCGGCCATCAGGCGGACGCCCGGCAGGAAGAAGGGCGAATCGTAGGTAATCATGTTGACGCCACTGCCCCTTGTCGTGCGCGACCACTCCAGGTAGAGCGAGTGGCGGTAGAGCGGGTAGCTGCTGCCATCGCCGTAGAAATAGAGGTTGGTCAGCCCGCCGTACTTGAAGCCCGTGTCGGCGTCGTAGGCCACCACGGGCAGCACGCCGAAGTTGAACCCCGTCTTGACCTCGCTCGAATCGACCGCGGGAGGCGATGCCGGTTCTTGCGCCGGGGTACTTTGGGCCGCCGAAGCCAGCGGCAAAAGCGCGAAGGCCGCCATCAGGCCTCCGAGTAGTCCTTTTTTCTTCATTTCTCTTGTTTGTTTGATGAGGTGATTGTAAAATGCCACAGCGATTTCCGAGGGTTTTGAAATGTTGCAGGCCGATGCCCAGCCCGGCCTCAGCCCAGCTCGCCCGGCAAGGGCTTCGCGAAAAGGCCCACCCAGCGGCCCAGCATGGGGAAAAGCCACATGGTCCAGAGCCCCACGACCGAATAGCCGACCCAGTGCGGCCACTCGGGCAGGAAGTGCCCGAAAGCCCAATAGATGCCCCCGGCCAGCGCCAGGCCCAGCAGGTAGCGCCCCAGCTTGAGCCAGAGCCCGCCCGCCTGCGCCGAAAACGGAAAAAACAGCGTCTGGAGGCTGTGGCCCAGGCTCACGCCCAGCAGGGTAGTGGCCGCCATGAGGTAGTCGTCGAGGAACAGGCCCAGCTCCTGCGCGCGGTCGAGCCAAACCAGGCCCAGGCCGAGCAGGGCCACCACCAGGTTGACGCCCCAGACGAACAGCAGCAGGCGCCGCCGACGGTGGAAGACCAGGTCGAGGTGCCGCGCCACGGGCAGGGCCACCAGCAGGCCCAGCAACAGGCCCGCCAGCGCGTCCGTGGGCCAGTGCGCCCCCAGATAGACCCGCGACCAGGCCACCGCCAGCGACAAGACCGCCGCCGCCAGCCAGAACCAGAAGCTCCGCGCCAGCCGCGCCCCGGCGAAGAACAAGCTCGCCGCGCCCTGGCTGTGCCCGCTCGGGAACGAACTGCCCGTGGCCGTGTGCTCACGCTTGCCCTCCAGCCCCTCGATGGTCTCGAACGGGCGCGGCCTTTCCACGCCCAGCTTCACCAGGTTGTTCACGCACATCGAGAACAAGTAGGTGAAAGCCAGCACCATGCCCGCCTTGCGCGAGTGGTTCCAATAGACCCAGCAGACAATGCCTATCAGCAGGAAAGGCTCGCCCAGGCCCGTAACGGCCTCCCAGAAAAAGTCCTTCAAGGCCGTGCCGTTGTCGTAGGCCCACAAAACTATCCGCTCTTCCATGTTTGTTTTTTTGGGGGTGAATGCCAAAGGCCAAGGCCAGAAAATATCGGCTTGGCCCATTAAAGTTAAAAGAAAATCCTTTGTATCTTTGCCCCAAACGCAAATAATTCCAACACCCATGCTCAAAGAAAAAGTAGAAGCGGCCCTCAACGCGCAACTGGCCAAAGAAGCCATGGCCTCGCAAGTTTACCTCGCGATGGCCTCCTGGGCCGAAGCCAACGGTTACAACGGAACCGCCAAATTCCTCTTCGTCCATTCCGACGAGGAGCGCCAGCACATGCTCAAGCTCTTCCACTACATCAACGACCGCGGAGGACATGCCGCCGTCCCCGCCCTGGCCGCGCCCAAGAGCGACTACTCCTCCATCAAGACCCTCTTCAAGGACCTGCTCAGCCACGAGATCAAGGTCTCCGAATCCATCAACGAACTGGTAGGCATCTGCCTCGAAGAGAAGGACTTCACCACCAACAACTTCCTTCAGTGGTACGTCAACGAGCAGATTGAGGAAGAAAGCCTGGCCCGCACCATCCTCGACAAGCTCGAGCTCCTGGGCGACGATCCCGCCCGCATGTACCTCTTCGACCGCGACATCCAGACCATGGCCCAAGCGGGAGCCTGAAACACCGCACCCACCGCGCCAAACGAACGGCGGGCCGCATCCCAAAATGGGACAGCGGCCCGCCGTCATTTTTGCGCTGGCACGACAATCAAAAACGAAAGCCGTAGCTCAACGAAGGCATCACCGGGAAAAGCGTCTGGCCCATGAGCACCGGGCGTCCGTCCTCGTCCTGGCCGAAGGAGTAGAAGCTGGCATTCATCCGGTTGTAGGCATTGTAAAGGCTGAAATTCCATTGCGCCGTGCCCCGCTTTTTCACCTTGTTGAGCGTCGCGCCCAGGTCCAGGCGATGGTAGTCGGGCAGGCGCTGCTGGTTGATGCCCGCGTAGTGGTGGGCCTCGACGTCCCAGTAGCCGAGCGGCCCCACCGGGTAAACCGCCGCGGGAAGCGTTATGGCCTCGCCCGACTGGAACTGCCAGTTGGCGCCCAGCACCCAGTTGTCGATGGACCAGCTCAAGTTCAGGCTGATGTCCCAAGGCCGCGTGAAGGCGTCCAGATAGGCCTGGCCGTCGTTGTAGTCGGGGTAGCGCCGGTTGGCGAAGTTGCGAGCCAGGCCCAGCCAGCCCGTCAAGACGCCATGTTTTTTCTGCACAAACACCTCTACGCCGTAGGCTTCCGCCTCGCCCTCGCGCAGCACCCGCTCCTCCCAAGGGCCCGCGTCGAAAAAGCCCAGGGCGTTCTCGAGCCGGACAAGCCCGCGCGAACGCTTGTGATAGAGCTCGAACTGCCAGCCCAGGCTGTGCCATGTCCCGTCAAGGCCCGCCGCCACTTGCCGGGCCGATTTGGGCGGCGTCGCGCCAGTGGCCGGAACCCAGGCCTTGAGCGGAAACGAGAACCCGCCTCCCAACTGGTGCAGATGCTGGAATACCCGCGTGTAGGATGCCTTGGCCGAGACGTTGGGCCCCAACAGCACCGCGAGGCCCAGCCGCGGTTCCGGAGCCAGTAGCACCTGCCCCTGGTGCCAAAACTCGACCAGCCGGAGGCCCGTCCGCAGATTCATGTTTCGGGTTGGCGTCCAGCGTGTTTCGGCGAAGGCTGCCACGGAAAAGGCGGCTCGCTCCGTGGCTTCCGTCCGCTGGCTGAACCCCTGGGTCTCGACGGACGATTGGTAAGGCTCGAAGGCGTAAAACGAAAGCTCATGCCCGGCTTCCAGCGATAGCTCGGCGCTGAGCTGGCGTTGCAAGAGGATTGACCAGCGCCACTCGTTCACGGCTGTACCATAGTAGGATAGACTTTGCTGGCCATTTGGGAAAAATGCGTCTTGCGAGACGGACGCCTGGTAGCGCGAAAAAGCCAGCGGCGACTCGAAGTGGACATTGCCGCGCCGCCCCGAGGCTCGCAGCGCGATTCCGAAGTTTCCCCATGTTGTGCGGCTGTCATGTTTCGGAAAAGTGGAATCCTGTTTTTTGAAGTCCGCGCTTCGGAACGCGATCAGGTCGTTGCCGTTGTAAAGACTCAGACCCAAACGGTCGCCGCGGGGCGTCAGGGCGCCATACTTGAAATAAACATCATGGAAACCCATCCCGGACTCCGCCTTTCCGGCAAGCCTTTGGAATGATTTCTGGGCAATGTCCACGAACGATTTCCGAGCCGAGAACATGAAACTTTGCCCAGGGCCAAAACCGGGGCCGTCCAAGGCCAACTGCCCGCTCAGCAGCCCCACCGCGAAGGAGCCCGACAAGCGGTCAAGCCCTCCCTCCTTCATGCGCACGTCGAGGGCCGAAGAGAGTCTCCCGCCCAAACGCGCTGGCAAGTCGCCTTTGATGAGCTGGACGCTGTTGAGGGCATCTTCGTTGAAAACAGAGAAAAAACCGCCAAAATGCGAACTGTGGTACAGCGGTATGCCGTCGAGCAAAACCAGGTTTTCGTCGGCCTCGCCCCCGCGCACCAGCAGGTCGCTGGAGGTTTCGGTCGAGCCTTGCACGCCGGGCAGGGCCTGGAGCACCTTCTGCAAGTTGACCACGCCCAGCAGCATGGGCGTTTGGCGGAGGTTCATCATCGGGATGCTGACCTGGCCCATGTCGGGCTGCCGCAGGGCGAACTGCCGCGCGCTCACGACGACCTCGCGCAAGTCGATGCCCGACAAGAGCTTGAAGATGAGCACCGTGTCGGTCGTAGGGCTGAAACTTAGCGCGCCCGGCTCGTATCCCACGAAGGCGACTTTCAGCTCCAAATCCTCGCCCTTGGGCAGCATCAGGCTGAAAAAGCCCTGCGCGTTGGTGGTCGTGCCGATGCCCGTCGCGCTTTCCCAGACCGTGGCGCCGATGAGGTTCTCGTTGCTGGCCGCCTCGCGGACATAGCCACAGACGCTGATCGGCTGCGCCAATCCAACAGCGGAAAGGCTCATGGCCAGAACGATGGAGAAAATGCGTTTCAACATGCTAGAAATAAAAAAAATGTCGCACGACCGATGAAAACAGACCCCAGGGGCGTAGCCCTGGAATCTTTGTTGCGCAGAAACCTTGACCTCAAACTTGGGCGTGTTGGGCTACCATTTGTAGGCAAGCCGAAGCCCCAGGCCCCACTCCACGACAGCCCGCCTTTGGAGCTGGAAAAAGTCTTCCAGCTCGGACTGCCGGTGCGCGAGGGTGGCCGTCGCGGAAAGCCTTTCCGAAAAGTCCCAGGTCGCGCCGAACAGGACCTGGCCGTAGAGGCGATTGTAAATCAAAACAGACTGTTGCTGTCCGTCAATTTCGGCCTTGGTGTTGAAGAAGTTGCTGTATCTGGGGCCGAGCGCTGCGAAAGCCGAGAACGGACTATCCTGCTTGCCCAGCCAAAAACCGAAGGCCGGGGCCGCAGACCAGAAATTGCTGCTGACCAGAGGCGCTCCGGCCAGGCCACCGATAGTGGTGCTTTGGGTTTCGCGGCCTAGCGTAAGGTCGAGCATCCAAAACAGGTGGTTGGGTGTGGCGTAGCTGAAATGCGCTCCCCCTTCAAAGCATGGCCGCCATTTGTCTTGTTTTTCCTGGACAAAGTCATAGACTTGCAGCGCGTAGGGCGAGAGGCCAGCCCCCAGGCGGATGCCTTGGGCTTGCAGGTCCGCGATCAGGCCAAGGCTTGCCAAAAGCAAGCTGGCGAAAAGACGAAGAGCTTTCATTGGTCGTTTTCTTGTTGTTTTTGTTAATGATGATGAAGAAAATTTCAAATTTCGGAACAATGTTTTTTGAAGGCTGTCACGGAATTGAAAACGGCATTTCGAGCCGCTGGAAACCTCCGAAGATGCCGTACCCGCCCTGGACATTTCCCCGCAAATGGGTCGGAAAGTTCCAGAAGATGAACAAGAGGTCCGCGTCAGCGCTCTGCTCATCAAGATGTTCGACAAGGCTCTTCTGGAAGGCGAAAAGCTGTGGGCTTAGCGTCGCGAAGCGGAAAGTCGGCATGTCCTGCGGATCGTCGATCGAGATGGGAATCCTCATGGTGTAGTGGCTTCCGTCGATGATCTGGTCCTTGAAAACCACGTATGAGAAAATCGGTCGGTCCATCATGCCCTCGTCGCGCAAAAGTGGGTCATCCAGGGCATCCTGAACGATGCAATAGTAGGAAGTGTCGGTGGTCAGGCTCGTGTCGCCCGGTGCCTGGCCAGGCGTGGCCTGTGTCGAGACGTTCTGTATGTCGATTTGGAAGAACTCATGGACGCCGGGAACGTTGCGAAAAGAAACCTGCAACACGTTGAAAAGTTCGCCCCAGGAAGTCAAGGCTTCCGCTTTGTGGAATGTCAGGCTGTCCAGCCGAGGCGGATGCGGCAGGCTGTCTTCGGCGAAGACCGGAGGAAGCCCGGCCGCGGTCGCGCGAACGGAGTACAGCACCCCATGCTCGGGAACCAAGCCCGACGCGTAACGCCCCTGGCCAAGGCCTTCCATCATGCCCCATAGTTCGCCATCGGCGTAAAGGGCCACCGCCGCGCCATCGACAGGGCGCGGCGGCTCTTGGACACTGCCCGATACGTGGAGCCGCAGCGAAATCGCCTCCGCGGGGCTGAAGAGGCCGTTGACCACCAGCTTAGGCTCCGCATCCGGAAATTCCATCTCGATGGGAAAGCTGCATGAAAAGGCCAAAACCGGGAGGGCGAGGAAGGCCCTTGCAATATTCGGCGCAGCAGAAGAAAAGCGTTTCAACATCGTTTTCATAAAAGCCAAGATGAAGTGCGCTTTGTCGGGCAGGGAGTAGCTATCGTTGCGTATTGCATTACATTTGCCTTGCGTTGAAAACCAAAACATTGAGCTTGAAAATGGCTAGAAACGTTCGATGCGAGTGGCTCCGGAGATTCCGGAGGCCTTCGCCCAGACCCGCTTCGGCAGTGCGCGAAGATAAAGGATTCGCGCACCTATCCCCCAATGGGTCGGGTGGGCGTTGGTCATGGATGCAGGTGGCGGATTGGGTGAAGCGCGTCAAAATAGCGCGTTTTCGGATGCTTTTTCGGAAATTCGGCTTCAAAACGCAGGTTTTTCACGCGTGATGTTTGAAAACATAAAAACAAAGTTTCACAAGATGGAGAAAAAGTTTAAGAACGCTTTTGAGGAAGGTGGCTATCTGTTTGAAAGCCAAAAGGCCAAGTTCGACATGGAACGCCTGGGCGTCGCCATGCTGAGCCGCCAGCCGATGCTTGAGGAAGACTGGCGCGAGCACATGATGCTGCACGACCACGCGCGCGACAGCAGCCTGGTACTGCCCCACCTCTGGCTAGGCAGGGCCAGCGATAGCGGAAGGCGCTTCGACAGCTTCACCGAGATGGTGGTTCCGCGAAGCCGCCCCCTGCTCGAACGCATGAAGCGGGCCAGCCTGGCCTTCTGGGACGAGCTTTCCCCCAAGGAGGCAAAGCGCTGGAAATCCGAGCTATGGCTGGAAATCCTCGATTGCACGGGGCTTGGCCATTGGGCCAGCCTGGAGGCGCTTCCGTTCGGCTTCGACCTGCGCGGCAAGGTCTGGGCCACGCAGGCCCGCCTGAGGGTCAGGCACCCCTCGCGCAGGGTGCCGCCGCACTTGCGCGACAGCATGACCGACCAGGCCGCCCTGCTCATGCCCGAGGGCACGCTGTTCCTGCTCGACAAGGTGGAGCTGGCCCTGATGCGGCTGGCCCAGCTTGGCGTCTCGAAGGCCAAGATGGCCCAAAACCTGGGCATGGACCCGCGGACCGTAGCCGCGAAGCTCGAAAGGCTGGCCGCGCGCCTGCCCCAGCAGGAGGGCTTGGAGCTGGCCCTCGAAGCCATTTTCGCGCCACCGACCGAGCAAGCGTAACCCGAGCTTCGCCTCCGCACGCATCCGCTTGTCCGACAAGCCCTTGCAAACCAAGGACATAAGACGGAAGGCCCGGTTCGGCCCAACCCTCAACGGCAGCCCCGAGCGGGGGGCTGGAAAAAAATTTACCCCCGCACGATTTAATTTTGAATTCTCAAAAAAAAAAAATAGCTTTGCCAAACCCAATAAGAGATAGGACAAGCACCCTTCTAAAGCATTTTAAACGAAGAACTAAACCTCAATCCCTTATGCCATGCGAAGCAAGAAGTTGTCCTTGATGATTCTCGGGGCTATGGTGTTGCAAAGCCATGCCTTCGCCCAATTCGGCCCCTGGTCGTCCATGCCTTCGGCCAACGCGCATTTCACGCCCCTGCGCTTTGACCGCTACCCGGACGCCACGGGCGCGGCAGGCAATGAAAAATACGGAGAAAACACGGCACATCTGGGCCTTACCGTCCCGCTGAACGAGCGGCTTCGGGTGGGCTTGCTGGCCAACCTGATCTCGATACGCGCCCAGGGCGACCCTGTCGATCGGGCGTTGCTGGGCGCGGCGGTGCTGCAATACAACCTCACCCCCCGGCGCCGGCTCGGGTTCTACCTGGAGACGGGCTACGCGCTGAGCAACCACTGCACCTGCGGCAGCGAGGAGTCCTATTCGAGCCAGGAGCTCATCCATTTCCTGCCCATGGGCTTCGGCCTGGATTATCCGCTGCTGGAGCGGGCCCGGCTCAAGGCGGGTTTCACGAACTACCACCCGCTCAAAGGGCCGGAGGATGTTTACAACTTCACGCAGCCTTTCGTGGGCCTGAACGTCTATTTCGGCCAGAAGTACCGCCTGCCCTTCCATTCCAAATTTGGCGAAAGCCCTGAAAGCCCGGAAAGTCCGCAGCGGGAAAGCTGGAATCCCTACTGGACCAGCGCCAAGAGGCGGACCTGGAACTTTGGGGTCTCTTCGAGCGGCGCGTCGTGGAGCGGGCCGGAGGATGGCGGGTTCGAGGGGCGCCACACGGTGTTTTCGGTATTTCCTCGGCTGAACCGCTGGCTCAACCAGGCCGTGATGGTGGGCGCGCAAGCAGGCTTCTTCCGCTACTCCAACACGGTGGACATACCCGCCGAAAGCGCCACCGGGCTGGGCGTGGGCGCGCAGGCGCGGTTCTATCCGCTCTCGTTCCGGGATCCCAGCCAGTTTCGGGCCTTGAAAGTCGGCAGCGGCCAAGGCCTGCAGTTTTCGCCGACCTTTGGCGTCGAGTTCCATTTCACCAGTTTTTCATGGGAAGAGCCGGAGCTCGCCGGGCAGCAGTGGCGCTACCTGGACCTCCAGCCGCACGTGGGCTTCGTGCTTACCGTCGAGGAAAATTTCAGCCTGTTTTGGAGCTACGGCCCCTACCTCAGCCTTGGCGACGCGCCAGCCACGGCCGCCTTCAACGGCCCCCTGATCCTGGGCCTGGAGTACGACTTTGGGCGCTGACGGCCCGGCAACAGAATCACCCTGCCTTAGACCAAGGCCCACCCCTGCCGCGTTCGCCTGGGGTGGGCCTTGGCGATGGATTGCTAGTGGCTTTTGATGGCGAGACGTAAGTGTCTAAAATTACTTTTATCATCGTTTTGGCGCCTTTAAACACATAGGCACATATTTTTTTATGTAACTATTTGGTTTCAAACTATTTGCTTATGTGTTTTAATTCAATGTGATGAAGAATAAGCACATATTCATTTTTAAATTAATTTGAAATTTACTACAAGTTAATTTTGACGTCTTACTGATTAGCTTTCTGCTTTTATTTCCAATGACCAAGCTCCAAAGGTCGGGTTGCCTGCGCACGCGTGGAAAAACCGCGTTTTGAAGACCATTTGCAGGAAAAGATGTCCAAAATGCGCTATTTTGATGCAATTGACGTTCAGTAAAAAAAAATGACGGAAGAAGTAAAAAATAATTTGCATATTCCCAAATGTAATCTACATTCGCGCACCGCCAGACCCAAGGATGGGATGCCCCCGAACCCTTGGGCAATGAACGGCCGCAATTCCTTCGGTTTCAAATTTCTTCGCATTCATTTGCTCAAACAAAATCAAAAATGTCCCTTATTCCCCATTCGGCAGACGGCCTCCGTTTCCACGAACACCCCATTTTCAATCGATTGACATGAAAAGGACGATTCACACACTGTTTTTGCTGGTCATTTCCTGTTTCCATGCCGCCGCCCAGGATTTCCCAAAGGTGGAATTGGGTATCGAGTCAATGGCCGTTTCGATCCGGTTGTACGAAAGCTACCCTGTTTCGGGATTCACCCCAGGGTTTTCGACAAGAACTGGTTTTTTGCTGCGTTATGGCAACGAAAATCTGAAGTTTGGCTTGGCAGCCCACCGGAACTCCTGGCGCGCTTCGTTCCGTCAGGAAAGCGCTGATGGCCAAGCCCTTCAAGACGGCCCTTGGGGCGTTGACGGTTTCGACGCCGGAGCTAACCTGGGCGTCCGATTGTGGCAGGCCTCGCCGAAGCTGTCCGTCTGGGCGAGCGCCGGCCTCTTCGCGACATTCCGGGATAAAGTCATGACCACGCAGAACGGACTCAGCAGCAGAAGCGCCAGCCCGAACGCTTGGATTGGGCAAATGGAATTGTCGGGGCAATACGCGCTAGGGGACCGATGGACAGCCTCGGCTGGCTTGGTGTACTGCAGGCAGTCCTCTTTCGCGCAGCCCCTCCAGGGAAACTTCCAGGGCTGGGGAGGGAGTCTCAAAATCTTCTTCAGGCCATGGTAGGCAATAGCACACTGAAAATCTGGAAGTTACTTCTCCTCCTGTCCGCTTGTTCCTCCTGCTCCTTCCCCATAGACCTTGAGTATCCGGCATCGTCTCCGAAACTTGTCGTGAACGCGCTTTTCAGCCCGGACGGCCCGATTCGCCTTAGCCTGCATTCGGCGGGCCAGCCTCAAGGAGCAGGTGCTGTGCCCATCGACAACGCCACCCTGTCGCTTTTTGAAGATGGCCTGTTCCAGGGGCATATGGAAAGCGTCGGAAACGGGGAGTACCGTTCTGGACTCGTGCCCAAGACCGGCCACAGATACTCCTTGTCAGGTCTGGCAACAGGATTCGATCCCATTTTTGCCGAAGACAGCGTTCCACTCCCTCCCCTTTTGGACAGCCTGACATTCCACAAAAATGCCACGGTTGACGAATGGGGAACTTTCACCAACATTGTAAGAATTAGTTTTAGAAATGAAGCTGGAGTAGAAGAATACTTCCAGGTAGGCATCTTGGCTCCCTTCGAGGGCCAAGACTCGATGTTGACGAATTATGGCGGCATCAACCCCTACGCGCTGAATGACCCTATCTTGCAGGAGGAAGGAATGCTCGACTACTTCAGCTTTTCGTACCTGGTGTTTCGGGATCGCAGCATTGATGGCAGGGTGTACAGCATGGACATCCCAACCTACCACCGCGATCCGAGCTCCTCCCCCCGCCTCCAGCTTTCGACGCTCAGCGAGGGGCTTTTCAACTTTCAGAAAAGTTTCATCCGGCACCTTGACCAACAGTCGGGTTTCAATGACAGACTGACCATTTTATGGAACGAGCCTCACCAACTGCAAGGCAACATCGAGGGCGGCCTTGGCATCTTCGCCGCCTACCAGATGGTCGAGGTTCATTTCACGCCCGAATAAAACAAAATGAAAGCTAAAGTATTTCCCTGGCTCCTGGCCATGTCCTGTTTTTTGGGGCTGACCGCTGGCCTTAGCGCCCAGTCGTCGCCGCTTTTGCTGCAAGGAATCGTGGTTGAGGCACAGAGCGAGGAACCCCTGGCAGGGGCCACGATTTGGGACATGGGCCGGGGAGTGGGTACCACCACCAACTCCCGGGGCTATTTTTCCATGTCTTTGCCCTCGGCGTGCAGCATGGAGTTGCGCGTCTCGTTCCTGGGCAGCCAAGGTCAAGCGATCAGCTTCCCAATGTCCAAAGACACGATGCTGCGAATCGAGTTGAGCCTTGAGGTCAACATCGGGGAAGTAGTGGTCAGCGAGCGCCTTGTTCGGATGCGGGACCCTGAGATGGGCGTCATGGAAATCGCCCCGGCGAACATCCGGGCGACGCCCATGCTGCTGGGAACGGCCAACTTGCAAAAAGTCTTGCAGGGACTGCCTGGCGTGCAAGGCGCGACCGAGACCTCGAGCGAAATGCTGGTAAGAGGTGGAAATGGCGATGAAAACCTTGTGCTGCTGGATGACATCCCCCTGTACCACAGTTCGCACCTTGGCGGCTTCTTCTCGGTATTCAACGAAGAGGCCATTTCGAGCGCCCGCCTGACCAAGGGAGACTTCAAAGCCCGAACGGGCGGGCGTGTCTCCTCGCTGCTCGATGTCCGAATGAAACAAGGTGGCCTCGACAAGCATTCTGGCGTGTTTGGGCTGGGCCTGCTCTCGGCGCAAGCCACGCTCGACGGTCCGGGGCTTGCCCAAGGGCACAGCTACATGGTCTCCGCCCGAAAGTCCCTGGCCGACCTGGCGCAGAAGGGCTACCAGCGTTGGGCCGACAGGCCCACCTTCGGGACTGGCTTCCATGACATTTACATGAAATACGGCATGGCCCTTGCCGATGGCCTCCGCCTCGACTGGAGCGTTTACCAGGGCCTCGACGCCATCACCGAGCAAACCCTGCCTCGACAAGCGGCTGGGCTGTCCTCGAAAGGGAGGACCTACTGGACCAACCAGGGCGCCGCGGTCCGCCTCTCCGGAATCTGGGGGCGGACCTATTTCCAGAGCCCAGTCTCGTTCACGCAGTTTCGCATGGGCACGCGCGACCAGTGGTCCGACCCCGACCAGGCGGAGTCGCTCTCGGAGTTCGTCTCGCAGGTGCGCGAACTCCGCTGGGCGAGCCTCTTCGAGCGGTCCCTCGCGGAAGGCCTCGAGCTGAACTATGGGCACGAGTCGAGCCTCTTCGGATTCGTTCCTTACGACTACCGCTTCGAGAATGCCAACCTGCGGATACGGCAGACGCGCGACCAGGCTCCCGCCTTGTCTGTCGCTGCTTTCGCTGAGCTTTCGCTGCGTTGGGAAAGCCGATGGTCGGCCCGCGTCGGGACCCGATGGACCGCCTTCGGGCACGGAACCTACCGCTGGGCGGCGCCCGAGCCGCGGGTCGGCCTCTCGTGGCAGGCGCGGCCGCAGCTTTCCGTCAAACTTTCCTACGCGCGCAACCACCAGATGCTGCACCAGTTGGGAGGCGCGGATGCCTCGCCCCTGAAGGCCTGGGTTCCCGCCACGCATGTCGCGCCAGTGCGGGGCGCCGACCAAGTGGCCATCGGGGTGATGGGCTATTGGGAAAGCTGGGGGCTGGATTGGCAATTCGAATCGTTCTACAAGAAAACCGAGAACATCGCTCGCCTAGAAAGCGCCCAGAGCTTCTTCGCCGGAATCGACTGGGAGAAGCGCATCCTGGCCCAGGGAAGCGGCCAGGCCTATGGCCTGGAGTTTTTGCTTCGCAAGGAGCACGGGGCCTTCACGGGCTGGCTCGGCCTGGCCTACACCCAGGCGTGGCGGTCTTTTCCCGGCTTCGACGCAGGCCGCGCCTTCCCGCACGCCTTCGCGCGGCCGTGGGACATCGACCTGAACCTATCGCACGGCGGCGGCGGACGGTGGAGCTTCAGCCTGTCGTGGGTCTTGCGGTCGGGAGAGGCCATCACACTGCCCGCGGCGACCTTCCCGGTCTCCCCCTTGGGGCATCCGGCGACCACCGCGCACTACTACGAGGCCTACAACCGCCAAAGGCTGCCCGCCTACCACCGGCTCGACGTCGGGGCCACTTTCCGCAACACCAAGAAACGTGGCTTGGCCGAGTGGAACTTCAGCATCTTCAACGCCTACAACCGCCAGAACGCCAGCTACTACTTCCTCAAGGAAACACCCGAGGGCACGAGGCTGATGGGACAGACCAGCTTCCCCTTCCTGCCTTCGCTGAGCTACGGATTCCGCTTTTGATGCCCTGTCGCCATCAAACATAATAGATCGCTAGGATATGCCGCCCCTTCGGGGCTTTCGCGGCGAAGCCTGCGCGATCGAAAGGGGCGTAGCCCTGCCATCTCATGCCAAGTCGCGCTCGGGGATTCCACCGTTGAACGCGATCGGGCAAAAAAATTTCCCAGTGTTTTTGAAGGCAGGTTGGCATGGGCCGAGCGAAGCTCCCGCGCCGTCGGGGGGCCGTGGCGGAAGCATCGTGGCGCGGGGCTTTGGCATATCCGCCAAAATCGCTTAATTTGGGCCTGGCTGGCGCGGGAACCACCCCTGCCGCCCAAACCCTTTAAACGTCAATGGAACCATGAGCAAGAAATTGGAAAAATACGCGCGGCTGCGCGAGCAGATCCGCCAACTGACGGATCCGGTGTACAACCCGCTATCGACCATGTCCACGATCTGCGCGGTGCTGCACCACAAGATGCCCGGCTTCTTCTGGACCGGATTTTACGTGCTCAGCCCCGGCCCTGACAGCAGGCTGCTGGTGGGGCCCTACCAGGGTCCGCTGGCCTGCCTGGAGCTCCCGCGGGACAAGGGCGTCTGCTGGGCCAGCGTCAAGCGCCGCGGGCCGGTGATCGTCGATGACGTCCACCAGTTCCCTGGGCACATCGCCTGCAACAGCCAGAGCCGCTCCGAAGTGGTCGTGCCGTTCTGGCGCGGCTTCGAGCTGGGGGGCGTGCTGGACGTGGACAGCCGCGAGCTGGCGCACTTCGACGAAGAGGACGCGCGGGGCCTGGCCACCATCTTGCAACTGATCTACCCATGAGCCTACCCATCCTGACCATCCAGAAAGGGCGCGAGCGCTCGCTGCACAACCGGCATCCTTGGATCTACTCGGGGGCCGTCGGGCGGATGCCCGAAGCCCGCGAGGGGCAGGTCGTGGACGTCCGCGACCACTCGGGCCGCCGCCTCGGCTACGGCTTCTTCTCGCCCGAGAGCCAGATCACCTGCCGGGTGTTCCACTACACCGACCAGAACCTGGACGTGCTGGCCCCGGAATACTGGCACGCCAAGCTGGCCTCGGCCTGGAGGCTGCGCCAGCAGCTCGTGGCCGACCAGGGCACCGACGCGTTCCGGCTGGTGAACGCCGAGGGCGACTTCTTCCCGGGGCTGATCGCCGACGTTTACGGCAAGACGGCCGTGCTGCAACTGCTGATCCGCGGCACCGAGGAGCTGGCGCCGGCCATCGCCGATGGGCTGCGGGCGCTGGGCATCGAGCACATCTTCCTGAAAACCAAGAGCGTGAGCCAGCGCATCGAAAAGGTGGAGCTGGAGGGCTGGCTGGGCGAGCCGGGCCAGGCGCTGGTGGAGTTCGTCGAGGACGGATGCCGCTTCGTGGCCGACATCGAGGGCGGGCAGAAGACGGGCTTCTTCCTGGACCAGCGCGACAGCCGGATGCTGGCCGCCCGCATGGCCAGGGGCAAGAAGGTACTGAACACCTTCAGCTACAGCGGCGGGTTCAGCGTCCACGCCCTGCGCGCCGGGGCGGAGCTGGTCCACTCGGTCGATTCGTCGGCCCAGGCCATCGAGCTGTGCGAGCGCAACGTGGCCCTGAACCCCAACGCCGACCGCCACCAGTCCTTCTGCCAGGACGTGTTCCAGTTCATGGGCCAGATGCGCGAGGACTACGACCTGATCATCCTGGACCCTCCGGCCTTCGCCAAGACGGCCAAGGCCGTGGCGCAGGCCTCGCGGGGCTACAAGGACCTGAACATGAGGGCCTTCCGCAAGATCAAGCCGGGTGGCATCGTCTTCACCTTCTCGTGTTCGCAGAAGATCGACCGCGACCTGTTCCGCAAGATCGTCTTCTCGGCGGCGGCCGACGCAGGGCGCGACGTGCGCATCCTGCACCAGACGACCCAGCCGCCGGACCATCCCATCAACATCTACCACCCCGAGAACGAGTACCTCAAGGGCTTGGTCCTCCAGGTGGAATGACGATTTTTTCGGGCGGCGTCCTTTTCCGGGATGCCGCTTTTTTTTATCTTGTGGGGCAATAGACACCCAAAAACCAAAGACATGGAAATCCTAGCGATGGCCTTGGCCCCCGTGCTGATTGTCGGCCTTTTCATCTACCTGCGCGACCGCTACGAGCGGGAGCCCCTCTCGCTGCTGCTGTGGGCCCTGCTGGCGGGCGGCCTGACGACCTTGCCCGTCTATTTCATCGAGGTCTTTCTGCAAGGCCTCTACCACAGCCCCGACGGCGTGGCGCAGGGCGCCTACGACGCCTTCGTGGTGGCCTCGACCACCGAGGAAGTCTTCAAGTACCTGGCCTTCCTGTTCGTGGTCTGGTCGAACCAGAACTTCAACGAGAAGTTCGACGGCATCGTTTACGCGGTGTTCGTCTCGCTGGGCTTCGCGGGGGTCGAGAACGTGCTGTACGTGCTCGACGGCGGGCAGGAGACGGCTATCCTGCGGGCGTTCACTGCCGTTCCGGGTCATGCGCTCTTCGGCGTCGCGATGGGCTACCACCTGGGCCTGGCGCGCTTCTTGCCCGAGGAGCGGACGGCGCAGTTGTTCAAGGCGCTGCTGGTTCCCATCCTGCTGCATGGCATCTACGACTTCATGCTGATGGCGGGCGAGGAATGGCTGCTGCTGCTCTTCATTCCCTACATCATCCTGCTTTGGGTGCTGGGCTTCCGCCGGATGCGCGCGCACGACAGGCGCTCGCCTTTCAAGCCAGTAGAGTAAAGCGGGGCCAGGCATCGCCCCGGTGCCAAAAAGAAGAAAGAGGGAGGCGGTCGGCAGGCCCAGGGCTTTGTGCGGACCGCCTCCTGGGGGCGCTCATGCCTCGATGGAGCTTTGGCGGCGAGGGCTGGAGCTGACCGACTTGCGGGGGCGGCCCGAGCGGGGAGCGTCTTCGAGGCCGTCGAATCCGCTCTTTTCCCAGCGGCCGAGCCAGGCGGAGACCGTGTCGCGATCGACATCGAAAATGGCCGATATGTCGTCGATCTTGTACTGCTTGTCGCTCAGGAGAATGGCGTGGGCGCGCTGGCGAACTTTGAAGTTGGGGCTGAGCCGCATCATTTCGGAAAGTTCGACTTTTTGTTTGAAGTTGAGTTTGCTGACGAATCGCATGGCGTTGAGGTTTTAGGGGTTGATGTTTCGTTGTTGCGTCGGCGGCGGGTGGGTTTCGATGCCCTTGGCCAACGATACAAAAGTAGGCCTTGGCCAGCCCGGATTTGACCGCAGTTACACCCAATTACTTTTGATTTTACACGCATTTCTCTTGGCGGAATCGCCCTGGTGGACTGTCGGAAATTACGCATTTCTTTTTGTCGGGTTGAGGTCATATCATTAAAAACCAACACTTTGAAAAAACCGCCCAATAAATCCGTTTCGCCGTCGGCGGCGCGGGTGGGCGGATTTTCTTGTCCATTTTGCCAAAAGTTCGCCACCTGGCAGGCCCGTTTTTCGTGCCCCGCCGGGGGGCTTCGTTCCGGGGACTTTTGAAATATTATGAAAATGGGATCGCGACCTTAACGACTCATTAAACCAGAATGTCGTCAAAATGTCCAATTCTTGCAGGCGTTCCCGCTTTGGGAACCTCCATGATGAAAACCAAACCAAACCATCCATGAAAAAGATACTCTTCTTGTTGAGCGCCATGCTCTGGGTTTCGTCCGCCCAGTCTCAAGGCACGACCAACCCCTTCCGGACGGACCGCGAGCCGGAGAACAACAACAACCGCCCCAACAGCGGCAGCACGTCCTCGGGCTGCGTGGAGGGCAACTGCACGAACGGCTACGGAACCTACGTCTGGGCCGACGGCGAGACCTACACGGGCAACTGGGTGAACTCGAAGCGCAGCGGCGCGGGCCGCAACGAGTGGCCCACGGGAGCCATCCACAAGGGCCTCTGGCGCAACGACCTGCGGCACGGCGTGGGCATGGCCATCGACGCCGCGGGCGAGGCCGTGGCGGGCGTCTGGGAGAACGACCGGCGCACACAGACGCTGAGCTTCGACCGGCCCAACATCACGAGCGACGGCCCCAACAACAACGTGGTGCCCGTCAACCCGAACACGCCCGCGAGCGCGCCGGCCCTGAGCTGGACCTTCCCCAGCCAGGAGACCAGCACCTCCAGCGTCGAGCAGGTAACGCTCAAGGTCTGCGTGAAATCGGCCGTGCCCCTGACGGCCGTGAAGATCTACGTGAACGACCAGTTGCAGGTCTCGGACGCGGCCCGGGGCTACACCATCGTGAGCGCCGAGTGCGACTTCACGGTCGAGCGGGCCGTGAACCTGAACCGGGGCGCGAACCGGGTGAAAGTCGAGGTTACGAACTCCGGCGGCACGGCCTTCACCACGGTGCGCAACATCAACTACACGCCCTCGGAGGTGGCCATCACCGACCAGAAGCGCCTGGCGCTGATCATAGGCAACAGCGAGTACGACAGCTCGCCGCTGCGCAACCCCGAGAACGACGCCTCTTCCATGGCCGCCGAGCTGGAGGCCCTGGGCTTCGAGGTGATGCTGGGCACCAACGCCAGCAAGGACGAGATGCTGGTGAGCATCCGCGACTTCGGGGCCAAGCTCAAGACCAACCAGGGCGTGGGCCTGTTCTACTTCGCCGGGCACGGCCTGCAAGTGCAGGGCCGCAACTACCTGGTGCCGGTGGACGCCAACATCCAGAAGGAGCAGGACGTGGAGCTGGAGGCCGTTGACCTCCAGCGGGTGCTGGGCGAGATGGAGTTCGCGGGCAACAACCTGAACATCGTGGTGCTGGACGCCTGCCGCAACAACCCCTACGCCAGCAGCTTCCGCTCGGGCGGAGGCAGCGGCCTGGCCACCACAACCGCCCCGCAGGGTACCTTCATCGCCTTCGCCACGGCCCCCGGCCAGGTCGCGGCCGACGGCACGGGCAGCAACGGCCTCTACACCCAGGAGCTGATCGCCGCCATGCGCGAACCAGGCGTGAAGATCGAGGACGTGTTCAAGAAGGTCCGCATGAACGTTTACAACCTTTCGGGCAAGACCCAGGTGCCCTGGGAGAACTCCTCCATCTTCGGCGACTTCTACTTCAAACCCTGACGCGGCAGACGGCCCACCAACCACCAACACCCTTTCGAGATGAACATCAATAAGTTTTTCTGGGCCGCGGCCCTGGCCTTGTCCCTGCCTTCCGCGCTCCTGGCCCAGCCCTTTGGCACCGGCCTGAACTTCGACGACGAGGCCTACGAGCAGGCGCCCCTCAAGGCCCCGCTGGTGCGCAGCCTCTACAACCTGCCCCGGAGCGCATCGCTCAAGGACTTCTCGCCCATCCCCAAGAGCCAGGGCGACTACGGAACCTGCGTGGGCTGGGCCTCGGCCTACGCCGCCCGCACCATCATCGAGGCCCAGAAGCAGGGCTGGACCAACCGGACCACCATCACCGAGAACGCCTACTCGCCCGGATTCCTCTACCACTACATCAAGGACGACACCGACCGCAACTGCGAGTTCGGCTCCAACATCGACGACGCCATGACCACCATGGAGCAGATGGGAGTGCCCCTGCTGCGCGACTACAGCCAAGACTGCCCCAGCAGCATCCCCCGAGACATCACCAGCCGCGCCCTCCAGCACACCATCCGCGACTACGCCAAGCTCTTCAGCATCAACGACGCCAAAGCCTTCAAGATCAGCGCGACCAAGAAGAGCCTGGCCGAAGGAAAGCCCGTGGTCATCGGCATGAACTGCCCCAACTCCTTCTACGAAGCCGAGGGCGTCTGGGAACCCAACGCCAACCCCAACACCAACCACGGCGGCCACGCCATGTGCGTCATCGGCTACGACGACGACAAGTACGGCGGAGCCTTCGAAATCATGAACAGTTGGGGCGACGACTGGGGCAACGACGGATACATCTGGGTGCGCTACGACGACTACGCCGCCTACACCAAGTACGCCTACGAGATCATCGAGCAGTTCGACCGCCCCACGGACGACCAGGAGAACGACCTGGCCGGGCAGGTGCGCTTCGTCATGCCCGGCGGCGGCGAGATGGGCGCCATCTACCGCGAAGGCCGCTACCAGATGCGCCAGCCCTACCCCTCGGGCACGCGCTTCCGCCTGATGCTCTCGAACAACGAGCCGGCCTACGTCTATGCCTTCGGCTCGGACGCCACCCAGCAGATCTTCGACATCTTCCCCCACGCGCCCAACATCAGCCCGGCGCTGACCTACTCGCAAAACGACGTGGCCATTCCGGACGAGGACCACTACATCGAGATGGACAACACCGTGGGCACGGACTTCCTCTGCGTGCTCTACTCGAAGGAACCGCTTGACATCGAGGCCATCAAGGCGGCCATCGGGCGGGCTTCGGGCAACTTCCACACCCGCGTGGACGCCGCCCTGGGCGCCAAGCGCGTGGCCCTGGCCAACATCAGCTTCTCGCAGACCAGCATCGGATTCCAGGCCAAGAGCCAGGGAGCATCGGTCGTGGCCATCGTCGTGGAGACCAAGCACGTGAAATGATCGCTCGGCGGCGGCGGGCTGAAGCCCGCCGCTATTGATTTTGCCATTCCCTTCGCAGCGGCGGGCTGAAGCCCGCCGCTATTGATTTTTTCTCGGCGGTTTCGCCCTTTCAGGGCTTGCCTTGATGATCCATATCGCGTTCGGCGGGCTGAAGCCCGCCGCTATTGATGTTCCGCGGCGGTTTCGCCCCTTCGGGGCTTGCCTTGATGATCCATATCGCGTTCGGCGGGCTGAAGCCCGCCGCTATT
>JAIFMG010000204.1 GCA_020048645.1 Bacteroidota bacterium | reverse complement strand
GGCCAATATTGCTTCGTATTTTTTCATGGTGCAATGTAAGCATTTCTTTTTGTCCCACTATTAAGGAATAGAACAAATTACGAATTATGAATTACGAATTACGAATTATGAATTACGAATTATGAATTATGAATTACGAATTTGGAATTACGAATTACGAATTATGAATTATGAATTACGAATTATGAATTACGAATTATGAATTATGAATTACGAATTATGAATTACGAATTACGAATTATGAATTACGAATTATGAATTACGAATTATGAATTACGAATTATGAATTATGAATTACGAATTATGAATTACGAATTATGAATTACGAATTATGAATTACGAATTACGAATTATGAATTATGAATTACGAATTTGGAATTACGAATTTGGAATTACGAATTACGGAATTACGGAATTACGAATTACGGAATTACGAATTACGAATTGCGGAATTACGAGTTGCTGGTTTTGGGTCTCTGGTTGTTGTTGATAAATTGGGGAAAATGAAGAGCAATGTTGTTCTGGAAAAGTCTTATCAATTCGCGATTCGTATTGTGAAGCTCTACAAGTTCTTGTGTGAGAAGAAGATGGAGTTTGTTTTGAGCAAGCAGCTTTTGAGGAGCGGAACGTCTGTTGGCGCGAACGTCGAGGAAGCCGTTGGTGCACAAAGCGAAAAGGATTTTTTCGCAAAACTCAGCATCGCTTACAAGGAGGCTCGAGAAACGCATTACTGGATAAGGCTCCTTACCGATACCGACTATCTTTCAAAAGAACAAAGCGAAAGCCTGCTCCACGACCTCGACGAAATCCTAAGGATCATCGGCAGCATCCAAAAGACAATGAAAAGCAAACTCAATCCGTAATTGAGAATTGAAAATTGAAAATTGATAATTCGTAATTAAAAATTCCTAATTCGTAATTCCAAATTCGTAATTCGTAATTAAAAATTCGTAATTCGCAATTCCTAATTCGTAATTAAAAATTCGTAATTCGTAATTAAAAATTCTCATCTAAGAATCACCAGTTTTTCGAGCGCTTCGGCCACTTGTCCGCTGGAGTTGCGGACCCGGAGGCGGTAGATGTACGCGCCCCGGCCCAGCGGGTCGCCGAAGTCGTCCAGGCCGTCCCAGGCGATGGGGCCGCCTTGGAATCCGGTGGGGTTGACCTCGGCCCGCAGGGTCTTGGCCAGGCGTCCTGACACGGTGAAGATTTCCACGACCACTTCGAAGGGCGCCGTCTGGTTGTGCTCGAAGTAGAAGGCCGTGCTGGCCGTGAAGGGGTTGGGGTAGTTGAAGATGCGGGCCAGGGCCATTTCGGCCGACTCGGCCACCACGAAGTCGATCGTGGCCGTCGAGGAGTTGTTGAAGACGTCCCAGGCCTTGAGGCTGAGCTGGTTGGGCCCTTCGGGGATGCCGCTAAGGCCGAACTCGAGCTTGCCGCTCTGGTAGCTGTCCAGCTCCGCCTGGTAGAACTCGTTGAGGCTGAACGACTCCGCGTTGTCCTGGTTGAGCGTGGCCGTGATGTCGTGCCCGATGCCACTGCCCACGGTGTTGATGCCGTTCTGGTCGGTCAGGAAGGCCAGCAGGGTGGGGCTGGGCCCCGTGGTGCCGCCCGAGACGAAGCGCTCGTCGTTGAGGAAGAGGCGGATTTCCGGCCCTTCGCGGTCTTGCGGGGCCAGGGTGTCCGAGCCGCCGACCACGATCTGCTCGAAGTAGCCTGCCCCGTCCTGCTCCTGGTCGTGGAAGTAGTAGCTGACGCGCCCGGTGCCCAGGCGGTAGTCGATGTCCTTGGGCACCACGAAGCTGAAGCTGAATCGGCCTTTTTGGACGCTTGCCTTGCCCTTGTAGATGATGTTGCTGCGCACCTCGAAGCTCAGGATGCGCGCGCCGTCGTTGGGCAGGCTCTGCACCTGCGTGGCCTTGTCGAAGACGGTCGGGTAGATGAATCCGTCGAAGTCTTCGCGCAGGTTTCCCTGGTCGTCGAGCAGCTCGCCGGCGATGGTGATTTTGCGGAAGGCGCTCAGGGTGTCGCCCTGGGTGGCGGCTTCCTTGCCGTTGATGGTGGCCGTGCGGGCCAGCACCGGGGCGCGGGGGTAGGCGGGCAGCAGGGCAGGGTCGCCCAGCAGCGCGAAGTTGCGGTTGTTGGTCTGGTTCGAGCCCGCGCCGTTCTTGGTCAGCCGCATCAGGTCGCCCATGCGCAGCGGCCGGCCCTGCTCGTCCTGGTCGAAGATGTGGTTGAAGAACTCGTCGTTGAGCCGGTAGTTGGGCGACGAATAGACCAGCCGAGTGGTGGTGAACATCGCCACGGCCCCGCCGTCGGGCTTGAGGATGACCCGCTCGCCCGCAGAGGTGCGCCGGAAGTCGTCGAAGCGCGAGAACTCGCAGGTGGCCGTTACGAAGATGGGCAGCCGCGGCGAGTTGGCCCACGACTCGATGGCCTCCAGGTCGATGACGGCCTCGTCGGTGAGCTGGCGCTCGTTGCCGTGCCCGGTGTAGTTGAAGACCAGGCAGCCCTTGCGCAGCCGGTTGGCGATGGCCAGCTCCACCTCCGGATACGACTGCCCGCCCGAGGTGGAAGCCTGCGGATAGTTGATCATGTAGATCTTGTCGATGTTGACATTCGCGTAGAGCGTGTCCACCTTCACGGCCAGGCGGTCGGCGTCCACGGTGTGGAACAGCTCGTCCTCGTCGGCGTCGTCGGCCAGGAAGGCCATGACGTTGCGCCAGTCGCCCTGGGCCTCGGCCGAGGCGTAGGCGAAGACCTTCTGGTTGATGCCCTGGGCCTCGGCCACCGTGCGCACCGGGTAGCGCCCCACGCCCAGGTCGAGGGCGCCCAGGTTCACGTACTCGCCCTCGTCCATGTAGGCGAAGAAGTCGTCGGTGCCGAACGAGCGCACCGGGCTGAGCGATTCCTCCGACTGGAAGGTGGGCACGAAGTTGGAATTGCCCGCGGCGCCCACCGAAAGGTTCTTGTTGTCGTAGGAGCCATCGCCCATCAGCAGCAGGTAGCGCAGTGGGCGGCCCTGGCTGGCCCCGCGCGTGTAGAACATCCGGGCGAAGTTGCGAATGGCCGCCGCGTCGGGCTGGCCCGAGCCGAACTCGTGGTAGATCTGCTCAGTGGTGGCCACGTGGACCACCATGCCGTCGCGCGTGCGGTGGAAGTCGGCCAGCTCCTCGGCTGGGGACAGGAAGTCGGGGTGCGTTACCACCAGCATGTCGCATTGCGGCAGGCCGTGCAGGTCCTGGTTGGCCACCGGGCCCAGGTCGGCGCCCTCGACGGTGGGCGAGGGCAGCGCGCCGGGGTTGAAGGCCACGAAGCGCCGCGGCTCGCCACCGGTCAGCACCGAGAAGGCGCCCTGCGCGCCCGTGATGGACAGGTTCATCCGCCGGGCCTGGTGCTGGTCCGTAACGTCCCAGACCTGGCTCTGCGCCGCGAGGCCGCCCGCGAACTCGAAGCGGTTCAGGGCCTCGGCCGCCAAAGGCGCGTGGTGGTGGAACACCATGCTGTTGCCCACCAGCACCAGCTCGCGCTGGGCGTTCAGGCACACGTAGTCGAGCCAGGCCTCGGCGCTGGGCGTGGCCATGTTGAAAGCCAGGTCCACCTCCAGCCGGTCAGCGTCGGGCTGGGCGATGCCGAAGCGCACCGAGCCCGCCCGCGCGAAGTCGGCCGTGTACGAGTAGTTCACGGCCCCGGCGGTGATGTTGCGGCTGGTGCCCGCCACCGCTACCGAGATCGTGCTGGCCGGGTTGGAGCGCACGATGGCCGCCACCTTCACCACGGCCTGCTCGTCGGCGGCCAGGTTGGGCAGGTCGAAGCCCAGCGAGAGCTGGCGGCGCACACCGCCCAGGTACTCGCCAAACCACTGCTGGCCCGAGAGCAGCACGTTCGTGTCCTGCGCCTCGTGGTGCTCCAGCGCCAGGAACCGGCTGGTGGTGCGCGCTGGCTGGCCCGTCGGCGGCGACTGCTCGGCCACGGTCAGCCGCGGGCCGACGCCTTCCGCGAGGTAGTAGTAGGCGTGGTCGGCGTAGTCGTTGGTCAGCCGCTGCATCATCTGGTCTCCGGCCGAGTACTCCCACTGGTGCGGCCCCTGCGCGAAGAAGTAGAGCCCCGCCTCGTCGTAGGCCACCGGCACCTGCGGCAGGTCGTCGGGCGAATTGTCGTCCACCACCCGGCTCAGGACGCCGCCGAAGCCGAAGACCCGCACCTGGCCCGGGTCGCTGAAGCCCATGCTGGCCAGTTGCTGGTTGGTCAGGCGGTACATCCCGTCCTGCTCCACCTTCACCCGGCGCCAGTTGCCCGAGGCCAGCACCGACTGCCCCGCGAACGCCTTGCCCGAGGCCGCCGCCGGCGCGCCCAGCGTGTAGGCCAGCTCGAACGACAGCAGCCGCCGCGCCGTGCCGCTGGCCTTGTCGAGCCGGTAGGGCAGCAGCCGCAGCTCCAGCGCCGCCTGCCCGCGGTGGTTCAGCACCACGGCCTCCCAGCGCCATTCCTCGGGCAGTTCGCCCAGCGGCAGGCCTCCCAGGCTCGCCGGGTCCACGGCCTCCTCGCGCACGTTCTGCAGGCTGGCGCCCAGCAGCGGGGCGTAGCCGCGGTCCAGCTCCAGCAGCTCGGTGTAGCCCGGCCAGCCTCCCTCGGGCGAGGGCTGCCCGCCCACCCGCGGGGCGGCGCCGCCATCGGCAGGCCAGGACAGCGTGCGGCTGAGCTTTCCGCCTTGCTGGCCCCAGGCCAGTCCGGTCGTCATCAGCACAAGCAAAAGGGACAGGATCTTCTTCATCGTTTCAGGGGGGGAATGGTGAGGGTGGGGCGGCCCGGCCCCAAAGCCGTGGGCCTTGCGAGGCGCTAAGATAGCCCTGGCGGCCAAGTTAAACAAGTCCGTGGCAACGCTTCGCGCGGACAGCGGCAAATTCGAGCCGCGGGGCCGCGGCCATCGCAGCTCCAAACGGCCCGAGCGGGCTTTTCGCGCGGCAGGACCCCCCGACCCCCTGAGAGGGGGAGAAGGACGCTTCGCCGCGCGAAAAGCCCCCTTTCAGGGGGTTTGGGGTCCAGGCTGGCGGACGTTTCCAAGCCCCTGGCGGGACCTTGGAAAGTCCGCCCGCGGCGCCCTTTGGGGCGAAAACAACCCAACGGAAAAAATGTTCCAAGAGCCCCAGTGTCTGGCGTGGAATGATTAAATTTGGACGATAGCAAATGATTGTCAGGTATGGATGAGCAAGGTGGATTGGAGCTGGGCCAGAACCATCAGTCTGGGATTAATGTCGAGAAAATTGTCAATTATTGGATTGAAATGTCAGAGAATGATTTCAATGCCATGATGGATTTTTTCAACATCAGACGTTACAATTGGGCCTTGTTCATCGGCCATTTGGTAATCGAAAAGTTGATAAAAGCGGCCTATGTGAAAATTCATCACAAGCACCCACCTTTTTCACATGATTTGCTCAAGTTGATCAGCAAATGCGGCATCTCCATAACTGGCGAGCAAATGGACATCATCGACACCATTACGACTTTCAACATCAACGCCCGATACGACGACTACAAATTGGCCTTTTACAAACAATGCACCCAAGAATATACGGAAATTTGGATCCATCACATCAAAAACCTCAGGCAATGGATAATCGATACGCAATTGACATCGTGAATCAATATGTTTCATTTTTGCTCCACGAACAAAAATTGGACGTGTTTCAAGTGTTTTTGTTTGGTTCCTATGCCAGAAACCGACAAAGCCAGGATAGCGACATTGATGTGGCCATAGTGTTTCAAAAGTTGGAGGACCGATTGGGCATGCAGCTCAAGCTGATGAAATGGAGACGCGGTTTCGATTTGTCCATCGAGCCGCATCCTTTCGACAAGGCGGATTTCAATGTGGACAACCCATTTGCCTACGAGATCCTTACCAAGGGAATCGACTTGACCCGGGCGACGCACCAACAGCCTGCGAAATAAGACCCATCCACCCTTGACAAGGCCGCGGCTACAATCATGCCGCCCCTTCGGGGCTTTTGCGCAGCGAGCCCCGAAGGGGCGAAATGATTGTAGCAATCGGAACGTCCACGCGATTCGAGCCCCGAAGGGGCGACATGATCAACGCGAACATGGACAAGGTCCCAGGCGCGCGGCAGGACCCCCCGACCCCCTGATAGGGGGAGAAGGACGCTTCGCCGCGCAAAAGCCCCCTTTCAGGGGGTTTGGGGGGCCAGGCGGGCGGACGTTCCCAAGCCCCTGGCGGGACGTTGGAAAGTCATTCCCCATTATCCATTCCATTCTGCGTATTTATACCCATCGGCTTTTGCGTGTTCGGGCGGGTGCTTTTGGGTGATCGGCGCGGCGCGGCGGGCGGGGCTTGCCGCTAACTTCGCGGTAGGAATTGAACCCACGCCGCAACCTTAAACCGCCTACCGATGAAATTCGTGAACCGCCTTACCCCACAGTCCATCACCATACTTTCCGAGATGATGCGGAGCCACCCCAACTCGCTGGTGCGCAAGAAGGCGCACGCCATCATCCTGAGCTCCAAGCAGTACGAGATCGACCAGATCAGCAAGATCTTCAACGAGAAGCCTGCGACCATCGTCGATTGGATCGCCCGCTGGGAGACCTTCGGCCTCGAGAGCCTGGCCGACCGCGCCGAAAGGCCCGAGGCCCAGGCCAACGAGCACAACCCGCTGCCCCTCGACTGAGCACCCCTGGCCCCAAGCGCCCAACCGCGCCAAGCGTCCCGATAACCAGTTATTGGAACGCTTGGCGTTTTTCGCATTTTTTGTCATGCGTTTCGAAGGATGGTTTCCGCTGCGCTTTCGTATCTTGGCCTTACGATGGAAATACACGAAAGAATCCGCAAGTACCGAGAGCTCAGAGGCTTGACCCAGGAAAACATGGGCATGGAGCTCGCCATTGACCCTGTCAACTATGGCCGGATCGAGCGCGGCAAGACCAAGCTCACCATCGACCGGCTGGAGCGCATCGCCCAGATCCTCGGCGTGGAGCTCGACGAGCTCCTGGGCCTGGCCTCCTACCAGAGCGAGGCCGACCTCGAGGTCCTGCGCATGGTCGAGCGGCTTTCCGAGCAGGTCGGCGGCATCGCCAAGACCCAGCAGCGCCTGCTCGACCGCTTCGAGGAGCTCAGCCAACAGCTCGCCCGCCTCAAAACCCAGATCGAAGCCCTCAAATAGACCGCCCCGCGGCCTTCAGCGCACAAAAACCGCGTCCTGGAAGAGCGGCTGGCCGCTGGCGGGGTCGTGCGTCTGCTCCCAGGAGCCCGCGTAGCGGAAGCCCAGCGCCTTGAGCGCGGCGTGGACCTCGTCGAAGTGCGGCTCGCCTTCGTACAGCTCGGCGAAGGACAGCTCGATCACCAGCATCCGCACCCGGCGCAGGAAGTCCTGGCCGCCGCGGATCACCAGCATCTCGGCGCCCTGCACGTCGATCTTCGCGAAGATCTCGCCTTCGAAGTCCTGGCCCGCGGCCCAGTCATCGAGGCGGCGCATCCGGACCTCGACCTTGCGCGTGGTGCGGGCGAAGGGGAAGCGCTCCTGGTGCAGGCTCCCCAGCTCCATCAGCGACGAGCTGGCCGAGTACTCGTTGAGGTTGAACTGCGCCTTGCCCCCGCGGTCGCTGAAGCCGAAGTTGTGCAGCACCACCCGGCAAGGCCCCGGCGTCTGCCGCGCCCGTTCGCGCAGCCGCGCGTAAACCTCGGGCAGAGGCTCGAAGCTGTGGATCGTGCCGCCCGCGAACAGCCGC
>JAIFMG010000196.1 GCA_020048645.1 Bacteroidota bacterium | reverse complement strand
CAGCATCAGCACTTTCAGCGTTCGCGCGTCCTGCACCACGGCGGGCAGGAGGCCATCCATTTTGTCAAAGTTCAGGTCCATTTTCGGTATCGGATTGATGTGTTCAGGGCATGAAAGTAACACATTGCTCGGAAAGCGCGTCCATGCCCGCCCCCGCGGGCCGTCGCGGGGCGGCGTCGGGTGGGCTTGGGGCGGGGGTGGGCATTCGGTCGGGGTGAGGTGGCCTTGCGGGGCTTGGAGAGCGTAAAATTCTATTTCACAATACTTTGCTTGCGTCGATTCCGAGATCGGCCAATAATTTTCTGACGATTTCGCGTTGCCTGTTTTGGAAGAAGGCTTCATCCAAGACGGCTTTTTCACCAATGGAACGTGTGATAGAGAGCCTTGTTCTTTTGTACTGTTCTTTCTTTTTGTCAAAACTGTAATTCTTGGCCGAGGAGTTTTTCTTTTTTGTCAACAGCGTCATGTTCCCCAACTTGTAGGTCATTTCCTTGCGGAAATTCATATCAAAGTCCAACCAATTGGTTTTCTCCTGCGGGTTTTGGGGGATGATGTGCTCCAGCGTCGAATTTTCGAAGCTGAGGTTGGAGTAGTCGATAAGGTCTTCCTCCAACTCGCTATCCTGGATCCAAAAGTACTTTGCGATGAGCAGCTTGGCTATCGTGTTGTCCTTGATGGGTTTCTGGATGAGTTCCCGCAGGCTTTCAATTTCTTCTTCGTCGAGGGAAAACTCGTTTTTGGCATCTTCGAACCGATTGTCATTCAATGCCTTGATGGCATCGTAGATGGGCTTGCTCGAGAACCGTTTCGAGGGGCCGAGCAGCGTGTAGAGGATGTATCGTTCGTAAACGGAGATGAAATCCAAAACCTTTTGCTTGGCCTTCGTGTCGTCCTCGCTGTACTGGCAATGGCGGAAAAGGCTCAGCAGCAAATTCATGGAATAGGTCGTATTCCCAGCGTTGAGAATGACTTGCAATTTGTCGTTGATGGTTTTGTGGCCGGTTTCAAAATTCGCGACCCAAGCGTAGTAGGACAAGTCCCGTTGGATTTCATCGAAGAAGGCTTCGATCTTGGATTTGGCCAGGGTTCCGCTGTAATGGTTTTCATACAAATCTTTCAAATCGTTGAAAGCTGAGTATTGCTGGTTGCTGGCTTTCTTGCTTTCGACCCAACGGCTGATGAATTCATTTTCCAGGTCGAAGGTTTCTTCGAGTTCGGTCCATTTCTGATTGGGGTCGATGTGCGAGTATTTTGTTGGATTCAAGGCTTTTAGCGCATGAAATTCCTTTATCACGAAGTTCCGGAAAAGGTCTTTGTTGGACAGGGGCAGGCCTCTGTTGTTGAGGATTTCGAAGATTTGGTAGGCGACCTCGAACCGCGAAGCCAAGATGCGGACCACGGCGACTTTCTGCTTTAGAAATTCGATGAACTCGTTCAATCTTTCCGCGTCGTGGTAGCCAAACTTCTTGTCTGTCAAAAAGTTATCGGCCAATTGGGTTTCAAAAAAATGGCGGTTGTCGAAATACCGCTTGGAAATCGCCCGCTGTTCGTCGTTGGCTTCCGACAGGTTTATTTTTTGGATGTTGCCACATTCCATAGCGACTTTCAGCACATTGTCGTAGTCAAAGCCGGTGGCTTTCTCGATTCGCACCTTTTTTTCTTGCACGGAGGCGCCGAATATCTTTTTGTTGAAGACAATGTCGTCAATTAGTCCTGTGGCTTGTTCGATGTAGTTCGCCACATCTTGTTTTTTGTTCTCGGCGATGATTTCTTTTGTTCGGATGAGAAAGCATTTGATAGCTACGAAAAGTATCGTCAGGCTGGTCAACCTTTGCTGGCCGTCGATGACTTGGTATTCCTGGCTAGAGCTATGCCCTACCAATACCATCGAGCCCAAGAAGTATGGGTTTGGATTTTTGTCGTTGAAATAGCCGATCAGGTCCTCCCACATGACGTTGACCTGGTTGTTCTTGTCGTTTTTGCCGATGCACTCCCAAGAATATGGCCTTTGGTATTCTGGGATGATGTATTTGGTGTCCCGCCCGAACAATTCATTCAAAACTTTGTATTCTGGGGTAAAAAGCGTGTCCATCTTTGGGTGTTTGTGGATTTGTACTGGCCTGGATGCCTTGGCGTTCACAATTTACAACGAGGAAGCCAAATCTCCAAATGGCCTGGGTAGGCCCATCGGGAAGCCCCGGCGGCGTCCTGTTCAGCGGATGTCGATGCCTTTGGCGCGGAGGTGGCGTTTCAGCTCGGGGATGGGGATCTCGCCGTAGTGGAAGATGCTGGCGGCCAGCCCGGCGTCGGCCTTGCCCAGGGTGAAGACCTGCTCGAAGTGCTCGACGGCCCCGGCGCCTCCCGAGGCGATGATGGGGATGTGCAGGGCCTCCGAAAGCTGGGCCAGGGCCTCGTTGGCGAACCCGGCCTTGGTGCCGTCGTGGTTCATGGAGGTGAAGAGGATCTCGCCGGCGCCCCTTTCCTGCGCTTCCTTGGCCCAGGAGAACAGCTCGCGGGAGGTGGCCTGGCGTCCGCCGCTGACATAGACCCGCCATTGGCCGTCGGCTTCGAGGCGGGCGTCGATGGCCAGGACGACGAACTGGCTGCCGAAGTTCTTGGCCATGCCGTCGATGAGCCCCGGGTCGCGGACGGCGGCCGAGTTGATGGAGACCTTGTCGGCCCCGGCGGCCAGGAGGGTCTGGGCGTCGGCCAGCTCGGAGATGCCGCCGCCGACGGTGAAGGGGATGTTCAGGTGCTGGGCGATGCGGCGGACCAGCCCGGCGAAGGTTTTGCGCCCCTCGTGGGTGGCCGTGATGTCGAGATAGACGAGCTCGTCGGCGCCTTGGCGGGCGTACTGGGCGCCGAGCTCGACGGGGTCGCCCACCTCCTTGATGTCGATGAAGTTGATTCCTTTGACGGTCTTTCCGTCGCGGACGTCGAGGCAGGGGATGATTCGTTTGGCGGGCATGGCGTTGGGGGGTTGTGGGGTTGGCCTTGGCCGGGCGGTGTGCCGCGGGGCGGTGTCCAAAGGTAAGCCGTGGGGGCGAATCGCCCAAACTTGCCGGCCCTTGGGCCCCTGCGGGCTTGGCAAGCAAGGACGGCTTGGGGGCTGGAAGCCTAGCGTTTGGGCCTGTTCGCGGCGAGCGGGCGATGCCGAAAAGCGGATTTTGCTACCTTGCGGCACCCAATGACCGAACCTAAAGCACATGGAACAGCCTGAAATGGCGAGCGAGCGGCTGGTTTACCGCCGACTTTCGCCCGATGACTTCCCGTTTTATTTCCGCCTGGTGGGCGATGCCCGCGTGATGGCGAAGGTCACGGGCCAGGCCCTCGACCCGGTCCAGGCCCGCGAGCGGCTCGCGCGCGCGACGGCCCAGCCGCCCTTGCATCCGTTCCTGGGCTTCTTCCTGGCCTTCGAGAGGCTTTCGGGCCAATTCGCGGGCCAGTTCAAGCTCGAGAGCCACGGGCCCGACGAGGCCGAGCTGGGCTACCTGCTGTTGCCCGAGCTCTGGGGGCGAGGCCTGGCCAGCGAGATGGGCCGGCACGCTTGCCAGTTGGCGGCGCGGGTTCCAGGCCTGAAGCGCCTCAGGGCCCTGATCGACCCGAGCAACGCCCCGTCGCGGCGGGTGCTGCTGGGCCTGGGCTTCCGGCCCGAAGGCCCGAGCACCTGGGAGGGCTTGCCGGCCGAGTCGTTCGGGCTTTCCCCGGTGTCCTTGGATTGACATATCCCCATGTTCTTTGATTTTCAAACCTGAACATTCCTTCAAAAGCATCCGAATGTCCAACAAGAAGAAAAAGTCCCATCAATCTGTCCATAACCCCGCGGCGAATCATGCCAAGGTGCCAAATGTTGCTCGTCCCTTGCTTGATGGTTTCTCGCAATGGCTTGAAGACCATGCCCAGCTTGTGCTGCTGTCGCTGCTGGTGCTGATGGGGGCCAATGTGTATTGGGACTTCCTGACCTTCGAGAAGCTGTTCCTGTTCAAGGACATTGGCAGCGATACGGTGAACATCTTTCTGCCGGACATGATCCACAACAGCCGGATGCAGGAGCGCGAGGGCGTCGTACACTGGTCGTTCCACAAGGGGATGGGCCATGACATGCGGCCGCGGGCGTTCAGCGACTTCTTCAACTGGTGGATCTATCTGCTGGGTTCGGAGCGGCTGGCCTACGCGCTGGGCTATGTCGAGTTTTCGAAGCTGCTGCTGGTGGGGTGGCTGGGCTACCACTATCTGCAGACCATGGGCTTTTCCAGAAAGTTCTCGCTTTTGGGGGCCCTCCTGGTGGCCTTTTCAGGCTTTTTCGTCCTGGGCAGCGGATGGTTCCGCTTCTCGTCCCGGGCCGTCCAACTGGTCTTTCTGCTGCTGGCCTTCGAGCGGCTCCACCAGCGGGGCCAATGGCAGTTCTTCCCGCCCGCGGTGGCCATCATCGGGATGATGCAGCCGTTCAACGTGTATCTTTTCAGCGTTTTCCTGCTGGTTTATGCCTTGGCGCGGCTGGGTGCCGCTGGCCTTCTGCTTCGGCGGAGCACGTTGGTGTTGTTCGCCCAGATGGTCCTCTTGGGCGCCCTTGGGCTGATGATTTCGTCCTATTGGCTGGGCCCCAGGCTTTACGAGATCATCAACAGCCCTCGTTTCTCGGGGGGCTTCTCCCTTTCGGAAGAGCTGGTCCGGACGGGCGTGCTTGAGCTCGAGCAGGGCCCCTTGAACTTCGGAATCGCCTACCACCACTACAAGACATTGATTCTGAGGATGTTTTCGAACGACGCGATGTTCCCGGGCAGCGCCTTCACGGGTTGGAACAACTACTTCGAGGCGCCGGCACCCTACATGGGCACGCTGGTGCTCCTGCTGTTCCCGCTGGCCTTCGCGGTGGGCGGCCGGCGCGAGCGGATCGTCTTCGGGCTGCTGCTGGCGTTCTGGTTCGTGGTGCTGGCCTTTCCTTACTTCCGCTTCGCGCTCTGGCTTTTCACGGGCAACTACTACCGGAGCATGGCCTTTTTCTTCGGCCTCAGCCTGCTCTGGATGGCCTTACGGGCGCTCCAGGGCCTCTGGGAGGGCCAGCGTCCGCACGGGGCCTGGCTCCTGGGCTCGCTATCCTTCTGGCTGCTGCTCTCGGCCTTGCCCTACTACGACGACCTGCCAATCGACATGATCGACAGCGGGGTGATGACCAGGGCGCGGCTGTTCCTGGTCTTCAACGCGGCCATGCTGGGGCTGCTCACGCAAGAGCGGCTGCGCTCGGCGGGCTTGGCGGGCCTGCTGTTCCTGGTGGCCAGCGAGGCCCTGCTTTCGGCCAACACGACCCTGAACGACAGGGTCCACCTCACGGCCCGGGAGTGGGAAAGCCGCACCGGCTACAACGACTACACCCTCGACGCCCTGGCCCTGGCCCACCAGCGCGATAGCAGCCTGTTCTTCCGTGTCCAGAAGAACTACTTCTCGGGCCCGGCCGAGCACAGCAGCGTCAACGACGCGCAGGTGCAGGACTTCTTCAGCACGCCCAGCTACGACTCGTTCAACAACAAGTTCTACACCGACTTCCTGCTGGCAGTCAACCAGATACAGGCTGGCAACGAGGCCCAGACCCGCTGGATAACCGGACTCTCCGGCCGGCCGCTGCTGATGAGCCTGGTGGGCGTGAAGTACCTGCTCAGCAAGGAGCCCCGGCCCAAGGAGCTGCAGCAGGGCTTCGACTCCATCGGCCAGGCGCAGGACGTGTTCGTGCTGCGCAACCGCTTCGCCCTGCCCTTGGGCGTCAGCTTCGACAAGGTCATCAGCCGCTCCGAGTTCGACCAGCTCTCGCCTTTCCAGAAGGATTTCAACATGCTGCGCGCCGTTGTCGTGGATGACGACAGCCCCCTGCGCGTCGATTTCGAGGAACTGGACCACCTGGACACGACCACGTATTTCGACTATGCGCTTTACGATAGCCTCGTGGCGCCCTTGCGGGAGGCCAGCCTCGAGCTGGACAGCTTTAGCCACAACCACATCCGCGGCAGCATCGCGCTGGAGGAGCCCCGGCTGTTCTTCTTCGCCACGGCCTACTCGACCGGCTGGAGCCTCAAGGTGGATGGCCAGCCCGTCGAGCTGCACAAGGTCAACGTGGGCTTCCTGGGCGCGCGGCTGGACCCGGGCAGGCACCGCGTCGAGCTCGACTACCACCCGCCCTTCAGCAACAGGGGCACCTGGCTGACCTTCGCGGGCCTGGGCTTCTACTTCCTCTGGCTCGGCTCCTTCTTCTTCATCTTGTGGAGCAAGCGCCCAAGGCAAGCGAGTTAGCGCCCGCGGGGCGGCAGTCCGGCCATGGGCAGGAAAATGTCATTTCTTGGGAAGCGCCTTTCCGTCGGAAAATCCTAACTTGTGCCCGGAAAACTGCAAAACACAAAAGCATGGAAAGCAAGAAAATGGCCTTGTTGGCCCTGGTGTTCCTGGGCTTTGGCGCGGGCCTGCGGGCCCAGGGCCCGATTCGGGCATGGATGGACCACCGCCAGCAGGAGCGGCGCGAACGGGCGCAGTATCTCGTCAACGGCGCCAGCCTGGGGCTGATCCAGGTCCGCGATTACGCAACTTCGCCGCTGCTGTTCTCGGGGCCTGGCGCGGGCCTGCGCTTCGGGGGCGAGGCCTTTTCGCCCAGCAGCCGCGTGGTGCTGGCCACCGACCTCTGGTTCGGCAGCCTTTCCACCCGCGAGAACCCCGACAGCGACACCGACCAGAACATGGCCGTGCATACGCTCACGCACTGGGGCAGGCTCTGGCGCGCGACCGAACTGCCCTGGAAGAGCCAACTGATGCTGGGCTACGCCGCCGACCTGCTCTGGAACGCCCGCGTCAACCAGAAGTATGGCAACGCCGCCTTCAACTACGAGGTGCTCGGCTCGCTGGGCCTCTCGGCCAGGGCCAGCCGCGACTGGAGCCGGCCCGACAAGACCGTCAGCCTTTGGTTCCTGGACTTTCCGCTCAAGGCCCGGCGGCGGATGCTGGCCTTCGAGCTCAACCTGCCCCTGGCCAGCGCCTCCATGCGCCCGAGCTACGTCTCCATCTTCGACTTCACCGACGGCGACGCCAGCCTGGGCGAGGCGGCCCTGCGCGAGTGGGGCGGCCCCGGGCGGATGTTCCGCCTGAACACCCAGCTCGAGTACTACCACTTCTTCCAGAACGGCAACGCCATCCGCCTGGCGCACACCTGGGACGGCTACCGCCTCAACTTCGACCTCAACCCCGTGCAGGCCGTGGGCAGCTTCCTCAGCTTCTCGCTGCTGCTGCGGCTCGACAACGACTGATAAGCAAGTGCCTAAAATTGGTTCTTTAGAAAAGTGAGTGGGTAGCGCAAAAGAGATTGACTCGAGTAAAATCAAGTTCTCCGATGCGTATGTATAGGACGGCCTTGAGGGGCTCTGTTTTCCTGTATCCCCAGGCTTTGGCCTTGTCGGCTTGGAAGAGCGAGTCGAAGCCCTCGAGTATCCCGTTGGTGATACGGTTTTTCGCCCAGTTGACTACGTCGGCTCAATGCCGCTTGAAAGTCCTGGCCACCTCGACGACCTGTCGAATCCTGCTGTGGATGACACTGGCGACCAGCCTGATGATATGCTCTTTATTTTCCTTCTTCAATCAACGTAATATAAGGTTCTTTTCCAGCAAAAACTATTGGAATTTTAATGATATTTTCAATTCTAATTTTATTCTCAATTAGCTCTTTGTAATATTGATTTTTGTTCTATTCCTTAATAGTGGGACAAAAAGAAATGCTTACATTGCACCATGAAAAAATACGAAGCAATATTGGCCAAGATCGCGGG
>JAIFMG010000091.1 GCA_020048645.1 Bacteroidota bacterium | reverse complement strand
CAGGGAAGAAACATTTTCAGGGAGCTCAAAAACACTTTTGACGGCCACAACTTCCTTTCCGTCAAATGCGAGATGACCTAAATAGTTACCCCAAAAGCACCATCGTGCATCAAGAATGAAACGTGCGCCTCCAGAAGCCGCGCCAATCCGCCAAAATTCCAACCGACAGGTCGGGGAAGCTCGGCAGCCGGCTTTGGCCTTGGTCATTCGCGATTCTGGTGGGTAGCCTGTTCATCGGGGCGGGTGAGTTGGCGATTGCCAAAGTACAAAACGTACTTCGAAAAACAAGCGCTTGGGCGATTCACTTTTGAACCCGCGGGCGAGCCGTGCCTCGGGGCGCGTTGTCGAGCCGCGGATGCTTGGTTGTCAAGGGGATGGGATGGGTTGCCGACGAACGCAATTGGGCATGGGCAATCCGTGTTTTCTCTGCGGTTTGGTGTTCGGCGCGCGGGCGTGGCATCAGCATCCCCCGGAAAAGAGAAAAGGCAGGCGCGGCCGCCGAAGCGCCACGCCTGCCAGGTTCCCGTTTGATGAATTGCTGTCGCGCGTCCCGTCGTCAAAGGCCTTTGACCTCGGAGACGAGTTTTTGGAGGGAGTCCTTGGCATCGCCAAAGAGCATCTTGGTCTTGTCGTTGAAGAAGAGGGCGTTCTCGATGGCGGCGTAGCCCTTTCCCTTGCCCCTTTTCAGGACGATGATGTTCTTCGCGTTGTGGGCCTGGATGATGGGCATTCCGTAGATGGGGCTGTTCTTGTCGTCCTCGGCGGCGGGGTTGACCACGTCGTTGGCGCCGATGACCATGACCACGTCCACGTTGGGCATGTCGGGGTTGGCCTCGTCCATCTCGTGCATCTTCTCGTAGGGCACGTCGGCCTCGGCCAGCAGCACGTTCATGTGCCCGGGCATGCGTCCGGCCACGGGGTGGATGGCGTAGCTGACGTCCACGCCGTTCTTGGCGAGCATCTTCTCGAGCTCGCGGCAGGCGTGCTGGGCGTTGCCGACGGCCATGCCGTATCCGGGGACGATGACGACCTTCTGGGCGTAGAAGAGCTGGATGGCGGCGTCGGAGACGTTGGTCTCCTTCATGGTTCCCTCGACTTCCTGGGATTCGCCGGTGGTTCCGCCGAAGGCGCCGATGATGACGTTGGTGAGCGAGCGGTTCATGGCGTTGCACATGAGGATGGTCAGGATGGTGCCGGCCGAGCCGACCAGGATGCCGCCCGTGAGCATGGCCTGGTTGTCGTAGAGGAATCCGCCCATGGCGGCGGCCATGCCCGTGAAGGAGTTGAGCAGGGAGATGACCACGGGCATGTCGGCCCCGCCGATGGGCATGACGAAGAAGACGCCGTAGAGCAGTGAGGCGGCGAAGATGCCATAGACCACGAACATGGCGTTGGCCGGAGGCACGCTGCCCAGGCTCATCAGCCAGCCGATGGTGCCGAAGATGGCCAGCAGGAAGCCCATGTTGATGTAGCGCAACGCGGGCGAGCGCCACTCGTTGATCTTGCCGTCGAGCTTGCCGTAGGCCACCATGCTGCCCGCGAAGGACACGCTGCCGATGACCAGGCCCAGCAGGATGGCCAGCACGTGGCCGGACATGAGGTCGGCCGTGCCGTCGGGCGAGCCTTCGGCCAGGTGGGGGAACTCCAGCAGCGAGATCAGCGCCGCGGCGGCCCCGCCCATGCCGTTGAACAGCGAGACCAGTTGGGGCATGGCCGTCATCTTTACCTTGGTGGCGATGCTCCAGCCGGCGAAGGTGCCCAGGCCGATGGAAAGGAAGATGAGGCCTTTGTTGCCGATGTCCTTCCCGTCCATCTGGTGCAGGAAGATGGTGGCCACGATGGCCAGGCCCATGCCGAAGGCGGCCCAGAGGTTGCCCGCGCGGGCCGTGTCGGGAGCGCTCAATTTCTTCAGGCCCATGATGAACAGGATGGAGGCCAGGAGGTAAACTATCTCGAGCACCGACTCGGACAGGCTGAACGCGATGGTCTTCAGAACTTCGATTGTATCGAACATGACGGTTGGTTTTTCTGTGGGGTTGAGAAAGTCCGCGCGCGGCGGCTAGGCTTATTGGTCTTCTTTCTTGGGCTTTTTCTTGAACATGTCCAACATCCGGTCCGTCACCACGAAGCCGCCAACGACGTTGAGCGTGCCCAGGAAGACGGCCAGGAAGCCCAGCACCAGCGGAAGCGCGCCTTGGGCGTGGCCCATGACGATGATCGCGCCGATGATGACCACGCCGTGGATGGCGTTGGCCCCGGACATGAGCGGCGTGTGCAAGACCGCCGGGACGTTCGAGATGACCTCGATGCCCAGGAAAATCGACAGGGCCACGATGAAGACCAGGTCTTTGTTGAGGTAGAAAAATTCGAGAATGCTGTCCATCGAATGAGGGGGTGTTTCGGGTTAGGTTAGGTTGGGTAGGGCAAGCGGGTTACTTCTTGATCGCGTGCGGGGCGATGGCGCCGTCGCGGCAGATGCAACTGGCCTGGAGGATGTCGTCCTCGAGCCGGAGCGCGAACTGGCCTTCCTTGTCGTAGAACAGCTTGAGGAAGTTCTCCATGTTCTTGCCGAACATCTTGCTGGCGTCGGAGGGCATCAGGCTGGGGTAGTTGGACTGGCCGACCACGCGCACGCCGTTGTGGACAATCGTTTGCCCATCCTGCGTCAGCTCGCAGTTGCCGCCAGTGGAGGCCGCGAGGTCGATGATGACGGAGCCGGGGGCCATGTTATCGACCATCGCCCGGGTGATGATGACCGGGGCCTTGCCGCCGCGCACCTGGGCCGTGCAGAGAATCACGTTGGCCTTGACCGCGTGGTCGTAGAGGAGCTGGCGCTGCTTCTGCTTGAACTCCTCCGTCTGCTCGACCGCGTAGCCGCCCGCCGAGGCGTCGTCCTTCGCGCCCGCCACTTCCAGGAACTTGCCTCCCAGCGAGAGGACTTCCTCCTTGGCCGCCGCGCGCACGTCCGAGACCTCGACCACGGCGCCCAGCTTGCGGCCCGTGGCCACGGCCTGGAGCCCGGCCACGCCTGCCCCGATGATCAGCATCTTGGCCGGGCGGATGGTGCCGGCGGCCGACATGAACAGCGGGAAGAAGTGCGGCAGCATGCCCGCGGCGTCGAGCACGGCCTTGTAGCCGGAGACGGTGGCCATTGACGAGAGCACGTCCATGGCCTGCGCCCGGGTGCTCCGGGGAATCATGTCGAGGCTGAACACCACGTGCCCATGCTGGGCGCTGGCTTGCAATTCGACTTCCTTGATGAAGGGAGCCATTTGCCCGATGCGCACGCGCCCGGCGGGAATCTGGTCCAGCTCCTGGACCTCCAGCGCGTGGATGCTGAGCAGGATGTCGGCCTTGGCCAGGATTTCGGCCCGCGAGCGGATCTGGGCGCCCACCTTCTGGTAGGCCTCGTCGCTGTTGTAGGCCTTTTCGCCCGCTCCGGCTTCCACCCAGACCTCTTGCTTGAGGTCCACGAAGGGCTTGACGTTCTCCGGAAGCATCGCCACACGGCTCTCGTGGGCAGGTTCTTTGAGCAGTCCTATGGTCATGGTTGGGATTTGCTTTTTTGTTTTTGCGATAACAAAGATAAGCGAATGGACATTTAGATTCTGTATAAATAATGCCTGTCGCCCATCGAGGCCATCGCGGGGAATCGGGGGGCGAATTTTGTGCTATATTCTTGTTTTTCAGAACTTTGCGACCGATTGAGCTTCGTGGTTCTTGCCCCTGCCGAGCAGCTCGGGTAGAACGCCCCACAATTGAAGCGGTTTTTTTCCTATCTTCCGATTCGCGCAAGGCCAGGCCTCGCGTGGAAAGAACCCCACGAAACAACTAAAAACCAGCAACATATGGATAGCTACAAGAAACTGATCGAGAACAACCGCGAGTGGGTGGCCCGCACGCTCTCCGAAGATCCGCACTACTTCGACGAGATGGCCAAGGGGCAGAGCCCCAAGTTCCTGTTCCTGGGCTGCTCCGACAGCCGCGTCACCATCGCCGACATGACCGGGGCCAACCAGGGCGAGCTGTTCGTCCACCGCAACATCGCCAACCAGGTCTCCATCACCGACCTGAACTTCCTCTCGGTGCTCGAGTACTCCATCGAGGTGCTCAAGGTGCTGCACATCGTCGTGCTGGGCCACTACCAGTGCGGAGGCGTCAAGGCGGCCATGATGGGCACCGACCTGCCGCTGGTGGGCAACTGGGTCAACCCCATCCGCAAGCTCTACAACCGCAACCTCGAGCACCTCTCGCTCATCACCGACGAGCGCGACCGCTTCGACAAGCTCTGCGAGATGAACACCATCGACCAGGTGCGCAACATCTACAACACCCCCGCCGTGGCCGGGGCCATCGGGCGCAAGCAGTCCATCAAGCTGCACGCCTGGATCTTCAACATCTACAACGGGAAGATCAAGGCCCTGCGCACCGGCCTGCCCGAGTGGGTCGTCTCCGACGAGGCCCAGTTCTTCGACTGAAACAAGAGTCCTCACGCAACCTAAGTTTTCACCAACCCACTTTCAAAATGTCCAAAAAAGCAATGCTTTATGCCTTGTCGCTCGGGCTGTTCCTCGGCTCTTGCGGCGATTCCGGCCAAGGCGAACCGACCGCCGCGGCCGATTCCATCGTGCCCCTCGAGCTCACGGCCGTGGACTACGAGCCGCCCACCCTCGAGCGGGTCAAGAACATGACCATCTACGAGGTCAACGTCCGGCAGTACTCCGAGAAAGGCGACTTCGCCAGCTTCATCGAGCACATCCCCCGCCTGAAGATGATGGGCGTGGACATCCTCTGGATCATGCCCATCCACCCCATCGGCGTCAAGAACCGCAAGGGCGGAATGGGCAGCTACTACGCCGTGCAGGACTACAAGGCCGTCAACCCCGAGTTCGGCACCCTCGACGACCTCAAGGCGCTGGTCAACAAGGCCCACGAGCTCGGAATGTACGTCATCCTCGACTGGGTGGCCAACCACACCGCCTGGGACGGCCCCTGGATCGAGAACCACCCCGAGTGGTTCACCCAAGACGCCCAAGGCAACGTCGTGGTGCCCGAAGGCACCGACTGGACCGACGTGGCCGACCTCAACTACGACGTGCCCGAGATGCGCGCGGCCATGATTGACGCCCTGACCTACTGGGTCAAGGAGGCCGACATCGACGGATACCGCTGCGACGTGGCCGGCATGGTCCCCACCGACTTCTGGGTCGAGGCCCGCAAGGCCCTCGACGAGGTCAAGCCTGTCTTCATGCTCGCCGAATGGGGCACGCCCGAGGTCCACGCCGCCTTCGACATGTCCTACGGCTGGGACTTCCACCACATCCTCAACGAGGTGGCCCAGGCCAAGAAGGGTCCCAAGGACATCCAGCTCTACTTCGCGACCAACGAGGCCGCCTTCGTCGATTCCGTCAAAGACCTGCCCTACGGCGACTTCCGAATGCAGTTCACCTCCAACCACGACGAGAACTCCTGGAACGGCACCGAGTTCGAGCGCATGGGCGACGCCTACCCCGCCATGGCCGTCCTGACCTACACCCTGCCCGGCATGCCCCTCATTTACAGCGGACAGGAAGCCGGCCTCGACAAGCGCCTCAGCTTCTTCGAGAAGGACACCATCGACTTCAGCACCACCCTCTACGCCGACTTCTACACCAAGCTCAACACCCTCAAGGAGAACAACCCGGCCATCTGGAGCGGCAGCTTCGGAGGCAGCCTCGAGTTCCTCAAGACCGACAAGGACGCCCAGATCCTGGCCTTCGTCCGCGAAAAAGACGGAAACCAGGTGCTCGTCATCATGAACCTTTCCAAGCAGAGCGCCGCCTTCAGCATCGACAGCCCCGCCATCGAGGGCGAGTGGGAGGACGTCTTCTTCACCGAGGGCGACGTCTTCGCCAAGAAGCAGGAGTTCAACCTCGACCCTTGGAAGTACATGGTCTATCGCCGCTGAGCCGACGACCCAACAAGCCTTCGAGAAAGCCCGGATTTCCCACCGGGCTTTCTTTTTCGCATCTTTGCCAACCCCCGGCGGGCCCGCAAGCCGAGCGGCCGCTCCGCTGGCGATTCTTTCCCGAACCAGCACCGCTACACCACAAACCCACGACAGCCATGATCAGAAGATTGGTAAAAATGCGCTTCCAGCCCGGCAAGGCCCAGGAGTTCATCCGCCTCAGCCAAGGATTCCGCCCCCGCATCGTCGGCTTCGACGGCTGCCTGGGGCTCGAAATCTGGCAAGACCTGGCCGAGCCCCAGAACGTCTTCAGCTTCAGCCGCTGGGAAAGCCCCGAGCAGCTCGACGCCTACCGCCGCTCCGACTTCTTCCGCCAGACCTGGGCCACCTACAAGCCCTGGTTCGAAGCCCCCGCCCAAGCCTGGAGCCTCGACGCCGTATGACGCCCCGCCGAGGGCCTGGGCGCGACCGGTAGAGAGGACAAAAAACCTACTTGCGCCCGTGCGACGGGTTCCAACAGCCAGATTCTCCTCCCTCAAATTTGGCTTTTGGGGGTTGGACGGTCATTCTCCGATTCGACCTTGTTGTCAACAGCTTGGGGGGCTTCAGCTTCGCAATGCTACCTGTCTTTCGCTTTGATGCGTTCTTCCAGTTGTCTCAGTTCTTCCCAATCGACCTGGTCCGCTTGCATGGCATCAAATCCTTTTCTTCGCTTATCGAATTTTTCGTAGATCTCGATCACCTTGGCTTCCATTTCTGCGTTGCTGATGGATCCCGCGTTCTTGAGGATTTTCTTATCCTGAAATTCCAAGATTTTATCCACATTTTCACGCCAAAAATTCATGGCGATGGCATTTCTGTTCTTGGCCCGCAATTCGGCGCTTTCGAGGAAGATGACAACCAAGCGGTTGAGCGTATCAATCTCATCGTCAGTCAAGTAGTTTTTAGCGATGTAAATATCTTGCTTGCGAACCACTGAGCCTTTCCAAGAGGTCAGGTTCATGTTTGGCTTTTCGGGATCGGCTCTTGACAAAACAATTTCGGCCGCGGTTTTTCCGGTGACCGCGAACAAAAGTTTGTTTTGTGTTTCGGCAAAGAACATTTGCGTGGCCTTGTCGGTTGCGTCGTAATCGCTGCTTAGGGCAAACAAATCGCGTACTTTTTGGTAAAATCGTTTTTCAGACGCCCGAATATCGCGGATGCGTTCCAAAAGTTCATCGAAATAATCGGGCCGGCCGTTGGGGTTCTTCAGGCGTTCGCTGTCCATCACAAAACCCTTGACCATGTATTCTTTCAGGCTCTTGTTGGCCCAGATCCTGAACTGGGTTCCCCGTTTGCTCCTAACCCTGAAACCGATCGCCAGAATCATCTCTAAGGAATAGAAGGTAACATTGTACTCTTTGCCATCAGCGGCAGTTGTAAAGTAATTCTTTACAACTGAATTTGCATCTAATTCATTGTCATTCAATATACTGGCTATGTGCTGGCCAATATTTTGCTTCGAGGTGGCAAAAAGTTCGGCAAGTTGATTTTGGTTTAGCCAAACATTGCCGTCCTTGGCATACAGCGAAACCGACGCTTTGCCGTCTGCGGTGTTGTAGATGATGATATCCATTGGGAATTGGAAATTGTGATTTTTTTTGCAGTGTTGCAATTGTTTTCACCTGCTCGCTTGGGCGACATTGGGTTGAAATTGGGTTGAACGCTTTATGGAATAGTGCTGTTGATTTGGTGATTTGTCAGCCTTTCAATTTGTATTTTTGTCAATCCTGGTAACTATTTAGGTCATCTCGCATTTGACGGAAAGGAAGTTGTGGCCGTCAAAAGTGTTTTTGAGCTCCCTGAAAATGTTTCTTCCCTG
>JAIFMG010000211.1 GCA_020048645.1 Bacteroidota bacterium | reverse complement strand
CGCCAACCGTTGCCTTGCCAACGTGGGGACAAACCTCGTCATCAAATTCTCCCCATTTAGACTAAGCTAATTTTGAATCCTTACTTATCAGATGATATAATTTCCATTTCAACGAAAATACCAAAAGCTGAAATTGAGAAATTGCGTAATCAATTGAATGATAACAAATAATGCAACTAACATGGGTAGAGCATTCATTGCTTTTTTGTGGGCATCTGTGCAAATTTAAAACATCGTTCAGGAAATAAACATTTGTGCCTTGAAATCCCACAAAAAAAAGCATCGCCGCCTACCTTTTTTCGTTACTGCCGCCAGCATCCCACCCACAGCAAAATCCTACAGGCCGTCGAGGGCCAGGACCATCAAACGGTATTGGCCCGGCGTAGTCAACTGGGCGGAAAAACGCATAACCAACGGCATAATCGAGAGCTTCAACCCGCTCCTCCAAGCCGCCAAGGCCAAAGCCAGGGGATACAGGAAGACAGAGACCCTCAAGGTCGTCATCTACCTACTCGCCGGAAAGCTAGATTTTGACCGAGCCAATCCCTTTTGCGCTACCCACACACTCTTATATGGAACCATTCTTGTAACCCAATCAAGTAAAAAAAAATGAGAAATCTTTACTTGATTGGGTTGTCAGATAAAAAAAATAAAAAAATCTTTCCTTGATAAATTGCAAAAAAATGCACACAACATGCAATATAGCAGTCAGTTGCTTTTATATTTTGGTTTGTGTTGAACCCGCGGCAAGCCAAAATAAAAAAAGCAACGCCGCCTACCCTTTTTCGTTACTGCCGCCAGCATCCCACCCACAGCAAAATTCCACAAATCGTCGAGGTGGCCAGGACCATCAAACGGCATTGGCCCGGCATCGTCAACTGGACGGAAAAACGCATGCGCAGCGGGATAATCGAGAGCTTCAACTCGCTCTTCCAAGCCGCCAAGGCCAAAGCCAGGGTATGCAGGAAAACAGAGACCCTCAAGCCGTCATCTACCTACTCGCCGGAAAGCTGGATTTTACCCGAGCCAATCTCTTTCGCGCTCCCCACTCGCTTTTCTAAAGAACCAAAAAAGCCCTCCGCCAGACATGGCGAAGGGCTTGGGATGGATGCCGAATCGGGCACGGCCCCGGCGTTTCAGATGATCATGCCGGCGGCGACGGTCTCGTTGGTGCCTTCGTCGATGAGGATGATGCCTCCGGTGTTGCGGTTCTTGCGGTAGGGGTCGAAGAAAAGCGGCTGGGTGGTGCGGATGCTGATGCGGGCGATGTCGTTCATGGCCACCTGCTTGTCGTCGAGGTTGCGGGTCAGGGTGTTGATGTCCATCTTGTAGCGGATTTCCTTGACCATGCAGCGGGCATCGCGGGTGGTGTGCTTGACGGCGTATTTGCCCTTGGGATTCAGCGGCCTTTCGTTGAACCAGCAGACCATCATGTCGATGTCCTGGCTCATGTTGGGGACGTTGTTCTCGCGGACGATCATGTCGCCGCGGCTGATGTCGATGTCGTCCTCGATGGTGATGCAGACCGACTGGGGCGCGAAGGCGGTGTCGAGGCTTCCGTCCATGGTGTCGATGCTCTTGATGGTGGAGACGAAGCCGGAGGGGAGGATCTTGACGCGCTGGCCGGCGCTGAAGGCCCCGCCGAGGATGCGTCCGGCGTAGCCGCGGTAGTCGTGGTGCTCGGCCTTCTGGGGGCGGATGACGTACTGGACGGGGAATCGGGCGTCGATGTGGTTCTGGTCGCTGCCGATGTAGATGTTCTCGAGGATGTGCATGAGGGTGGCGCCCCCGTACCAGTCCATGTTCTGCGAGCGCTTGACCACGTTGTCGCCCAGGAGGGCGCTGATGGGCACGAAGCGGATGTCGCGGACGTCGAGCTTGCTGGAAAAGGCCATGAACTGGCGGTGGATGCGCTCATAGACCTCCTCGCTGTACTCGACCAGGTCCATCTTGTTGACGCAGACGACCACGTGGGGGATCTGGAGCAGCGAGGCGATGAAGGCGTGCCGGAGGGTCTGCTCGACCACTCCGGTGCGGGCATCGACCAGGATGATGGCCAGGTTGGCCGTGGACGCGCCAGTTACCATGTTGCGGGTGTACTGGATGTGGCCCGGGGTGTCGGCGATGATGAACTTGCGGCGGGGCGTGGCGAAGTACCGGTAGGCCACGTCGATGGTGATGCCTTGCTCGCGCTCGGCGCGGAGGCCGTCGGTGAGCAGGGCCAGGTTGACGTGCTCCTCGCCTTTGCGCTTGCTGGTCAGCTCGATGGCGTCCATCTGGTCTTCGAAGATGGCCTTGCTGTCGTAGAGGAGCCTCCCGATGAGCGTGCTTTTTCCGTCATCGACGCTGCCCGCGGTGGTGAAGCGGAGCAGCTCCATGTCGAGGTAGCCTTCTTGGGGTTCTTGGGTCATGGTGTGGAATTGTTATCGGATTGCGAAGGCGCGAATTTAGCCAAAGATTTCGATCGCCCCGAGGGGAGCGTCATTCGTCGAGGTCGGACTTCTTCTTGTTGTGGGGGAACTCGACCTCCAGGGGCTGGCGTCCGAGGAAGGGGCAGAGCTTCTCCCAGCCCTCTCCGGCGGTAACGTCCATGATGAGCAGGTCCTGGGGCCGGTCCTTGAAGTACTCGAGCACGCCGCGGACGTGGTGGTCGTAGGCGAAGGACATGCGCTCCTTCTCGAAAGTGAAGGTTCCGTAGTTGGCCAGGCGGAGCAGCCGGCGCAGGGCCATGCGGCTTTCGAGGCTGAAGTCGGTGGCCAGCACGGGCTTCTCGTTCCAGTGGCGCTCCATGGCCTCGAGCCAGAGATCTTTGTCGCGGACGGTCAGGATGAACTTGCTCTGGGGGAAGAGCTGGTCGAGCTGGGCGTAGTAGGGCGCGACGGTGATGTCGGTGATGCCGTCGAAGTACTCGAGCAGGCGGAGCTTGTAGTGCGAGGCGGCGAGCTCCTCGTAGGTGGTCTCGTCGGTGGGGTAGTGGCTGATGGTGTAGCCGATGGAGTTGAGGGCCTTGGTGAGGCTCTTGGTGCCGGTGCGGCTCAGGCCGATGCCGAAGATCTTGCGGATGCCGGCGTCCTGCTCCTCTTGCGAAGTGGTGGCCATGACCTCATCCCAGGTCAGCGGGGCCTTCTCATGGAGGCCCAGGGCGCGGGTCTGCGCGGCGGCGAACTCGGGGATGCGGACGATGAAGTCGTGGACCTGCTCGGGCGTGGCCCCTTGGCTGACGTGGGCGTGGGTGAACTCGGTGGCCTCGCGGGCGACGCGGTGGTCGGGGTCGGCCTCGTTCCAGTGCTCCATCTTGGCGTCGAGCTTGCTGCGGTTCTGGGCCGTGCGGCTGCGCAGCTCGCGCAGGGCGTACTTCGAGAAGATGTCGGCGAACGACTGGTGGTAGTCGTGGTAAATTCGGAAATGCTTGAAGGCCTTGCTCATCTTGAGCCGCTTGAGGGCGATGGCCCGCACGCGCGACTCGGGCCGCAGCACGTACTTCATGTCGCTCTGGGGCGGCTCGACCCGGGCCATTTCGCGGACCAGGTCCACGCGGGTGATGTGGATGCCCGTGTGGAGCTTGCCGCGGAACTTGTCATAGACGTAGCAGTCGATGTAGGGCAGGTCGGTGCGCTCGATGAAGTCCCTCATTTCCTCCATGACCAGGCAGTCGGCATCCATGAAGACGACGTAGTCGCAGTCGTAGTCGATCTGGAGCTGCCTTCGGACGGTCTCGGTGAAGGGCTTGACGTCTTGGAGCAGGTGGATGCGGTCGGGGCGGATGTGCTTCTTGGCCAGCTCGAGGGCGATGTCGGTCGTCCGCTCGCCGACGGTACGGAACACCAGATCAACTTTCTTCATGTCGGTTGTGTTTGTTGGGTTGGAAGAGCAGAAGAGAGCAGCCGGGCAGCCCCGTCCGTGCCGAAGCGGTTCGGTGGAAGCCTCCGCCCCACCCCATGGCGGACGGTTCAGAAGATGTCGATGCCCAGCAGGGAAATGTCGTCGAAGAAGAGCTTGTTCTGGCGCGAGACGTCGAGCTCCTGGATGACGGCCTCGATGGAGGCGTCCACGCGCTTGTCGTCGGACAGGATGGCGGCCACGGCCGACATTCCGGCGTCGGTGGTGTTCTCGCCCCGCAGCTCGACCAGGCCGTCGGTGTAGCAGAGGATCTTGGTGGGGGCGCTGAGCATGACGCGCCCCTCGCGGACGACGGGCAGCTCGTCGAGCATGCCCATGCCGGGGCAGCCGATGGAAAGGTAGCTCATCTGGCCGCTGTCCTTGTCGTAGCAGAAGGGCGGGTTGTGCCCGGCGTTGATGTAGTTGAGCTCGCGGGTGCGGAGGTTGTACTTGCCCACGAACAGCGTGATGAACTTCTCGCCGTTGGCGCTGGCCATGACGCGGGCGTTGAGCTTCTGGACCAGCTCGGGCAGCTCGATCTCGTCGGTGAACAGGGCGCGCATGTTGGCCTGGAAGTTCGACATGAGGATGGCCGCGGAGATGCCCTTGCCCGAGACGTCGGACATGCAGAAGGCGTACTCGTGGTCGCTCAGGGCGAAGAAGTCGTAGTAGTCGCCGCCCACGTCGAGGTGGGGCAGGTAGAAGGCCTCGACGAAGATCTGGTCGTTCTTGGGGAAGTTCCACGAGTCGGGGATGAGCATCGACTGCATGCGCGAGGCCAGCTCGAGCTCCTTCTTGATGACCTCCTGGCGGAGCGATTCCTGCTGGAGGCGCTTGTTCTCCAGGGCCTGGATGACCAGGTTGGTCAGGGTCTGGATGAAGCGCAGGTGCTTGATGGTGGGGCTGACGCCCTGGCGCTCCTCGTCCACGTCGCCGATGAGCACGAAGGCCAGGGGCTTGTCGTGGTGGAAGACCGGGATGAGGGTGTCCATCGCGGCCAGGTGCGAGAGGTTCGCGGCCGTAACGGTGGTGATGGAGTCGAAGGGCATCAGGTCGGCCTCGACGTCGATGGGCGGCGGGCCTTCCTGGCCGAAGCCCTCCTGGAGGACCATCTCCCAGCCCTTGTTGTGGGCGAAGATGATGATCTTGCCGATGGCCAGCCGCTGGAGCAGCAGGTTGCGGTACTTGTGCAGCAGGGTCTCGGTGGGCAGGGTCTCGTTGATCATGTTGGTGATCTCGAGCAGCGTGTCGAGCTTGAAGTTGCAGAAATCCAACCGCTTGTTCTTGTTGCGATCTTCCATGGCCAGTGGTTTTTGGTTTAGCGGGCGAGAAAAGGAGGAGAAAGGCGGAAAAAGGAATCGCCGGCGCCCGTTCGGAGCCCAAGCCCCAAGGGGAACGCCGACGAGTCGCTAGGCTTGGCCACGCCAAGATAGCCAAAACGCGCCAGAGCGGCAAACGCCTCAGCGCACGCGCTCCACGTAGCTCCGCGCCTGGGTATCGACCTTGATCATCTGGTCGATTTCCACGAACAAGGGCACCTGGACGGAGGCCCCGGTCTCCAGCTCGGCCGGCTTGAGCACCGTCGAAGAGGCCGTGTCGCCCCGGAGGCCCGGCTCGGTGTAAACCACCTTGAGGTTCACGAACTGGGGCAGGTCGCAGTAGAGCACCGACTCGGTGTCGGCATGGAAGACCACTTCCACGTCCTGGCCCTCCTTGAGGAAGTCGCGGGCCTCGACCAGCTCCTCGGCGATCGAAATCTGCTCGAAGGTCTCCTGGTGCATGAAGTTCAGCCCCATGTCGTCCTTGTAGAGGAACTGGAACGGGCGGCGCTCGATGCGGGCCACGTTGATCTTCACCCCGGCCGTGAAGGTGTTTTCGATGACCCGGCCTGTGGTCACGCTCTTGAGCTTGGTGCGCACGAAAGCGGGGCCCTTGCCCGGTTTCACGTGCTGGAACTGGACGATCATGAAGAGGTCGTTGTTGAACTCCATGCAGAGCCCGTTCCTGAAATCAGCGGTTGTTGCCATGATGATGTTTGAAGGTGCGAATTAGCTTGTTGTCTGCCAAGGGCTTGGCTAGGCCCGCGAAAATAAGCGATCCGCGGAATCTCGAGCAAACTTTTTTCCGCACCGCCGGAGCCCCAATCCCCCGCCAGGCCATATTTCCCCGACCGGTGGCCACGCCTTGCGCGGCTTTTGCTAAATTCGCCCCCAAAAACAAGAAATGACCACACGTCAAGCCCTCTTGGCCGCCGCCGCGCTGCTGCTCGGCATGGCCGGCGCCGCCCCGGCGCAGGAGTCCTACCGCTTCACCCTCGAGGAAGCCCAGACCTACGCCGCCGAGAACAACCTCCAGATCCAGAACTCCCGGCTCGACATCGAGACCGCCCGCCAGCAGGTCTGGGAGACCACCGCCATGGGTCTGCCCCAGGTGAGCGCCTCCGCCCAGTACACCAACATGCTCGAGATCCCCACCCAGCTCGTCCCCGCCGAGTTCTTCGGCGGACAGCCAGGCCAGTTCGCCGAGGTGCAGTTCGGCACCCAGCACAACGCCACCTTCGGCATCTCGGCCACCCAGCTCATCTTCAGCGGCGAGTACATCGTCGGCCTCCAGGCCTCGCGCACCTTCATGGAAATCTCCGAGCGCCAGATGCGCCAGACCCAGGCACAGGCCAAGGCCCAGGTGGCCGACGCCTACCTCCTGGCCGCCATGGCCACCGCCAACCGCCAGCAGCTCGAGGCCACCCTGGCCACAACCCGGCAGCTCATGCAGGAGACCCAGGCCCTCTACCAGGCCGGATTCGTCGAGCAGACCGACGTGGACCAGCTCGAGCTCACCACCCGCAACCTCGAGAACGCCGTGGCCTCCATGCGGCGCCAGGAGGACGTGGCCCTGCGCCTCTTCAAGTTCCAGATGGCCCTGCCCATGGACAGCCAGGTCGAGTTCGCCCAGGACCTCCAGCAGCTCCAGGCCAGCCAAGCTGCCTCCGAGGCCCCCCGCCAGCTCGACCTCAACAGCCACATCAGCTACCAGCTCCTCGAGTCGCAGAAGGCCTTCTCCCTGCTGGCCGAAAGGCGCCAGAAAAGCCTCTTCCTGCCCACCCTGGCCGCCTTCTACTCCTACGAGCGAAACGCCCAGCGCGACGAGTTCAACTTCGGCGACCCCGACCTGCCCTGGTTCCCCACCTCCATCATTGGCCTCAAGCTCGACGTGCCCATCCTCAGCAGCGGAGCCCGGCGCTCGCAGCTCAACCAGGCCCGCATCGAGGTCCAGAAGATCGAGAACAGCCAGCAGATGCTCGCCATGAGCCTCAGCATGGAGGCCGACCAGGCCAACGGAAACCTGGCCACCGCCCAGGAAAAGCTCGCCAACGAGGCCCAGAACGTCGCCCTGGCCCAGCGCATCCAAGAGCGCACCCAGGCCAAGTTCAAGGAAGGCATGGCCAGCAGCCTCGAGCTCACCCAGGCCCAGAACCAGCTCCTGCAAGCCCAGACCAACTACAACAACGCCCTCTACGAAGTCCTCAAGGCACAGAACGCCCTGCGCCTGGCCCTGGGCGAGTACTGAACCCAACGCCCCAGCCCCATGCTCGAACCCCTCCTCGAAGGCATTTCCAACCGCCTGGGCGGACGCGAGCGCCTCATCCGCGCCCTCTTCTTCCTGGCCCTGCTCGACCTGCTCGCCGTCTGGGCCTACCAGCGGGGCGCCGCCAGCGAGCTGCCCTACGTGCCCGAGCCGCCCCGCTGCTCCGCCCTGGCCGTCCTCTCGGCCGACTACGACTGGCGCCGCGACCTGCCCGGGCCCGAGACCGCCCGCCGGTTGGCCTACGCCTACCTCCTGCACCGGGCAGGCCGCGCCGACACCCTCTTGCTGCTCGGCGGCCGCCGCGAAGGACACCCCACCACCGGAGCCCAGATCATGGCCCGCGTCCTGCGCGCCGCCGGAGTCCGGGCCGTCCTCCTGGCCGACACCCTCTCGCACGACACCCCAGGCAACCTCCAGGCCCTGCTCCAGCACTGGCAAGACCAGCGCTGGAGCAGCGTCGGCCTCATCTCGTCCGACATGCACCTCTGGCGCGCCAGGCCCCTGCTCGACGGCCAGGACTCGCTCCTGCTCCTGCCCTACCCCGCCCCCGCCGCCGCAGGCCTGGCCGCCCGCTGGGGAACCGTCAAGCGAACGCACTACGAGTGGGCCGCCCGCCTGGTGCAGCTCCTGCCCGAGGCCACCCGCCAAAACGCCACCCGCTGGTTCCGCCAGAAAACCTACCAGTGGAACTGGCTCTGAGGGCAAGGCGATGGAAAAGCCGGCCGGAAAGCCCTATCTTGCGAGGGTGATGCCAAAGCGGAAAACTCGGCAAAGCAATCCCAACCGGCCTCCCCATCTTCGTCGGCTAACCACGCAGCCAACAACCGATAATCGAGAATCCTGCCAAGCGACCCTGGGCGACAAACCCAAAACATCCGTCCTAGCGCATCTCTACAAATTCTAAATGTCGATAAAACAATTTGAAACATGGAAGGAAAATTCAACAAAATAGAACCCTATTTTTTTTATATTGTTGTATTGCTAAATATGACACCTATCCTTTTATCCAAGTTCTTTCCGACAATGGATGGAGCAGCTCATTTGTACAACTCAAATTTAATCCATGAGCTGCTGCTTAACCCAGAGACTCCTCTTTCCGATTTCTTTGTTTTCAACACAGTTCCAGTCCCGAATTGGATTGGACATTTTATCTTGTCAATATTCAATTTCATTCTTCCAGCTTTCATCGCTGAAAAGGCTTTGATGATCTTGTATTTGTTCTTTCTCCCCTGGTCGTTCCGGCATTTGACTCAACAATACAACAATTCCGCATTAAGCTATTTGATATTCCCATTTTCCTACACTTTCCTTTTCTACTTGGGTTTCTACAATTTGAGCATTTCATTCATCCTGCTCTTTGGCACTCTGGCACTTTGGAAAAAACACAATTCCAACATAACCCTAAAATTTGCCATTGCGCTTTTCGTGGCACTTTCTCTCACTTATTTTGCCCATGCTTTTGTTTATTCAATATTACTTTTCATCATATTCCTGACCGAGTTGCAAAACCTGATTGGACAATATTCCAGCTCAAAAGACATACGGACAGTCATTGGTAACAATACTAAAAAATATATAGTGCTGCTAATTGCAGCTTTGCCTTCTCTTCTCCTTTTGCTTCAATTTTTCAACAACGTTCATTTTTCCGATTCTGATTCGAGACTACCGGCATCAGAACTCATCAAATGGATAAAAGACGTGCGACCGTTGATCGCGTTGAATTACGAGGGAGAATTGCGTTTCACGGAAATTTACTACCATTTGCTCATCGCTTTGACCACCATCACCCTATTCGTTGAGATTCAGAACAACTTAACAGAATACAAGAGCAACTTGCTAAAATCGCTACTTAGAATAAGCCTCTTGCCCAAAAACGTATTCCTTGCTGGCTCATTGCTATTCCTGATTTTGTTTTTCACGGTGCCAAACTCAAGTAGCGCGGGAATGATGTCGGACAGGTTGGCCTTGATATTTTTCATCTTCATCGTCGTTTGGCTTGCCACAAACACCTACCCATCCTGGCTATCAAAAACTTCTATCGTGATTATTTTGTACGTCAACTTTGGACTAGTCTTCAAATACACAAAATCGGCAGCAGAACTTAGCGCGACAGCGGAGGCTATTTACGAGGCCCAAGACAAGATACAACCCTACAGCACCGTACTGCCCATCAAGGATACAGACCATTGGCTACAACTGCATTTTTCAAATTACCTGGGGGTTGACAAGCCAATGGTCATTCTGGAAAATTATGAAGCCAGCGTCGGCTGGTTTCCACTGAAATGGGTTGAAAGCGGAATGAAAAATCTGCGTTTTGGAAATTTAAGCAGTGAAGAATGTTCCTTTGGCTGGAAGTCAGGAAGTTCTGAAAGTGAAGAAATAGCCATGATTGACTATGTACTGGTCTGGGGATACGCGAATACAATGAACGATTTGGAAAACAATGCGTTGGACACGTATTATTCTCTGGTTTACTCATCCGAGGATGGACAAGTGCGGCTTTTTGAATTGAAGGAATCTTACCGCTAATGCCAAGTTGCCTCAGAGGGTGAAACATCCGAAAGCAACTTGGTATCCATCTTCTCTGCCATTGGCCCTGGTTTTTTTGCAACACAATATCCAAAAAGATTCTCCCTGCACGCTAGAAGACTCCCAGCCCTCAGGCCACCAGCCCGAAAAGCCAGCCCGAGACCGTGGCCATGACCACCACCAGGCCCACGTAAACCGCGGTCTTGCCCGTGCCGAGCACGCCCTTGATGACCAGCATGTTCGGCAGGGAAAGCGACGGGCCCGCCAGCAGCAGCGCCAAGGCCGGCCCCTTGCCCATGCCCGCGGCCATCAGCCCCTGCAAGATGGGAACCTCCGTCAGCGTCGCGAAGTACATGAAGGCCCCCACGAACGAGGCGAAAAAGTTGGACGCCAGTGAGTTGCCCCCGACAAGGCCCGCGATCCAGGCGTTCGGGATGATGCCCGGCAGGCTCTGGCCGTCGTGCGTGGAGCCGAGCAGGAAGCCCGCCACCAGCACGCCCAGCGCCAACAGCGGCAGGATCTGCTTGGCGAAGCCCCAGGCCGACTCGGTCCAGGCGGGGTTGTCAGGATCGTTCGTGTCCTTCAGCGTGATGGCCGCCAGCGCGCCGATGGCCACCAGCATCGGCGGCAAGGGCGCCAGCCGCGGATCGCCCACCAGGCCGAACGACAGGGCCGAGGCGGCCGCCGTGGCCAGGCCCGCCAGCGCCACCGGACGCCAGCCCAGCCCGAGCACCTTCACCAGCGAGACGCCCAGCAGCAGCGCCAGCAGGCCGACCAGCGGCCATTTCAGCGCCCACAAGTAGTACCAGAAGCTGGAGGTGTCGCCCTGGCCCGGGCTGCCCCAGTTCGCGAAGACCAGGATCAGCACCAGCAGCCCCAGGTGCGCCGCCGTCTGCCCGATGGGGCGCTTCTCCGGCTCGTCCGGGATCGCCATTTGCGCCTTGCGCTTCTGGCCTTCTTCCTTGCGGTAGATCGCCGACATGGCCAGGCCAATCACCACGCTGAAGGCCACCGCCCCGACCGTCCGCGCCAGGCCCATCTCCCAGCCCAGGATCCTGGCCGTCAGGATGATGGCCAGGATGTTGATGGCCGGGCCCGAGTACAGGAACGCGATCGCCGGACCAAGGCCCGCGCCCCGCTTGTGGATGCTCGAGAACAGCGGCAGGATCGTGCAACTGCAGACCGCCAGGATCGTCCCCGAGACCGAGGCCACCGTGTAGGCCACCCACTTCTTGGCCTTCGCGCCGAAGTAGCGCAGCACCGAGCCTTGGCTCACGAAGATAGCGATGCTGCCCGCGATGAAGAAGGCCGGCAGCAGGCACAGCACCACGTGCTCGCGCGCGTACCACTTGGCCAGGTCCAGGGCCGCGTAGATCGCCGCCACGAAAGTCGCGCTTTCGATCGGCAGGTAGAACGCCAGCGCGAACAGGCCCGCTATCCAAAACAGTATCCGAATCTCCTTGTTGGTCTCCATGTTCATGTTGTTTGTCAGTCCGAATCGGCCCGGAAAATCCGGCCCGGCCTGCCTAAGCGAAAAGGAAGCGCAAGTAGTAGAGGCCCACCAGCAGGAAAAGCACCCCCACCGCCCGCCGGAACCACAGCTCGAAGGCCTTGATCCGGCTGAACATCCGGCCCACGTTCGAGGCCGAGTAGGCCACCACCCAGGCCACCAGCAGCACCGGCAGGCCCGTCGCGACCGCGAAGACCAGCGGCAGGTACAGCCCGCTGGCGCTCGAAATGGTCATGGGCACCAGCATCCCGAAGAACAGCACGCCGCTATACGGGCAGAAGGCCAGCGCGAAGACGAAGCCCAGCAGCAGGACATCCCAGAAGCCCTTGCCCTGCGGCCGCCCGAGCCGGTCGCCGAAGGACAGCCAGGCCGGCAGGCGGAAGCGTATCCAGTCGAGCATGAACAGGCCCACCACCACCAGCAGCGGCCCCAAGAGCTTCTCGCCCCAGCGCTGCACGAAGCCCGAAATGGCGAACTGGTTGGCCCCCAGGAAGAACAGCAGGCCCAGGCCCGTGTAGGCCAAGGCCCGGCCCAGGGTGTAAACCGCCCCGCGGCGCAGCACCAGCCGCCGATCCTCGAGGTCCTTGCTCAGGTAGCCGATGGCCGTGATGTTCGTGGCCAAGGGGCAGGGGCTGATGGCCGTCATCAGCCCCAGGATGAACGCGTAAGCGAAGGGGAAGCGGACTCCCTCCAGAAGACCCTCAAGCCACTCCATCGCGCGTCAGTTCAGGCCGGCCAGGGTCTCGGCCAGCTTCTGTTGCAGCTTCTCGGGCGAGTTGCGGGCGTTCAGGAAGGCCTCGTTGGTCAGGTTCAGGCGCTCTTGGCCCGAGACCACCAGCAGGGTCTGCCCGCTCACGCCCATCTGCTCGGCCTTGGCCTGGCCCTCGGGCGTGTCGAGGTCGAACACCTCGAAGGCCATCTGGCCCGACGAAAGCTCCTGGCCATGCTCGGCCCGCAGGAAGTCGCCCGTAACCTGCTCGACCGCCTGGCAGGTGGCGCAGCGGTGGCTGCCGTGGAAGTAATAGACCCGGACGCCCGCCTGCTCCAGCGCCTGCGTGTCGGGCGCGGACGCCGACGGGTCGCCCGGCGCGGGGGTTTGGCAGGAGGCCAGGGCGAGGGCCAGCGCCGCGAAGATCAGGCTCGTCGTCTTCATGGCTCAGCGGTTTTCGTCCAGGATCTTCTTGACCTGGCTCTCGGAGAGCAGGCGGCCCTGCGAGACGACCTTTTCGCCGACGACCAGCGCGGGCGTGGTCATGACGCCGTGGTCCATGATGGCCTCAATGTCTTCCACCTTGCTGACCTGGGCATCGAGGCCCATCTGCGCGACAACGGCCCGGACCGTGGCCTCGAGGGCTTTGCACTTGGCGCAACCCGTTCCTAACACTTTGATTTCCATGACTTTTATTGTTTTGGGGTGAAGGATGAAAAAGCGAAGCCGATGTTCGCGAACATACGAACAGGATGGGCAAAAAAGGGAGGCTCAAGCCTCGAGGCCCAGGAAGTCGCCGAAGAGGGCGCGGGCCTGCTCCCAGTTGTCGCGGCGCAGGCAGTAGCGCACCTTCGGGGCCTCGAGCTCGCCCTGGATCAGGCCGGCGTCCTTGAGCTCGCGCAGGTGCTGCGACAGCGTGGACTTGGCGATCGGGAGCAGGTCCGAGAGGTCTCCGCTGTAGCAGCAGGCCCGCCGCGAGAGGAACTCCAGGACGAAGACTCGGACGGGATGCGAGAGCGCCTTGGCCAGCCGGGCCAGGCGGACATGGTCTGCGCCGATGCTGGTCTCGATTTTCAGGGGCAGTAGGGTTTCCATGTTCGCGAACATACGAACAATCGGCCGGGTTTCGCTTGCCGCGGGGCAAGGCCGGGGATGCTTGAGGGCATGTCGCCGCAAAGAGAAAGGCCCGACGCGGAAGACATCCGTGTCGGGCCCTGGGTCTGGCGCGCGTGGGCTCAGGCCACCTTGAGCATGGGGTCGAAGGTGTCGGAGAGCTTCTGCATGGCGTAGTCGAGCGTCACCTTGAAGGTCTTGAGCTTCTGGGTGGGCAGTTCGAACATGGCGTCGATCATGATCTCCTCGCAGATGGATCTGAGGCCGCGGGCTCCGAGCTTGAACTCGAGGGCCTTGTCCACGATGTAGTCGAGGGTGTCGTCGTCGAAGGAGAGCTTGATGCCGTCCATGGCGAAGAGCTTGACGTACTGCTTGATGATGGAGTTCTTGGGTTCGGTGAGGATGTTGCGCAGGGCCTCTCGGTCGAGCGGCATGAGGTGGCTGAGCACGGGCAGGCGGCCGATGATCTCGGGAATCAGGCCGAAGGACTTGAGGTCTTGCGGGGCCACGTAGCGGATGAGGTTCTTGCGGTCCACCTTCTGGTTCTCCTTGCTGGCGCCGTATCCGACGAGCTTGGTGTTCATGCGGTTGCCGATGTGCTTCTCGATGCCGTCGAAGGCGCCTCCGCAGATGAACAGGATGTTCTTGGTGTTGATGGCGATGGTGGCCTGGTCGGGGTGCTTGCGCCCGCCTTGCGGGGGCACGTTGACGATGGATCCCTCGAGGAGCTTGAGCAGCCCCTGCTGCACTCCCTCGCCCGAGACGTCGCGGGTGATGGAGGGGTTGTCGCCCTTGCGGGCGATCTTGTCGATCTCGTCGATGAAGACGATGCCGCGCTCGGCCGAGGGCACGTCGTAGTCGGCCACCTGGAGCAGGCGGGTGAGCAGGCTTTCGACATCCTCGCCCACGTATCCGGCCTCGGTCAGGACGGTGGCGTCCACGATGGTGAAGGGGACGTTGAGCACCCTGGCGATAGTCTTGGCCAGCAGGGTCTTGCCCGTTCCGGTCTGGCCGACCAGGATGATGTTGGACTTCTCGATTTCAACCTCCTCCTGCTCCGAGTCGGGCTGCACCAGGCGCTTGTAGTGGTTGTAAACGGCCACGGAGAGGGTCCGCTTGGCCATTTCCTGACCGATGACGTACTGGTCGAGGTGGGCCTTGATCTGCTGGGGCTTGAGCAGGGTGAGGTTCTTGGGGTCGAACGACTTCTGCTTGTGGGTCTCCTTGTGCAGGATCTCGTGGGCCTGGTTGATGCAGATGTCGCAAATGAAGGCGTTCACCCCGGCGATCAGCAGTTGTGTCTCGCGTTTGGTCCTTCCGCAGAATGAGCATTTCTCCATCGTGTGGTCTTTGGGTGGGTTGGGAATCGGAATGGCGGGAATCAGCGCTTGGCGCGGAAGAGCACCTCGTCGATCATGCCATAGTCCTTGGCTTGCTGCGAGGTCATCCAGTAGTCGCGGTCAGAGTCCTTCTCGACCTGCTCGATGTCCTTGCCGGAGTGGTTGGCGATGATTTCGTAGAGCTCGTTCTTGAGCTTGAGGATTTCCTTGAGGGTGATTTCCATGTCGGAGGCCTGGCCTTGTGCTCCGCCCATGGGCTGGTGGATCATGACGCGGGAGTGCTTGAGGGCGGCGCGCTTGCCTTTCTCGCCGGCGCAGAGCAGCACGGCGGCCATGGAGGCGGCGATGCCGGTGCAGACGGTGGCCACGTCGGGCTTGATGTACTGCATGGTGTCATAGATGCCCAGGCCGGCGTAAACGGATCCGCCGGGCGAGTTGAGGTACATGACGATGTCCTTCTCGGGGTCGGTCGATTCCAGGAACAGGAGCTGGGCCTGGATGACGTTGGCCACGTAGTCGTCGATGGGAAGGCCCAGGAAAACGATGCGGTCCATCATCAGGCGCGAGAACACGTCCATGATGGCCACGTTGAGCTGGCGCTCCTCGATGATGTGGGGGGAGATGGAGTTCCGGACGCCTCTCGCGTAGCGGTCGAGGGTCAGGCTGCTGATGCCCATGTGCATCCGTGCGTATTTTTCGAATTCGGACATTTTCAGAGATTGCTAGGGTTGCGAAACTAGGACGAGGGAGAAGGCGGGCGGGCTTGCCCCCCGCCCCGCCCCCGCGCTGGGGACAAAAGGGGGGCCAAGCCCGCCGCGTCTCAAGCTTTGTCAGCCTGCTCGGCGTCGTAGAGGGCCTTGAGCTCGTCGAAGGTGACCACGTGCTCCTGGAGGGTGACGGACGCGTGGATGGCATCCAAGACCTTGCCATTGAGGATGCTGGAGTAGAGGTTCTCCATCTGGCCTTCCTTGGCGAGCTCCTTCTGGGCGAGCTCCTCGAGCAGGTGCTCGGGGATGTTGTCCATGCCATATTGGCGAAACTGTGCCACGATGCTGGCGCGGGCCTGCCCCTCGACCTCCTTGCGCGTTACCTGGATCTGCTTCTGCTCGGCGATGCGCCCTTGGATGAGCTGCCACTTGAGGTCGCGGTCGATGTCGTCCCAGTCGGCCTCGACCTGCTCGGCGCTGATGCTGGAGTCGCGGCGGGTGAGCCACTTGGCCAGGAAGGCCTTGGGCAGTAGGCCCACCAGCAGGCTGAGCTGCCTGCGGGCATCGACGGACAGGCGCTGCATGCTCTCGTTGACGCTGGACTTCTCGACCTCCTCGGCCACGCGGGCGCGGAACTGGTCGAGGTCGGCGATGGCCCCGGGGCCGAACACCTTGTCGAAGAGCTCCTGGTCAACGGCGGCCAGCTCGAAGTTCTGGATGCTGAAGATGGTGAACTGGTAGTCGGCCTCGAGGTGGGGACGGTCGCTCTTGTTGATGTTGAGCATCGCGGCCACGTCGGCCTCGTTGCCGAAGGCCTTCAGGGGGTTGAAGTCCAGGATGTCGCCCACGGTGGCGCCGAGGAACTTGTCCTTGGTGGCCTCGTCGGTCATGAACTTCAGGGAAAGGCTGGTCTGCTCGACGCGGACGCCGTCGTGCATGGGCAGCCCGTTGGCGTCGATCTGCCAGAAGCTGCCCTTGAGCACCTCCTCGCCCTCCACCACGGCCGCGTCCTTGAACTGCCCGAAGCGGTTGCGCTGGCGTTCGATGACCTCGTCCACCTGCTTGTCCTCGACACGGATCTTGTAGTAGGGCAGGGTGATGTGGTGGCCGAGCTCGAGCTCGAACTCGGGCTCGAGGCCCAGCTCGAAGGTGAACTTGAAGTCCTCGGCGGCCTCGGGGTCGAAGTTGGCGCCGTCCTCCAGGGGCATGGGCTGTCCCATGTAGCGGACCTTGTTGTCCTTGAGGTACTGGTTGAGGCTCTCTGAGAGGAGCTTGTCCACCTCTTCGGCCAGGACGCTTTTGCCGTACATTTTCCGGACCATGCCGATGGGCACGTTTCCACGGCGGAAACCGGGCATTTGGACCTTGCGGCGGACGTCGCGGAGCGAGCTGTCCACTTTCCCGGCGTAGTCGTTCTTTTCAATCTTGACCGTAACCACCGCCGTCTGGGCGTCCGAGTTTTCGTGGGTGATTTGCATGACCTTTTTCGTGTGATGGGGATGAAGTTAGGATAGGGGAAGGCGTGGCGGCGGCCACGCTCCGTCCGCCGGGCCAGGCATGGGGCCTGGCCTGGCGGACGGAAGGCCGCGCGCTCGTTTTCGGGCGCGAATGTAGTCAAAAAAAAGGCCGCCAGGCGCGCACAGCGCCGCGGCGGCCCTTTTTGACTGGGACTTTTCAGTACGGGTGAAGGGACTCGAACCCCCAAGCCGTGAGGCACTAGATCCTAAGTCTAGCGTGTCTACCAATTTCACCACACCCGCGCGAGGCGTCCGCGAAAGTAATCCTTTTCGGCCAACCGCGCAAGGCCTGGGCCGACGCCGCGCGCTCAACTGCTCCAATAGACGATCTTCTTGCCCTTGAACTCCTCCTCGGGGAAGAAGTCCGTGACGGGATAGACCATCGCGGCGGCGCCCAGGCCGGCCAGCTCGTCGCCCAGCTCGCCGCCCTTGAGGTAGAGGATGCCGTTGGGCAGCGCGTTGGCGTGCTTGCCCGAGACCAGGTGCCGCGTCTCGGCCAGGAACTTGGGGAACTGCGTGACGGCCCGGGCCACCACGAAGTCGTACTTGCCCTTCATCTCGTTGCTGCGGGCCTGCTCGGCGCTGGCGTTGGGCAGCTTGAGCTCGGCGAGCACCTCCTTGACGACCTTGACCTTCTTGCCGATGGAATCGACCAGGTAGAAGCGCACGTGCGGGAACCAGATGGCCAGGGGCACCCCGGGGAAGCCGCCCCCGGTGCCCACGTCCACCACGCGGCTGCCCGAGTTGAAGTTCAGCACCTTGGCCACGGCCAGCGAGTGCAGCACGTGCTTGAGGTAGAGGTTGGGGAAATCCTTGCGCGAGATCAGGTTGACCTGCTGGTTCCAGCGCTCGTAAACCGGGTAGAGCGCCGCGAACAGGGCCTCCTGCTCGGCGTTTATCTTGGGGAAATAGCGCTTGAGCAGGGCCAGGCCCTGCTCGACGGCGGCTTGGGAGGTGTTGTCCATGATGGGAAATTGGTTTGCGGAAGAAGCGCGAATCTAAACCATATTCCGCAAGGCGGGACAGGCTTCCCGATCCTTGGCCCAGACCGATTTAACGTAATGTTAATATGGTCCGATGCCCGCGGTGCTGGGCAATTTCTACTTTTGAGGGATTTTCAGGGAGCCTAACCCACAAAAAATCCAAATTCCCATGGGAGCAGAAACGTTCTACTTGGCCATCGTGGTCATCCTGTTCATGCTAGCGGTCGCCGACCTGGTGGTCGGGGTGAGCAACGACGCAGTCAACTTCCTCATCTCGGCGCTGGGCTCCAAGGCGGCGCCCTACTGGCTCGTGATGATAACGGCCAGCGTCGGCGTCATGGTCGGCGCCATCTTTTCCAGCGGGATGATGGAAGTGGCCCGCAAGAGCATCTTCAACCCTGACATGTTCGTCTTCTCGGAGGTGATGCTGATCTTCCTGGCCGTCATGCTGACGGACATCATCCTGCTGGACCTGTTCAACACCTTCGGGCTCCCGACCTCCACGACGGTCTCGGTGGTGTTCGAGCTGCTGGGGGCCTCGGTGGCCATCGCGGCCATCAAGGTCTCGCTGTCGGACGACCTGGCCCTTCACCTGGGCGACTTCATCAACACCGAGAAGGCCCTGGCCATCGTGGGGGGCATCCTGCTCTCGGTGGTGGTGGCCTTCGTGATCGGAGCGCTGGTGCAGTACGTGGCCCGGCTGCTGTTCTCCTTCGGCTACGAGCGCTACAACCGCTGGTTCGGCCCCATCTGGGGCGGCCTGTCCATCAGCGCCATCACCTTCTTCATCCTGCTCGAGGGCCTCGAGGGCAGCTCCATCATGACGCCCGAGCGCAGCCTTTGGGTGGCCGAGCACACCGGCACCATCATGACCTACAGCCTGGCCGGCTGGACCCTGCTGCTGTTCATCCTGCACGAGGCCATCAAGCTCAACCCCCTGAAAGTCGTCGTGGTCATGGGCACCTTCGCCCTGGCCCTGGCCTTCGCCGGCAACGACCTGGTCAACTTCATCGGCGTGCCGCTGGCGGGCCTGCGCTCCTACCAGGAGTACGTGGCCACGGGCGCCGACCCCAGCCAACTGACCATGACGGTGCTGCTCGAGAAGGTCCACACCCCGACCATCTACCTGCTGGTGGCGGGCCTGATCATGGTGCTCACGCTCTGGTTCTCCAAGAAGGCCCGCTCCGTGACCGAAACCTCCATCAACCTCAGCCGGCAAGACTCGGGCTACGAGCGCTTCGGCGCCACCGGGTTCTCGCGGGTGCTCGTGCGCAACGCCATCCGCCTGGGCCAGGGCATCGCGATGGTGACGCCAGGCCCTGTCAAGCGCTTCTGGAACAGCCGGTTCGACAGGGCCACGGCGATTCCGTATCCCAAGGGTCAGGAGCCTGCCTTCGACCTGGTCAGGGCCTCGGTCAACCTGCTGGTATCCAGCGTGCTGATTGCCTCTGCCACCTCGCTCAAGCTCCCGCTTTCCACCACCTACGTTACGTTCATGGTGGCCATGGCCACCTCGCTCTCCGACGGGGCCTGGGGCCGCGAGAGCGCCGTTTACCGCGTGACCGGGGTCGTCTCCGTCATCGGCGGCTGGTTCGTCACGGCGCTCGTGGCCTTCACCATCACCTTCGTCTTCGCCCTGCTGCTCCACTGGCAGGGACACCTGATGGTGGCGCTGCTCTCCGGCCTGACCTTCTTCTCGGTCGTCAAGAGCCGCCTGCTGCACCGCAAGCGCCAACACAAAGAGGAGCTCAGCCGCGAGGGCGGGCTCGCCGAGCGCATCAACGGCTCCAGCGACGTCTTCGAGGCCTGCGTGAGCAACATACAGGACTTCGTCGATAAGGCTTCCGGCATCTACCGCGCCAACGTCGAGATGCTGGCCAAGGCCGACCGCGTCGAGCTCAAGCGGCTCTACGAGCAGGTGGCCGACTACGACATCCAGACCAAGTCCCTCAAGAACCGCATCCCCGAGACCGTGGCCCGCCTGGCCGACTACGCCCCCACCGTCAGCCAGCACTACGTCCAGATGGTGGACTACCTCCGCGAGATAACCCACAGCCTCGAGTACATCGTCCAGCCCTCCTTCGAGCACATCAACAACAACCACCGGCCCCTGATCGCCGAGCAGGTCGAGGACCTCGAACGGCTCTCGCAGAATGTCTGCTCATTCTTCGAGGAAATCCGGGAAATCCTCCTGAGCCAGTCGTTCCACCGCATGAGCCTGCTCTTCGACAACCGCGACCAGATCCTCCTCCTGCTCAAGGAGCTCCGCGAGAGCCAGGTCCACCGCATCAAGGAGGACCTGGTCAACACGCGCAACAGCGTCCTCTACTTCAACCTGCTCTCCGAGTCGAAGAACTTCGTGGTCTATTCGCTCAACCTGCTCAAGGCCGAGCGCGACTTCGTCATGAGCAAAAACGTCTGAGCCCCGGTGGCGCAAAGCCTGGGATCGCTTAACTTAGCGAGGCCCTGGCCCAACAGGCAGGGCCTCGCCAAAGCGACAAAAACCTCCACGCCACCATGCCCGAGACATCCCACCCATCCGAGGCCGAGCGATTCCAGGAACTCGTCCGCAAAACCCTCAACGCGCTCGAAGGAGCCGAACGGTTCGCCCCTGTCGGGACCTCCGACAGGCCCCACCTGGGCTTCGACCTCCACTGGCCCGAAGGGCGCGCGGCCGTGTCCTGCCACTTCATCGACGAGGGCTCGCCGAGCGCCTTCGCCGACCTGATGAAGGCCATCCGCCGCGACCACGCCGCGGCCCTCGCCTGCGGTCTGGAGCTGCACCGGCTCACCTTCGTGTTCAACCTGCCCGAGGACGAGCTGCTCGACGACTACCTGCGCAGCCTCGAGAACGGCAAGCCCGAAGGCCCCGACCTGGCCTACTGGGGGCGGGAGACCCTCTACCAGCACGGCCGGGAGCTGGTGCCCGGCCCAGAGGCCACTGCCCTAGAGCCCCAGGCCCCCGCCGAGGAGCATGTCGTGCCCCGCCTGCTCACGCCCTTGCCCAAGCTGGGAGGCGAGGCCCTGCTCCTGCCCGAGGACCTCCTCCGCGAGCTCCACGCCGAGCTGCTCGCTCTGAGCCCGGCGGAGCATCCCGGCCGCAACGCCCGCCCGAAGGGCCTGCTCGCGGCACGCTCGCCGCACCTGGCCGTGTCCAGCCCCACGCCCGGCGCCGGATGCACCAGCCTGGCCAAGGCCTACGTCCACAGCCCAGAATGCGCCGAGCGCTTCGGCCACCTGGCCTGGGTCTGGGCCGAGCACGTGCTCGAGCATGCCCTGCTCGAGCTCCTGCCGGCCTTCGGCCCCGGCCGCGAAGGGCCTGTCGAATCCATCGACCAGGCACTCGCCGGGCTGGCCGCCGACATGGCCAGGCTGCCCCGGCCAGGGCTGCTCGTGGTCGATGGCCTCTCGGACCCCAAGGCCTGGGAGCGCCTGCGCGAATGGGCCAGCGGCACGGGCTGGCAGATCCTGCTCACCGCACAACGCCCCCTGCCCGGCGCGAAGACCTTCGCCATGCCCCCGCTGCCCGAAGTGCGCGCCAACCAGATCGTCCGGGCCAACTACCCCAAAACCCGGGAGGGCAGGCCCCTGGCCGCCCTGGTCAAAGCCCTGGACGCCAACCCGCTGCTGCTCCGGCTGGCCGCCCGCGTGGCCAAGAACACCCCCGGGCAAGGCCTGGCCGAGCTGGCAAAGGCCGTCCGCGAGAAAGACCAGTTGCAACTGCGCCTCAAGGAGCATCTGCCCGAATGGCTCGATGCCAAAGGGCAGGAGCCTTGGCGCAAGACGCTCAAGAAAGCCATCGCCCTGGTCGAGCTCGCCTCCACGAGGACCAAGCCCGAACTGCGGCTTTGGCTGACCTGGCTCTCCGTCATCCCCAAGGTGCCCTACACCTTGGGACAGTTGGAGGAGTTCTTCGGCATCGAAAAGGCGCGAAGCCGCGATTTCGCGGAATCCCTCATGGAGGCCGTGGACATGGGCCTGCTCCTGGCCCGCGAAGACCAGTTGGCCATGCCCGGGCTGGTGGCCACCGCCTGGCGAAAGGCGCACCGGCCCGACATGAAGGCCTGCCGGCCCCTGGTGGCCAGGGTGGCCGAGCGCCTGCTGCTCGAGTCGGACGCCGGGCCCGCGCTGCGCAGGGCCTACCTGTCCCTGGCCCTCGCGCTGCTGCGACAGCTCGACGAGCCGGACGCCGAACTGGCCGCCATAGCCAACAACGCCACCAACCCGCTCGACGACTTGGGCGACCCCCACCGCTCATTGGAACTCATGAAAAGGACCATGGAAATCGAAGAGCAGATCCTCGAGCCGAACGACCCCAGCCTCTCCGACACCTACCGCAACGTCTCCATCTGCCACGGACGCCTCGGCCACCGCAGGGATGAGCTGGAGTTCGCCCTCCGCAGCCTCGAGATCCTGGAAAGGCAGCGGGAGCCAGACCCGATCCTGCTGGCCGACCGCCGGACCGAACTGGCGGAAATCTACATGGAGCAAGACGAGCTGGACCACGCGCTCGAAAACAGCGACTGGGCAATCGACCTGTTCCGGCAACATGTGCCCGAAGGCTCGGAGCTGCTCCGGCGCGCAAAGCGCGTCCGAGAAAGCATCAATCTGAAAATCAAGGAAAAAGAACGAGACAACTGGTTCCGCCGATGGTTTGGCGGCCTTGGAGGCTAAGGCCCTCAGAGTTGGGCCATGAAGTCGGCGTGCGGAGTGTAGCCCAGTACCTGGTGCATCGAAAAGGCAAGGCCCACCCGAAGGAGGCCCGCCTGGTAGCCCAGGCCGAAACTCAAGGCCGCGGGCTGGCTGGAAAAGCCTCCGCGCAGCCAAAGCCCATCGACCAACTGGTAGGAAAGCCCGGCCGAAAAGCTGGGAGGCAGCCGCAGGTCCTTCTCGAACTGGGCGCCAATCTGGGTTTTCTCGTCGGGCGTCCACCACAGTCCGGCGCGCAGGTAGGTGGGCAGGTCCTCGGCGCGGTTGGGGTCCAGGTAGCCGCTCTGGCTGGGGTTGAACAGATGCGTGGCCAAGGCCAGCCGCTCGAAGACCTGGTAGCGCAAGCCCAAGTCCGCCACCACCGCGTTCAGGCCAGGCTCCTCGCTCAGGCGCAGGCGGAAGTAGTTGAGCTGCACGGCCGCGCCCAGGCCCTGCCCAAGCTGCTTGGCGAAGGCCAGGCCCAGGCGGCTCTGGCTGTAGAGCGAGTAGCCGAACTGCGAAAAGGAAAGGCCAAAGACGCCAGACCGCGTGGGCAAGGCCCCGGCCAAGGTTCCCGTGGACAGCTCGGGCAGAAGGAAGCGGTTCTCGGCGAACAAGCCCACGGCCGGCCGCTCGAGCTGGGCCAGGCCGGCCGGGTTGTGGCCCAGCGCCCAAAGCCCCGGTTGCGCCACCGCCGCCGATCCCATGGCCGCCTGCTCGGCTCCCCAGCGTCCCCACTCGGCCTGCGCCCGGGTTTCGACGGTTGCCGCGAACAGCAGCATGGAAGCCAGGGCCACGCGCAAGCATTCTGAAAACGCCAAGGGTACGCGGGGTAGCGAGGTGTGAACGGCCAATTTAGGGTTCTTCATGGGGCGAGGAGCTTGGTTCCTCCACAAAGCTACGCATTGCCCCGGAATGGAAAGTCGATCCGACGTTCTTTTTCATGTCGAAAGGCCAAATGCGGCATTTCTGGGAAAACGGAAAACCTTTCTGGAGTCCGAGTGCGCTGGATGAAAGCGCCCGTGGCCAGGCAGGTCGCCGAGCGTCAGGCGATAGCCGCGACCTCGTCGGGCCCCAGCCCGAGCCTCCGGGCGATCTCCTGGTCCGTGAGGCCCAGCTCGCGGAGAAGGCGCACGGTCTTCTCCCGCTCGGCCTGGGCCTTCTGGCGCTCGGCCTCGGCCCTCTCACGCTCGGCATCGGCCTTCTGGCGCTCAGCATCGGCCTTCTGGCGCTCAGCCTCGGCCCTCTCCCGCTCGGCCTGGGCCTTCTGGCGCTCGGCCTCGGCCTTCTCGCGCTCGGCCTGGAGGGCCTTCTCGCGCTCCTCGATCTGGGGAAGGAACTCCTCGCTGGCCTCGCG
>JAIFMG010000136.1 GCA_020048645.1 Bacteroidota bacterium | reverse complement strand
CATAAAATTCGTCCCCTAGGCTCCAAAACCCTTTCCTTCAAAACCGCTTTCGCACCCTCCATCCCTTTCGAGGACAAGAATATTTTTCGTGCCCTTCGTGCCTTTCGTGGACCAAAAAAACGCGCTCTCCACATCTCTCGTGGACCAAAAAAAACACGCCCTAGGGAGAAACACATAGGCAGAATAGCTTCTGCGGCAAACTTTTGCCATGCGCACGTGGATTCGAAATTGAAGATCGTCTTACCCCAAAAAAAAGCCGCGTGGCGGCGCCCAGTGAGGCGCCGCCACGCGGCTTGGGCACGGGGCCTTTCCGGGCTCAGTCGAGGGTCTTGAAGTGGACGTCGAGCACGGCCTCGTTGCCGAGCTTGTCGAACACCCTGGCGCGGACGTGGTACACGGTGTTTTTGGCGAAACCTTCGATGAACCGGGGGTAGGGCTTCTCCGCCCCGCCGTTGACGCTGTAGGTTGTCCGGTCGAAGCCGACTTGGGCGTCGGTGGCGGGCAGGAAGAGCACCACGTGGCTCGGGTAGAGCTCGACCTCTCGGCCGTCGATGGTCTCGTGGCCGATGGGCAGGATGCTGAAGCGGTGGTACACCTCGGGCGGGGTGTTGTCCACGATGAAGAAGAAGTTGGACCGGTTGGAGTTGTCCACGTTGTCGTAGCCGGTGTAGTTGACGATGTGGCGTCCCTCTGCCTGGACGTTGAAGGGCAGGTTGTAGGTGGTCTCGGCGCCTTCGTCGATGGTGTAGCTCACGCGGTTGACTCCCGACTCGATGTCGGTGGCTTTGAGCAGGAGCTGGGTGTTCTGGTTGATGAAGACCGTGTCGCGGGTCTTGAACTGGGGCCCTTGGTAGGTGAAGGCCAGGTCGGGGCCGGTGAGGTCCACGTAGGTCATGGTGGCGCGGTTGTTCTGGGCGCTCGAGTTGCCCGAGTTGCCGACCTTGTCCACGGCGTAGAAGGTGATGCGCACGCCACCCGAGCGGCTGGGCAGGTAGAAGGGCTGGTCATAGACCTGGAACTCGGCGCCGTTGAGCGAGTAGAAGATCTGCTCGACTCCGGCCTTGTTGTCCACGGCCGTGAGCTTGAACTTGGTGCGGCCCGAGGAGTAGCCCCGGCCGTTGGAGATGAACTGGCTGCCGAGCACCTCGTCCACCACGATGGGGGCCGACTTGTCCATGAACAGGACCATGCTCTTGTGCTGCTCGGGGTTGTTGACCTTGTCCACGGAGTAGAAGTGCAGGGTGTGCTCGCCCTCGGAGACGCCCTCCACGGGGATGTAGTTCCAGTAGGGCTGCCAGGGGCCTTCGTCCCAGCGGAACATGGTGCTCTTGATGCCGGTGAAGTTGTCGTTGGCCGCGAGCAGCAGCCGGGTGCGGGGCGAGATGACGTTCTCGAACGAGCTCCGCTCCAGCACGACTTCCGTGGTCGGGGGGCTGAGGTCGAAGGAGATTTCCTTGGCCTGTATCGCCTCGGGGTTGCCGACGTTGTCCACGGAGTAGTAGCGGATGACGTGGTCGCCCTCCTTGGTCATGGGGGTGGGGCCGCTGGCCTCGCGGAAAGGCTCGCCGTCGAGCGAGACGTAGCGCTTGGCCACGCCCGAGACCGCGTCGCTGGCCTTGACCTCGAGGCTGAGCTCGCCCCCGGCGTACCATTTGCCGTTGACCTGGGTCAGGGTTCCCGAGCCGTAGTCGAGGGTGCTCTTCGGGGCCAGGCCGTCGGAATAGACCTCGAAGATGATGTCCTGCTTGGGCAGGATCACCTGCTTGGTCACGGTGTCCACCTGCGAGGGGGTGCGGAGCGTGTTGTAGCCCTCGGTGTCGAAGTAGAACGGGTTGGAGTACTGCGGCGAGCTTTCGCTGCGCAGGCGGGTCTTCGGCGCGTTCGGGTCTGGCGAGGAGGAGATCCAGACGTAGAGGGGCAGGTGCTTGTTCATGTAAAGCCGCCCGTTGGCGTCGGTGTAGTTGGTGTATTCGTGCCTGAGCCGTTCCTGGGCCAGGCTGGCTGAGGGCGCCGTCACGGCCATGGCCAAGATGGCGAACAATGTTGGGCGAAATCTCATGTCTCTTCTGGGGATTTTGGTAATGCGGTTACTGCATGACAAATATAGGACATTTGCCCAAAGACTTTCGAAGAGGAGCGCCGAAATGCGCTTTCGCTTGGCGCGGCAAACCCGCGGAGGCCCGCCCTGGGGCATCCGGAGCCTCGGCCCGACCTGCTGCCGATGGGCCTGCTCCGCGTTTTTCGGCAGGGAAGAACCGCCAGAACCCTTACCTTCGCGGATGTCCGCCCGGCCCCTCCGCGGCCTGCCTTCCGACCCAATTTTCCGCACAAACCTTAGCCAACGACATGAACAGCAAGATCATCACCACCGACGCCACCGTGCGCTGGATCGACCTCGAGGCCGGATTCTGGGGCCTGGTCGCCGACGATGGCAAAAAATGGCGTCCCGTGCTCCTGCCCAAGGAGTTCCAGAAGGACGGCCTGCGCCTCCAGGCCACCCTCAAGCAATCCGCCCTGGTTTTCTCCGTTCAGATGTGGGGAACCGCCGCCGAGCTCGTGACGGCCGTGAAAATCTGATTCCCATAGCCTTACCAACCAATAAACTAGCCCATGCAAGCCCTGTTGTACCCCATGTCTTTCGCCCTCTGGGTATTTTTCCTGGTCTGGCTCATCCGCGCCAAGGCCAGCGGCAAAAATGGCAAGATGCCCCGCAGGGGCTTCATGCTCATGACCCTCATCTATTTCGCCACGCTGCTGCTGGGCAGTGGCGACCTGCTCTTCAAGATCCTCGTGGGGGTCAAGGACATTGGCGTGCTGCTCTTCCTGGGCATCCTGGTCAACAAGACCGCGCACAAGTCCGCCCTCTTCTTCCCCGCGGCGCTGGCCATTCTCCTGTTTTTCGTCTTCTTCTACTTCAACCACAGCCGCTACCAGTTCCAGCACCGTTTCGGCGAGCTGGCCGAGGATGGCGAGTTCCTGGTGGACCTCAAGGATCCCGCCCAGGCCCAGGCCCTCAAGGAGGCCATGGCCGACTTCGACGCCGCTCTGCGCCCGGCCTTCCCCGGACTGGCAAGCCCCGAACTCACCCAGCTCGACGACTACTTCCTGCTCGACATTCCCCGCGAGCAGCTCCGCGAGGCCATTTTCATCCTCGAGCGCCTCGACGAGTCGCCCCTGGTGGACTGGGCCGAGCCCAACGAGATCGTCAGCCTCTCGCTGCCGCCACAGGACGCCCCGGCCCAGCAGGCGCCCATCAACTTCGGCCTCAACGACCCCCGCGTCGGCGAGCAGTGGGCCCTGCGCCAGCTCCGCCTCGACGAGCTCATGCAGACCCTCGAGGCCGGTGCCCTCCGGCCCCGCAAGGTCGCCCGCGTCTTCATCCTCGACACCGGCGTGGACGCCCTGCACCAGGACCTGGCCGCCAGCTACCAGTCCGTCGATCGCCGCTACGACCGCGACGGCCATTCGCACGGCACGCACTGCGCCGGCATCGTGGCCGCCGTCAACGGCAACGCCCTCGGCGTGGCCTCCCTCAACGTCGGCGGAGCCTTCCTCCAGATTTCCAGCGTCAAAGTCCTCAGCGACAACGGCTCCGGCAGCCAGACCAGCATCGTCAAAGGCATGATAACGGCCGCCGACAACGGCGCCGACGTCATTTCCATGTCCTTGGGCGGGCCCGCCTGGGGACAGCGCACCAAGGCCTATGACGACGCCGTGGCCTACGCCAACAGCAAAGGCGCCATCGTGGTCGTGGCGGCCGGAAACAGCGACGAGGACGCCCGCGACCACAGCCCCGCCAACTGCAAGGGCGTCATCACCGTGGCCGCCGTGGACCCCGAGCTCAAGAAGGCCAGCTTCTCCAACACCATTCAAAACATCGAGATGGGCCTTTGCGCGCCCGGAGTCGGCATCCTTTCCACCGTGCCCCAAGACCAGTACAAGAGCATGAGCGGAACCTCGATGGCCACGCCCTACGTCGCCGCCGTGCTCGGCCTGCTCAAGGCCCTGCGCCCCGAGCTCACCACCCGCGAGGCCTTCGAGCTGCTCAACTCCACCGGCATCGAGACCACCCGCCGCACCGGCAACTTCGTCCAACCCCACCGCGCCCTCGAAGCGCTCGGACGCTGATGGCACAGTCCGACCCGGCACCCGAAATTCCCGATTACGCCGCCCGCGCCGCCGACTTCGAGGCGCGGGCACAGGCCGCGCGCCAAGCGGGCCGGCGCCTGGCCTGGGCCCGCGTGGGCGTGTTCGCCGCCGGGCTGGCCCTGGCCATTGCCCTGGGCGACCGCTTTTCCCTTACCCTGGGCTGGGCCACCTTTGGCCTGGCGATGGGCCTGCTGTTTTTCCTGGTGAAAAGGAGCGCCGCCCTCGACGCCCGCGCCCGCATGGACCAGACCCTCGCGGCCATCAACCGCGACGAGCTCCAGGCCCGCGAAGGCCATTGGCACGCCTTCCCGCAAGGCCTGCAATTCCTCGACCCCGCCCATCCCTTCGCGCTCGACCTCGACCTCTTCGGGCCTGCCTCCCTCTTCCAGATCCTCGCCCGCCCGGGCACCGACGCCGGGGCGCGCCAACTGGCCGACTGGTTGGCCCAGCCCAGCACCCGCGCCGACGAAATCCTTGAGCGCCAGCGCGCCTGGCAGGAGCTCGGCCCCGCCCTCGACTGGCGGCAGCGCTTCCAGGCCCTGGCCCTGCTCTCCGCCCAGGAGGCCGACCCGTCTTCCAAAGGCCTGCTCGACGACGCGCAGAAGCTCCGCGCCTGGCTGGCCCAGCCGCCGTGGCTGCTCCACCGCCAGGGCCTCTGGTTCGCCTCGCTGGGGCTTTCTGCCCTCGCGCTGGCCAGCTTCGCGGCCGCCTTGGCGGGGCTGATGCCCTGGAGCGTCGCCGGGCTGTTCTTCCTGCTCGCCCTGGGCAACGCCGGCGCGCGGGTGGCGCGGCTCAACCCGATGCACGACCAGTTCTCGCGGCTGGCGGCCGTGCTCGACCGCTACGCCTCCATGCTCGAGACCCTCGAGGGCCAGGAGTTCCGCTCGGAGCTGCCCCGGCGCTGGCAGGAGCGCCTGCGCGGACAGCAGCAGGAAGGCGCCAGCCAGGCCCTGCGCCAGCTCGGCCGCCTGGCCGGACTGTTCGACAACCGGCTCAACGCCATCTTCTGGGCGCTGGCCAACGCCTTCGCTTCCTGGGACTTGGCCATTGGCCGCAAGCTCGAGCGCTGGAAGCTCCGCCATGCCGCCGAGCTGCCCGCCTGGCTGGAGGTGCTGGCCCAGTTCGAGGCCGCCAACGCCCTGGCCAACCACTGCCACAACCACCCCGACCACGCATGGCCCGAGCTGGCCCAGGGCGACTTCGTGCTGGAGATGGAGCAGGCCGCGCACCTGGCCTTGCCCCAGCAGGGCCGCGTCGGCAACGACCTGCGCCTCGCGGGCCTGGGCCGCCTGGCCGTCGTAACGGGCGCCAACATGGCCGGGAAGAGCACCTTCCTGCGCACCGTCGGCACCTCGCTCGTGCTGGCCATGCTCGGCCTGCGCCTGCCCGCCCGCCGCTTCCGCTTCACGCCCATCGCGCTGCATACCAGCATCCGCGCCAACGACTCCCTCGAAAAGGGCGAGTCCTACTTCTACGCCGAGCTCAAGCGCCTCAAAGGCCTGGTGGACCGCCTCAAGCAAGGCCAGCGCCTGTTCGTCATCGTCGATGAGATGCTCCGCGGCACCAACTCCAACGACAAGCACAGCGGCTCCGAGGCCTTCCTGCTCCAGCTCGCCACCCTGCCCGCCGCCGGCCTGCTCGCCACCCACGACGTGGCCCTGGGCCAACTGGCCGAGCGCCTGCCCCAGCATTTCAGCAACCTCTGCTTCGAGGTCGAGCTCGCCCAGGGGCAGTTGCGCTTCGACTACCGCGTCCGCCCCGGCGTCAGCCAGAGCCTCAACGCCACCTTCCTCATGCGCTACATGGGCATCATCCCCGACCCGCCAACCCAGCCCTGAGCCGCCCCAGCAAGCCCCCAAAACAAGCCCAAGGCGCCCGCCCCGGAACCTGCGCGAAAAACGCCCACCCCGCTTGCTTTTCCAAATTATTGTGGCTAGATTTGGTATCGGTCGAACCCAGCCAAACCGATGGGTAAACTTCACGGCAGCAGCACACATGACAAGCCATGCTCACACTGGAAGAAGCAAAGAAACGAGGAATTTTAGCCAAATTCTCCCAACCCGATCCTGATTTTGTGATCAGTGCGAAATCTGATCGCGGGGCAGAAGGCAACATCATGGAAATGCTTGTCTTAAAGGACCTTATGAACAAAAATCTGTTGCTGTCCAATTATTCGGGAGTGTTGAAAAATTTGACATTGACCTATTTGGTTTTAGAACCCAACAACAAAGGAGTAAATTGGAAAGAGCGAAAATATTACAAGCGTAGCGAGCAGAAATACTTCATCGACATTGGCTTTCCTGATTATGAACGATTTTGCAAAGCCAGCAAAAGTGAAGCCTTGACCATCATGGCCGAACAGACCCTAAGGGCAAGCCAGAAGTTCCTGTCGAAAGAAAAGAACTTCGACCACGAAGCATTTCGCAAGGACTTGACCGACCTTTTGCGCAAGGAAAACATCATACATGGAACAGAAGAATAGAAAGCCAGCCCAGCCAGACAACAAGACGAATAGAAAGCAATCCTCAAAAAAACAACCCGCCATGCAAAAGCCCGAGATCATTCTACAACTGGAGGAACATTTGGAAACAACTTTTCGGCAAGCTGATGTGGACGAACTTGCGGAGAGTGGTGTCAAAAACGCAAAATATGCTATGGATGGAACTGGACAACTAATTGGCTTGAGCATTGTTGGGTTTGATTTGCCAGAAATCCCCTCAACGCTTCAACCTTACCTTGAAATTGAGACAGCACAAAGATTTCTTACGCACTTGAATTTGTCCAACAATCAAATCAGGGACTTGTCGCCCTTGTCGGGATTGGCGAATCTTACGGGGTTGGCCTTGTCCGTGACTCCAATCAGCGACCTGTCGCCCTTGTCGGGGTTGTTGAATCTTACGCATTTGTACTTGTCCGAGGATCAAATCATCGACCTGTCACCCTTGTCAGGATTGTCGAATCTTACGAAGTTGAACTTGTCTTACAATCGAATCATTGACCTGTTACCCTTGTCGGGATTATCGAATCTTACGCGGTTGGACTTGTCCGGAAATCCAATCATCGACCTGGCCCCCTTGTCGGGATTGTCCAATCTTACGTGGTTTCACTTGTCCCGTAGTCGAATCACCGACCTGTCGCCTTTGTCAGGATTGTCGAATCTTAGAGAGTTGAATTTGTGGGACAATCAAATTAGCGACCTGTCGCCCTTGTCGGGACTGTCGAATCTTACGCGGTTGGATTTGGACGCGAATGAAATCATAGACCTGTCACCTTTGTCGGGATTGTCGAATCTTGTGGGGTTACATTTGTCCCAAAACACAATCAGCGACCTGTCGCCCTTGTCGGGGTTGTCGAATCTTAAGGAGTTGAGTTCGTGGCACAATCAAATCAGCGACCTGTCGCCCTTGTCGGGACTGTCGAATCTCATGCGGGTGTACTTGTTAAACAATCAAATCAGCGACCTGTCACCCTTGTCGGGATTATCGAATCTGGAAGAACTTGATTTGCAAAGCAATCCGATAACAACCATCCCCGAATGGATTTGTGATTTTCCGAAAATGGAAATTCAATGGAAGAATACTTTGTTTCAAAATGATATTAAATTCCACTAGTGTCCGACAAAAAGCTATTCGGAAGGCGATAAAAAAGGGGAAGGCCATGAAGGCCTCCCCCGAATGTCGTAGTTTTGAGTCTGC
>JAIFMG010000065.1 GCA_020048645.1 Bacteroidota bacterium | reverse complement strand
CCTCGGGCAGAGGCTCGAAGCTGTGGATCGTGCCGCCCGCGAACAGCCGCTGGAACTCCGCCACGCTGTCCCCGTCGTTGGCCCCGATGTCGAGGATGGTGCCGAAGCCCTGGCCCGAAAGCCAGCGCCGTTTCTGTTCCAAGCTCGTCCGGCTCAGCTTGTAGCCCGTCTTCGAAAGCAGGGTTTGCAGGATCTTCTTCATGGTTGTTGGGTTTTGTGGAGGTTTGCGCTTTGGGAAGGCCTGGTCGCGATTGGTGCAATTTTCGTTCATTCCTCGGAACTCCGAAAGATTTTCTTTATTTTGATTTCCTGGCGATGGCAAAAAGATGGTCCTTCCAAGGGAAGCGCGCTAATTCTGGCAAACGCTCCGTTTTGCCAAGTCGGCGCATCAGTGCGAAGTAGGCCTTGGAACTTATCAGGTATAATGTTTTTTTGAAAACATGGGCAAGCAGATGCTTGTAGCTGAATTTCGTGCCGTCTTTGTGGGCTTTGCGTTCAAAGTGAATTACTTCCATGCCCTCGGCTGCCAATGCTTTCTTGAGGCTGGCTTTGTTCCAAAACAATTTGTGGACGGGCAAAATGACATACCACCAGCGGTTTCGTCCCCAAAGCCGTGCGGCAAAGCTGTCCATGTCGCCTGTTTCGATGGCCAGAAGCCCACCGGGACGAAGCACTTTGCCCAGATTGGCCATCGCGGCACGAGCGTCCAGAAAGTGCTCGAAAACGTCAAAGACTGTAACAAGATGAAAGAAGCCTTTGTAAGGAGTCAGATCGAGCGTTTCCAATTGGCCTACGATGAGTTGGCCGTTGAGCATCTTTTCGTAATCCAATCCGGGCATCCGCTCGAGTTCGATGCCATAGGTTTGGTGCCGCGAAAACATCTGGATAAAGTAGCCTTCCCCAACGCCCACATCGAGAACGCTAAGCGCGGATGAAGTTTGGAAATTCTGGTTCAGATGTTTGTCTATCAATGATTTGACATAAGAAATTCCATCAGGTTGACTTGGCAGATAGACATCTTGTCCTTGTGCTTTCCAGCCTGAGTAGAGCTGGCGCTCGGCCTCTGCGGTCGTGGTGATTTCCTTGAAAGCCAAGCCACAAGAATTGCAGCGCAACAGACGAATGGGGCGACCGAAAAATGCGGACAAGCCTACAAGGTCGCGAACTTCGCCGAATGATGATGTCTCACTTTTGCCACAAGAAGGGCAGTTGTGCTGCAAGCGTGTGTTCTGTCTGTCCAGGGTCAAATTTTCATACTTCATATCGAAAAATTGTTGCTTGCTTTCTGTTTGATGGCTCGAGCATAAAATCTCAGTCGTGCCCAAAAATTGTCTTTTCGATCCTCCAGCAATAGGATGAGTAGGCGATCAAATGCCCTCTCAATCCTTATTTCTGAGGAATGTAGCAAGGGAAATGTATAGGAAGCTGTGCTTCTGCCCGGCAAAGTGCGAATCGATTTTGTGTGAGTGGCATCCTCACCCAGACCAATGTTTTCAATCAGGTTGTGGCGAGGGGTAAGGCAAACCATACGATTCGAAAGCAAAGCGAAATACCAGAAGTAGTCCCAAGTATCAATCTTGTTTTTGTAAGTCTCGCGGATGGATTTTTTGAAATATCGAAAATAGAATGACTCAGGCAGGTGCTGGTCAATGATTGCCATGCCTTTTTCGAATTTGTCAGATGAAATTGACACTTCGAACAATTTCCACACTCTTCGCCACGTCGCCCAGCCCCATATCATGCCCAAACGCGACGCGAGGTAATCGGATTGGAAATGTTTTGAATTGGGAGCGAAATTGAAGCCTGAAATCATGCCGACACGGTCATCTTCTTTGAAATGCTCAAGCACATCTTGGCAAAAGCCGAAACAGTCGGGATGCGGGAGGCAGTCGTCTTCGAGGATGATGCCCATCTCCTCGTGCTCGAAGAACCAGGTGATGCCTTCGGAGACGGCGTCGCGGCACCCGAGGTTCTGCTCGCGGTAGAGCGTGAAGAGCTGGCAGTCCCAGTCGAGGCCCTGGGCGATCAGCTCGCGGACCTGCTGGCACTTGGTCGCGTCGTCGGGGCGGTGCGGGCGGGGGCCGTCGGCGGCCACGTAGAGCCGCCGGGGCCGCGCCGCGCGGATGGCCTCGAAGACCTTGCGGGTGGTCTCGGGCCGGTTGAAGACCAGGAAGAGGACGGGGCTGGTGGTGGGTTGGCTCATCCGAGGCGCTGGGTCATTTCGTGGTGCATCTGCGTGAGGATGTCCGTGAGGTCGTAGCGGTATTCCCATTCGGGATAATGGCTCTTGAACTTGGCCAGGTCGCTGATGTACCAGATGTGGTCGCCGGAGCGGTTGGACTCGGAGTAGCTGAAGTTCATCTTGTTGCCCGAGACCTGCTCGCACAAGGCGATGGCTTCCTGCATGGAACAGTTGGAATGGCGTCCGCCTCCGGCGTTGTACACCTCGCCCGGGCGGGGGTTCTGGTAGAAGTGCCAGAACATGTTGACCAGGTCCCAACTGTGGATGTTGTCGCGGACCTGCTTGCCCTTGTATCCGAAAATGGTGTAGTGCTTTCCGGTGATGGCGCACTTCATGAGGTAGGAGAGGAAGCCGTGCAACTGGGCTCCGGCGTGGCGCGGCCCGGTGAGGCATCCGCCGCGGAAGACGCCGACCTTGAGCCCGAAGTAGCGGCCGTACTCCTGGGCCATGACATCGGCGGCGACCTTGGAGGCCCCGAAGACCGAGTGCTTCGACTGGTCGATGCTCATCCGCTCGTCGATGCCCTGGGCGTGGTAGGGGTGCGCGGGGTCGATCTCCCAGCGGGTCTCGAGCTCGCGCAGGGGCAGGAGGTTGGGCGCGTCGCCATAGACCTTGTTGGTGGAGGTGAAGATGAAGACGGCCTCGGGGGCGTGCAGACGGGTCAGCTCCAGGAGGTTGAGCGTGCCGGTGGCGTTGACGCCGAAGTCGGTCAGGGGCTCGTTGGCGGCCCAGTCGTGGCTGGGCTGCGCGGCCGCGTGCACCACCAGGGCGATGTCGCGGCCGTGTTGGGCGAAGACGCGCTCCAGCCCGGCCCAGTCGCGGATGTCGAGCGCGTGGTGCTCGAAGTTGGGCAGCAGCTCCTTCTGGCGCTCGATGTTCCAGAGCACCGAGCCGTCGGGGCCGAAGAAGTACTGGCGCAGGTTGTTGTCGATGCCGATGACCTTGTCGAACTTTTCGGCGAAAAAGCTCACGGCCTCGCTGCCTATCAGGCCGCCGGAGCCGGTTACCAGGGCGATTTTCATGGGAATGTTGCTATGGAAGTCCTTGTTGTGCGGTTAAAGATAGTTCAATGTTCCGTTGAAAAGCAGCTTTTCAACTTTTCGGGGCCGAAGGAGCGCATGAAGCGGTCGATGTTTTCCTGAAAAGAACCGGGAGGATGCTGGGCCGCGCGCTCCCAGGCCGCTTTCAAGGATTCCAGGTCCGAGTGTCGGAAGGTGAACCCGAGCCCAAATCGCAGGGTTCGGAATCCTTCGAGCCCCTTGTCGTGCGTGATGACGGGCTTTCCCCTGGCCAGGGCCATGAGCACCGTTCCGCTGGAGCCGATGAAGTCGCGGGCGGAGACGAAGTAGTCGATGGCGCCGAAGCATTGGTCGATGATTTTCCGCGCGGTAACAAATTCGCCGAAGGCATACACCTTGCCTTGGCCCAAAAGGCGCTGGTATTGTTGAAGTTCCGCGGCGGAAGCCCACTCGCGCTTGAATGTTCCGCAATGGATCAGCACGCTTTCCGGGTCGTTTTCCGCCAGCCAGAGCAGGCGGTCCATGCGCTTGTGCGGCAGGTTGCTCCCGAACACCAGCAGCTTTCTCTTGTCTTTCTTCGCGTCCAAGAAGGCTTGGAAAGGCTCGGCGTGCCTTTGCTCCTGTTCCGGGTCGCTGTTGCCGCCCGGGTAGAAGAACTCTTCGTAAATGTCTGGAAACCAACTGAAATGCTTCGGCGTCCGGTTGACGATCCGCTCGTCGAGCACAAAGATCCGTTCAAGGATCTCGCCCGGTACAAAATGTTTGTCGAACAGATGAGCCAAGGTTTCCGCGCTTGGGCGCAAGCCTGGTTTCCCGTTGCGGACCACTGCTTTCAATGAGGAAACCATTCTTCTGAGATACCCTTTTGGGGCGATTGGCTTTCCTGTGTCCACGTCCTCTCCGGGCATCCATCGGTACAGGATGATGAAGAGGGCCCAGTTCCTGCCCAGCAGCTTGGGCGCGCCTCCGCTCGCGAGCCGCGCGAACTCGCCCAGCCATCCGTCCCCATCCACGAAAACGGTCAGGTCAACCTGCTGCTCGGCCTGTGCGGCGACCAAGACCTCCACGGTCGCCTCCTGCGGCCCGATTTTCAGAAAGCCGACTTCCTCCGCCAGGTTCGCCAGGTAGGGCCAACGATCCAGCTTTTCCAGGCGAAGGGCCATCACCAGCACCCGGTGCCCCATTTCCAAGAACAAGCGGGCCAGGACGCTGGCGTAAACCTGTCGGTGTCCATCGAGGTCGGGGCAGTAGAGGAGGATCTTCATCGAAAGAAAAACTTTTTGATTTTGATGAGCAAAATCGCAAACCGATACGAACGAGATCGCACAATTTTCTCCAGATGTTCCAGGGTAGCAAGTATAGCTTTTGTTGCACTCGGGGAATCTGCTTGCAGCAGCAGGCTAATTTGTTCGAGGGCTCTATCTTTTTCGCCCGCATGGATTGCAGCTCGGGCTGCCTCAAGGCGAACCTCTGCGATCCTTTGGAGAACTAGTTCATTGAGAGAATTTGAAAAATGGCCAACCATTTTTTTGTATTGGCTAACAAGCATAACTTTTTTCTCATACTCGGTAAGCGTTGTCCAAATTCCGCTTGGGTTTTGGCGATGAACAGACATTTTTTTGGGTATCAGCTTTATTTTGCTGTCAATAGAAGCGCAAAGGAAAAGTCCATAGTCGATCCCCTTTGAATAAGCAAGCCATTCAGGAACGACAACCTTAGCAATTCGAAGGACAACGCTAGCAGTCGAGATATAAGATGAGTGGATGATGAGGTCTTCCGTTCGTGTTGTTTCGTTCGGAGCTGCATCTGCATCAGGGGGAAATAATTTTTGACCAATTAGGGAGGAAGAATAGTGAAAACATATCGAGTAATCTGGATTCGCCTCTAGGAAATTAACCTGCATCTGAAGTTTGTTTGGGTCAGTCCAGTAGTCGTCGCCCTCGCAAATGGCGATGTATTTTCCGCGGGCGTGGTTGAGGCAGTGCAGGAAGTTGAATTGGCCACTGGTTTTCCCATCGACCAATATGATGTTTTCTCGGTTGTGCAAGAAAAGCCTGATCCTGCCAGGATGGGCCTTGGCGTATTGGACGCAGATCTCGCGGGTTCCATCGGTCGAGGCGTCCTCGCCCAGGATGATTTCGAAGGCGAAGTTGGTCTCCTGCATGAGGATCCCATCAAGGCATTCGCGGATGTATGGGGCGTGCTGGTAAGTGATGACCACCACCGACAGCAGCGGAACCGTCTCAAGGCAGTGGTTGGGCATTTCCTCGACCGGGGCTTTGTAATCCAACTTGAAGAGCTCCATGTTTCTTGGGTTAAGAATGAAGTTGAAAATTGGCTTGCCAGCCGGTTTTTGGGAATTTTCCGGGCGCATGGCCCATTGTCGGTTCCATGCGGGCAGGCTTCGATGAATTGCGGCAGAAGTCGTTCATCCGATGGGCGTTTCGGCCTCTGCCTTGAGCAATCCGACGATCCGAAGCAGGGTTTCTTCCTCCAGCTCCGCGAACAAGGGCAGGCAAAGGACTTGCTCCGCGATCCGGGAAGCCACGGGCAGGTTCTCGGGCTTTGCGGAATCGAGTTCTCGGTAGGTGGAAAAGTTGCTGATCAGGGGGTAGAAGTATCGCCGCGAGAAAATGCCATTGGCCTTGAGCCGTTCATAGACCTGGTCGCGCGTGCGCCCGAAAAGTTTGGCGTCGATGAGGATGGGGAAGTATGAGTGGTTGTCTCGGACGTTTTCGGGCATCCGGAAGACGGTCAGCCCGTCGATGCCGCGCAGGAGTTCGCGGTACCGGAGGGCGACGCGGCTCCGCTTCTGTATCTCGCCATCGACATGGCGTAGCTGGGCGATGCCCATCGCGGCTTGGAACTCGTTCATCTTGGCGTTGATGCCTGGCGCGACGACGGTTGTCTCGTCGGCGAAACCGAAGTTCTGGAGCCGTCGGAGCCGGAGCTTCATCTTCGGGTCGTGGCAGACGATGGCCCCGCCTTCTATGGTGTTGTAGGTCTTTGTCGCGTGGAAACTCAGGACGGACAAGTCACCGAAATTGAGGATCGACTGTCCCTCGCGCTCGACCCCGAAGGCGTGGGCGGCGTCGTAGATGACCTTCAGGCCATAGGTGTCGGCGATGCGTTGTATGGCCTCGACCTCGCAGGGGTTTCCATAGACGTGTACGGGCAGGATGGCCGTGGTCCTGGGCGTTATCGCGGCCTCGATCCGGGCGGGGTCCAGGTTGAGGCTGGTGGGGTCGATGTCGCAAAAAACAGGCTTGATGCCGTTCCAGTGCAGGGCGTGGGTGGTCGCCACGAAACTGTAGGGCGTGGTGATGACCTCCCCGGTTATGCGCAAGGCTTGGAGGGCCACGATCAAGGCCAGTGTCCCGTTCGAGAACAAGACGATGTGCTCGACGCCCAGCTTCTGCGCCAATTCCTTCTCAAGCTCCTCATGGAAAGGGCCGTAGTTGGTCAGTTGCTTGCTCTGCCAGATCTTCTCGAGCAGCTCCACGTACTCCGACAGGGGAGGCAGGGACGGGGACGTAACGTAAATCGGTTTCATAGGCGTTCCATTTTCCAATCCAAAATAGGGCGCAGCACGCCTTCCTTGCTTCCTTTCCAACTGTACTGGTGCTCGCTTCGCAGCACGACCTCGAACGAGATGACATCGCGCAGGTCGAGCAGCCCGAAGCCCAAGTCCTTGACCAGCAGCAGCCGGTGTACGAAATAGGTTCCCTCGTTCATGAGCTTGCCGGGGATATGGCAGGTCGCCCGAAAGGTCCCTTCCAAAATGTTGGAGTCTTCGACTTGGTGCGCGGTGGACGTTACGAAGGCGACGTTGTTCATCTCGTCCATGAGGTGGACGGTTACGTCCAGGCGCGTGTGGTTCGAGGAGGCGCAGTGGAAGACGAAGGAGATCTCGAAGTCGTCATTCGAGTAGATGGGGGTTCCCTGCGGGATGGAGATCTTGGCCTCGAGCAACTTGTTGACCTCATCGCCCGGCGCATTCTCGAAAGTCCACTCCTTGTGGCGCTGCTCTTGGGCGAACTGGCTCAGGTAGCGCTGCACGGCCTGGTCCACGGGCCCCTGGAAGGCGACCTGCCCGGCCTGGAGCAGGACGCCATGCGAGCAGAGGCTCTTGACGGCGGCCATGTTGTGGCTGACGAACAGGACGGTGCGTCCGGTGCGGCTGACGTCCTGCATCTTGCCGATGGCCTTCTTCTGGAACTCGGCGTCGCCGACGGCCAGGACCTCGTCCACGACCAGGACCTCGGGCTCGAGGTGGGCGGCCACGGCGAAGGCCAGGCGGACGTACATGCCCGACGAGTAGCGCTTGACGGGCGTGTCGATGTACTTCTCGACTCCCGAGAAGGCGACGATCTCGTCGAACTTCTGGCCGACCTCGCGGCGGGTCATGCCCATGATGGCTCCGTTGAGGAAGATGTTCTCGCCGTTGATGGTGACCTGCCCGGTGGTGGGCCCCGTGACGCGCGAAAGGATCTTGAGCAGGGTCGATTTTCCGGCTCCGTTCTTGCCGATGATGCCGAGCACCTGTCCTTCAGGCACTTGCAGGTTGATGTCGCGCAAGGCCCAGACGTAGCCGTCCCCGGTCTGGTCGAGCCGGTTCTCCTGGCCGATGGTGAGGTAGGGGTCGGGCTTGCCGCGCAGCCTGGCCCAGAATCGGTTCAGGTCGTGCGAGAGCGTCCCGGTGCCGATGGTGCCGAGTCGGTACTGCTTGCTGACGTTTTCGATGCGGAGGGCGGGATCGGACATGGTGTGGTTGATGGCTTTGTCGCGGTCTGTGGCAAAAGCGATGCCAAGGCGGCCGGGGTGGTTGTGGGC
>JAIFMG010000105.1 GCA_020048645.1 Bacteroidota bacterium | reverse complement strand
GGGAAGAAACATTTTCAGGGAGCTCAAAAACACTTTTGACGGCCACAACTTCCTTTCCGTCAAATGCGAGATGACCTAAATAGTTACCTTTTGGCGCCGACCATCGCGAAGCTGCGGCCTTTCCGCTGGAAGGTGTTTCAGGCCTTGCGGGTAGAAGGTCAGAACGACGCGCAGTTCGAGCAGGTCGGCGTGGCGCCCGAGGCCTTCGTCCGCTATTGTGCGCGCAATGCGTCGGCGCTGGCCGGGGCCGTCAAGATGGTGCCCGAGGACAACGAGGCCATGACGGGCTCCTACGTGATGGTGGATTCCCTAGGCCGCTTTTTCGACAACACGCTGGGGCGGCACAGCTATTCGAGCCCCATCCTGGAGGTAGGCGTCGAGCAGGCTCTGCGCCAGGTGAGTTGCAGTTTCCAGAAGTTCATCGACCGCGAAGGCCTTTACTCGGCCCGTGTAGAGCCCGTGTCTCTAGTTGCTTGAAACCTTATCCTTGAAACATCATGGAAAATTACAAGAACATCATGGCATCATTTCCCAAAATGAGAAATGTGAACAGGATTTTGATCGGAAAGCAAGGCTGCTGGCTTGAGTTGTTTCTTTCAAAACATCTCGAAAGGAGACGCGAACAGCACAAGTTCCCGCTGGCATTGGTTGAGTTCTGCTTGCGGCAGGGCATCCACGGGGGCAACCATGTTGGGCAGACAAGACGGCAGGCCGTGCTGGATGTCAAGGGCTTGGAAGACGCCCTGCGCGCAGGAGCCTGCGAAGCGTGGCAATGCGAAAAAGCCGAGTACGCCTACGTGGTTTACGACTCGGGGGTGATTGTTACGGCGTTTTTCCGCTACTCCGATGAAGGCTTTGATTCTAGGGTGAGAAAACAGCATTCAAAAATTTCGGTCTGATGGAAAAAACAAGAAAAGTTCGAAGTACGATCGGCACGCCGTCGCGGCTTCTGGTGGCCCAAGGCGGAGGCGGGGCATCCTTCAGCCTTTCGCGCGAATTTTTGGATCGATTGTTGGAAATGCGGGCCAAACCCAAGAAAAGGCTATTTTCGTGCTCCAAGATGGCCAAGAAACAACAACATATCCTTCTGACATGGGACGCGCGCAACACGGGCTTCGTGGTAACGGCGGACACCGTCCGGATGCTCAACGAGCGAATCGCTGAGGAAGCCAAGGCGAAGCCAGGCGCGGAAGTCCCAACTTTGGGAAAGGTCATCTACTTGCTCCACGACAAGCTGAGCCACCAGAACCAGTTGGAGCTGGATGTTTTCCTGGGCAAGAAGCGTTTTTCGGACGCCTCGAAGGAGGCTGAAAAACAATCCGAAGAGGGCTCGGAAAAGGCCATTGCCAGCGAGGAGCGGGTGAAGCGTTTGCGGCAATGTCGCGAGATCGCCGAGCGCGTCCTGCCTGTCCCGAAGATTGAGATGCGCTTGCTTTCCATCGATCGGGTTGTCGATTACGAGTCGATTTTCTCGAAGGTTTCGGAGTTTCTCAAGCAAAATCTTTACAACCTCGAGAACACGATCTTGCACATCAACATCTCGCCAGGGACTCCGCAGATGCAGGTGGTTTGGCTGATGCTCAACTCGATGGGCTATTTGCCCAGCTACACGCGGCTGTGGTCGGGGCAGTGGGTGCGCGAGGAGCGGAAATCCCAGCTCTTCCCCATCGCCTTCAAGCCCCGCGAGTACCTGGGGGTGCTGCTCGACAAGAAGAACAAGGAGCTGGCCCCGGCCTTGGACACGAGCCAGACGCTTTCGCCCGCGCGGCGCGAGGCCGAGGGCCTGATCAAGCTGTTTCTGTCGGTGCCCGGCGTGCCCATGCTGGTGCTGGGCGAGCGCGGCACGGGCAAGTCAACCTACCTGCGGCAGTTTGCCAACAGCCTGGCCAACAAGCGCGAAGGCAAGCCGCTGCCCTACGAGGAGCTCGCCTGCGGGCTGTTTAGCCAAGAGCTTTTGCGCAGCGAGCTGTTTGGGCACACCAGAGGCTCGTTCACGGGGGCCGACGCGGACAAGGAGGGCATCTTGGGGAAATTCAAGGACGGCGGAATCTTGTTTTTGGACGAGATCCAAGACTTATCGAAGCCCTTGCAGCGGATGCTGTTGCAGGTCTTGCAGACGCGGAAGTATCGCCCCATCGGCGGGAGCAATGACTTGGCCTGCGACTTCCGCCTGGTCTCGGCCAGCAACCTGCGCCAGGAGGAGCTGCTCGCGCGGCTGGACCTGGACTTCTACGACCGCGTGGCCAGCATGGTGGTGGAAGTGCCGCCGCTGCGCCAATGCCGGGACGACCTGCGCCGCTACTGGAAAGATGTCTGGGAGCGGATTTCCGAAGAAAGCCCGCTGGACATTTGGAGCGAAGAGCTGGAGGATTTCCTGAAGAACGACGAGCTGCGGGGCAATTTCCGCGACTTGCAAAAGCTCGCCGCCTACGTCCATGCCTTCTACCACGAAAGCAAGGGGTCGCGGGAGGCCATTGAGAAGGCCTTGTCGTACTACCGCCGCTTCGACTCCGCGTCGGCCGAAACCAGCGACGCTCACGGGCTGTTCCAGCGGGGGCTGACCCACACCGAGATGGTGGCCGAGTACGAGCTTAGGATGGTGGAGTGGGCTATCCGCGAATATGGAGGCAAGGCCCAGGCGTCCGAGGCCCTGGGCCGCAGCATCGACATGCTGAACAAGTACCTGCGCGGCTCGAGGCTGCGCAACCGCGACAAGGGCCTCAGCGGTTGAGCAGGTCGCGGGTCTTGCGCGGCCTGCCCGAGCGGGGCTTGTCGTCCAGGCCGTCGAAGCCCTCGGTCTCCCAGCGGTTGAGCCAGTTGCAGACTGTGTCGCGGTCCACCTCGAAGATGTTGGCGATGTCGTCTATTTTGTACTGCTTGTCGCTGAGCAGGATGGCGTGTGCCCGCTTGCGGACGTTGTGGTTTTCGTCCGAGCGCATGAGCTCGGACAGGTTCACTTTCTCGTGGAAGCTGAGTTTCTTGACGTAGCGCATGGTTTCAGGGGGTTGGTTGGTGGGGGCGGGGGTCTGTTGGGCTTGCCGGCCAGGGTGGGCCGAAGAACTGACGCGAAATTAGCCCTCCCGCCAGGCCTTTTTGAGCGTCCGAACACCCAATCCGCGTCGATACGAACACCCAATTACATCTGGGTGAAAACCGAAGGGCAAGAAATAGAAATCGGGTATGTTCTGCGTAGGCTGATTGCTCATTATGGTACTTAAACATCTGGAAAAGAATGACTTGACCCGATCATAGAAAGCTGCTTACCTCTGTCGGTTTTCCGCCAATTTCGCGGTCGGTTTGTGCGAGATTCGAAAAGTTTTATCCGCCAGAGGTCTGCTGGGGCGAGTGGGCCGGGCCCTTGCGCGAAAGTCGGCTGCTGTCGGTTTGGCCTGTTTGTCGAGGCTTTGCTTATCTTTGGGTGAAGACCCCTATGGAAACGCCCAGGACGACATACCTGACCACGCCGGAAGGCGGCCACTTGGCGGTCGCGGTGCGCGACTTGCTTTGCCGCCCCATGCCCGATGGGCGGGAGCGGCTGGTGGCCATCTTGGAGCTGGAATACGAGGATTTCGTGGAAGTGGATCGGCAAGAATGGTTCTGCCTTTTGAGCCCGATCCGGGACGAGTACTCGCTCTCGAAGCTGGTGCCCGGGGTTCCGGTGCTGCTGGAGCTGGCCCTGCGCTCGCGGGTCTCGGACACGGTGCTGCCGAGCCTGCGGGTCCGGGGCCTGAAGACGATCTTCGACAGCGGCCAGCCCGACGAGGCGCTGCTGCGGCCCACGGAGAACTGGCTGGCGCTGAACGTGGCCCAGATGGTGCCGGTGGAAGGTGCCGGGGGCACGCGGCTGGTCAAACACTACTACAAGACGCTCTGGAAAGGCATCGCCCGCGAGGTGCGCGCGCTCATGCACAATGTCGTGGCCGAGACGCTTCAGACGCTGGGCTATGCCTACGAGCGCCACTCGGACCAGCTCTACGCCCTGCGGCACCAGCGCGGCGGGCGCAGTTGGCGGGGCCTGGTCTTCGTGGACGAGAGCGCCGAGATATGCGCCTGCTACTCCATCCTGCCGCGCAAGGTTCCCCCGAAGCTCCAGAAGGAGCTCTGCCAGCGGCTGATGGACATCAACTACCAGCTCCGCCGCTCCAATTTCGAGCTCGACGCCCACGATGGCGAGCTTCGGCTGCGGTCGGCCCTCGACCTGGCCCAGGAGCCCTTGAGTCCTTCGCGTCTCGAGCGGCTGCTCCTGCACAACCTCGACACCTTCGAACTGCATTGGGACCTCATCCTGGAGCTTCTCGAACCTTCATCCAACCCCTGAAAATGCCTACCAACCTGACACAAGCCACCCACCTGGTGGAACTGGACCGGCTGTCCCGGACGCTGGAGGCCAACGGCTTCGAGGTCCAGCTCACCGAGGCCTCGAACTCCGAGGACCCGCACATGCTCTTCCTGCGCATCCCGGCCGAGCGGCTCGGCCTTCCCACGGTGGCCCGCTTCTACTTCTCGCCCTTCGAGGTGGACGAGCTCGAGAGCGTCCTGCCGCTGCAACTGCTGCTTCATTTCCAGTTCGAGCCTCCCGCGCGGCGGGCCGAGCTGCTGGAGCTGCTGAACCTGCTGAATCTCCAGCTCGGCTTCGGCAGCCTGATGCTCGATCGTGAGGACAAGCTCTGCTTCCGGCACGGCTTCTCGGCCCCGCGCGACGCCTCGCAGAGCCTGGCTCCGCTGGTGGAGGCCCTGGCGATGGTGCTATCGGTGCTCGACGCGGCCACGCCCTTCCTGCTCGGCCTGTCGGAGGGCAAATCCGTCGCCTCGGTCCGCCGGGCCCTGGAGGATCAGATTAACGGTTTTTCCTGATCTTCGCGCCAGCGTTTTCTTCTATTCGACTGATTCCCATGCGCATCGCCTCCGTCACGAAATTCGCCCGCGTCCTGGCCTTGCTGTTGCCCTGGCTGGCCATGGCCTTGCCCGCTTGGGCGCAGGCTGGGCCTTGGGACGAGGGCCTGGACTTCCAGCTTGTGCCGTCCGAGAAGCTCCCGCAGTCCGAGTTCGACTCCCTGCTGGACGTTTCGTCAGCCTCGCTGGCTGGCGCGTTGCGCGCGCTGCGCCCGGAGCTGGCCGCCGAGGCCATCAACCTCTCGGGCCTGGCCTACTTGCGCTCCAACCGCTACGCCCTGGCCTACGAGCGCTTCCTGCTGGCCCTTCGGGTCTATCGGCTTGTGGATGACCCCAAGGGCAAGGCCCTGGCCATGAGCCGCCTAGCCAATGTCCATTTCTTCCTGGAGGAATTTGAGCCCGCCGAGCGGCTGTACCGGATGGCCCTGGCGGAAAGCCGCCGGGCGGATTTCAAGCTGGGCCTGGCGGCCACCTACAACAACCTGGGTGAGACCTACCGCGAGCAAGGCCGACTGCCGGAGGCCCTGCGCTGCTACCAGAGGGCGCTGGCGGCCAACGACGCGGTGGGCAACTACTTCTGGCTGCCGATCTACCACAACAACCTGGGGGCGACCTACCAGGCCCTGGGGCAGATGGACAAGGCCGCCGAGCATTTCCGGCGGAGCCTGGAGCTGGCGGGCGAGACCCGCGACGCGGCGAGCCTGAGCATGGCCTTGAGCAGCCTGGGCGGCCTGCGCCTGTCGCTGGGCGAGGCCGAGGCGGCCACTGGTCTGTGCGAGAGGGCCTTGGAGCTGGCCGACTCGCTCGAGGCCTTCGACCTGCGGCAGGAGGCCTCGCGGGTGCTGGCCCAGGCCTACGCCGCCCAGGGGCGCCACCAGGAGGCCTACCAGTGCCAGAGCGACTACCTGCGCGAGCGCGACAGCCTTTTCAGCAAGTCCGAGGCCTGGCGCGTGGGCCAACTGCGCACCCGCGAGCAGATCGAGCGCTCGCGCCGGGAGCTTCAGGCCCAGCAGCGCGAGCGCGAGCTGCGCCTCCAGGCCCGGGTGGATGCCGAGAAGCAGGCGCGGCTGGCCTTGCTCGCGGCCTTCGGCATCGTGGCCGCGGCCATGCTGGTCCTGCTCGGGGTGGTCAGGCTGCGCCGCAAAGACCGCCTGGCCCTGCTCGAAAGCAACCAGAAGGCCAAGCTCCAGAACGCCGAGCTGACGGCCACGCTGCGCGAGCTCCGGCAGAAGGAAAAGGCCTTGAGCGAGGCCGTGGCCAGCAAGGACAAGTTTTTCTCCATCATCGCCCACGACCTGAAGAACCCCTTCGCCACCCTGCTGACCACTTCGGAGTACCTGCTGGCCTTCGGCGAGAAGCTCAGCCCCGACCGGATGCGCCGGGCCCTGGGAGGGCTGAAGGACTCGGCCCAGAACGGGTACAACCTGCTTCAGAATCTGCTGGTCTGGTCGCGGTCGCAGGCAGGCCAGATCGAGTGGAAACCCGAGCGGGTCAGCCTGCGCGAGCTGCTGGAGGAAAATACCAGTTTACTTTCAAACATGGCCGAAGGCAAGGGCGTGGAGCTGCTCGACGACTGCCCCGACGAGCTGCTGGCCCTCGCCGATCGCAACATGCTGGCAACGGTGCTGCGGAACCTGAGCACCAACGCCATCAAGTTCACGCCCAGCGGGGGAACGGTGCTGGTCGAGGCCTGCTCGCTGGGCGACAGCGTGCTGGTCGAGGTCAGCGACAACGGCCTGGGCGTCAATCTGCCGAGCATCGGAAAACTTTTCAGGGTGGACGAGCAGTTCAGCACGCCGGGCACCAACAAGGAGAAGGGCAGCGGCCTGGGCCTGGTCCTCTGCCGCGAGTTTGTCGAGAAGAACGGCGGCCAGATCTGGGTCAGCTCGGAGCTGGGCAGTGGCAGCGTCTTCAGCTTCACGGTGCCCGCCCACGCCGCGGCGCCCTGAGGGGCGGCGGTTCTGTGGCTCGGAAATTGCCTTGCTTGGGCATGGCCAGAAGCCGAGGGCCTCGAAAAGGCCGCCGCCGGGGCTTGACAGGCCGCGGAATCGGTTTCTGAAAACATGTTTTGCAGCATATGGCTTGCCGGTCTTTTTCGCGGTGCCGATTTTGCCCACGTGCCGAGGGCCTTGCAATAAAGCACGAAGATTTGCAGTTTTACCTACGAAAAAGTTTTGAGAAAAAAAAGTTGGTAAAAAAGTTTTCCGGCAAAATGGCTTCACAAATGCCAAATGTTTAAGCGACGGCTTGAGGGCTTGGCACATTTTCTTAGCTTTGCACTGACTGGAACGACAATAGGTCCCTATGGAAAACGAACACGAACTCCATTTCGAGCAAACCGAGGTGCTGGCCTTGGCCGAGCGGTTCGAGCAGATGCTCGAGGCGAATCGGAAGGCATATTTCGACGTGGTGGAGCTTGAGGCCATCATCAACCATTTCCTGGACAGCGAGGACTTCGAGAAGGCGGACCTGGCCGTTGCCCACGGCATGGCCCTGCACCCGCACTCGGTGGAGATGAAGCTGCGGCACGCCCAGGTGCTGCTGGAAAACGGCCACGATGTCCGCAGCATCGAGCTGCTGGAGGCCATCGAGCAGTTGGAGCCTTCCAACAGCGAGATCTACATCAACAAGGGCGCCGCCTACTTGCACCTGGGCCACAAGGACATGGCCCGCTCGCAGTTCGACAAGGCCCTGTCGCTGGGCTCGGACGAGGAGGAGGAGATGCTCTACCAGATCGCCTCGCTGTACGAGCAGTACAGCCACTACGGCGAGGCCATCGAGATGCTACGCAAGGCCGTCGCCCTCAACGGCGACCACGCCCAGGCCCTCTACGACCTGGCCTACTGCCACCAGCGCCAGGAGAGCCTCGAGCTGAGCATCCGCTACTACAACATGTTCCTCGACCGCGACCCCTTCTCCGAGTCGGCCTGGTACAACCTCGGCATCGTCCACAACCGCCTCCAGCAGTACGGCAAGGCCATCGAGTGCTACGACTTCGTGCTGGCCCTGAACGACAAGCACGCCTACGCGCACTTCAACAAGGCCAACTCGCTGGTCCATGCCGGGCAGTATCCTCCGGCCATCCAGTGCTACAAGGAATACATCGAGCTGGAGGAGGACAACTCGCAGGCCTTCTGCTACATCGGCGACTGCTACGACAAGATGGGCTACCCCGACCGGGCCGTTACCTACTACCAGAAGACCATCTCGCTCGACAAGAACTTCTCGGACGCCTGGCATGGCCTGGGCATGGTCCACTTCTCGAAGGGCAATTACCCGGACGCCATCCACCACTTCGAGCGGGCTGCCCAGATCAACGAGTACATCGCCGACTACTGGAACGCCCTGGGCAACGCCTACGCCCACGCCGGGCAGCACGAGAAGGCCATCCGCGCCTTCCAGCGCAACCTGGCCCTCGACGACCAGGACCACGAGGCCTGGCTCAACTACTCGCTGCTGCTGGTCAAGCAGGGGCAGGCCCAGGCGGCCCGCGACCTGCTCATGGAGGCCCTGCTCGCCCTGCCGAAGAACGCTCCGCTGCTCTACCGGCTGGCCGCCTACTGCTTCCTGGCCGACGACCGCGCCCTGTCGCTCGAATTCCTGCGCGGGGGCCTGGCCATCGACCCGCAGGGTTGGACCGAGTTCACCAACTTCTGCCCGCAAGCCCGGACCGACAAGGACGTGCTGGACCTGATACAAGGCGACAAGCAGTCGCCCTGAGGCGCTCACCCGTGCGGCAGAATCGACGTATCGCCCTGGAAACCAATAGCCTGTGGCCTTCTGGCCACGGGCTGTTCGCTTTCTGGCGCGTTTTGTTGGTCTTGTTTTTTGGAAAGTGGACGCCTTTTCATAAATTTCGACACTTTGCCAAGGAAAATCACCCCCCATCGAACAGAAGCACGAGCCCCCACCATGAGCAAGCCTAAAAAGGAAAAAGACCATATCCTCTACGTGGACGACGAGGAGGACAACCTCACCGTATTCAAGTTCACCTTCATGGAGTTCTACAAGATCCACCTGGCCACCTCGGCCGAGGAGGGGATGGAGATACTAAAGAACCACGAAATCAAGCTGATCATCTCCGACCAGCGCATGCCCAACATCACCGGAGTCGAGTTCCTGGCCAACACCGCCAAGCTCTACCCCGAGATCATCCGCATCATCCTGACCGGCTTCAGCGACGTGGAGGCCATCATCAACGCCATCAACCAAGGCCGGGTGTACCGCTACGTCACCAAGCCCTGGAACAAGGACGAGTTCAAGGTCACCATCGACAACGCCCTGGAGTCCTACCGGCTCAACAAGGAGAACCGCACCCTGGTCAAGGACCTCACCCAGGCCAACGACAAGCTCGAGCGCTACAACGCCAACCTCGAGCAGATCGTGGAGGAGCGCACCGCCGAGGTACGGCGCAAGAACGAGGAGCTCGAAAGGCACCGGCACCACCTCGAGCAGATGGTCAACGAGCGGACCATCGACCTCAAGCGCGCCAAGGAGAAGGCCGAGGAGGCCAACCGCCTCAAGTCCGCCTTCCTGGCCAACATGTCGCACGAGATCCGCACGCCCATGAACGCCATCGCGGGCTTCGCCTACCTGCTGGCCACGCAGGAGGTCAGCGCCGAGTCCAAGCGCAACTACGTCAACCACATCAACCGCAACATCGAGTCCCTGCTGCAGCTCATCGACGACATCCTCGACATTTCCAAGATCGAGGCCAACCAGATCGAGATCAAGAAGCAGAAGACAAAGGTCAGCCGGCTGCTGCAGGAGCTGGCCGCCTCGTTCAACGAGCTCAAGACCCAGAAGGACAAGGCCAGGCTGGAGTTCGTGGTCGATATTCCGCCCCAGATGGAGGACAACCTGCTGGTCACCGACTCCATCCGCCTGCGCCAGGTGCTGACCAACCTGCTCAGCAACTCCCTGAAATACACCAAGGAAGGAAGCATCACCTTCGGCTTCAGGCCAGTGGGGGCGATGCTCGAGTTCTTCGTCAAGGACACCGGCATCGGCATCGCCCGCGACCAACTCCCGCACATCTTCACCCGGTTCCGCAAGGCCGAGCGCAGCAACAAGGAGCTCTTCCGGGGCGTCGGCCTGGGCTTGGCCATTTCCAAGAGCCTGGTCGAGATGCTCGGCGGCACCATCTCCGCCGACTCCACCGAGGGCGTCGGCTCCACCTTCTGGTTCACCCACCCCCTCGACCTGGCCGAAGACCCCAGCCACGACGAGCTGCTCGAAAAGAAGGCCCTGGACATCAGCTCGTTCGACTGGTCGAAGCGCCACGTGCTGGTGGCCGAGGACGAGAAGACCAACTTCGACTTCCTCATGGAGCTGCTCAAGAACACCCGGGCGCGCCTGACCTGGGTCCAGAACGGCGAGCAGGCCGTGGCCACCGCCAAGGCCGATTCCTCCATCGACCTGGTGCTCATGGACATCAAGATGCCCATCCTGGACGGCTACCAGGCCACCAAGCACATCAAGGCCCTCAAGCCGCAACTGCCCATCATCGCCCAGACCGCTTACGCCATGGCCGACGAGAAGGACCTCATCCTCGAGGCCGGATGCGACAGCTACCTCTCCAAGCCCATCAACCCCGAGGAGCTTTTCACCACGCTGAGCTATTACTTCGGCTGAAACCCAGGAGCCTGGCCCCTGGCTCTAAACCCCAACCCCTTCCGATGAAGAAACCTCTTGTCCTTTTGCTTTCCCTGGTCGTCGGCGCCACGGCCGCCACGGCCCAGAACCCCGCCGCCTTCGCCCTGTTCGACGGGCAGGGCCGCGCCGCCGACTTCGAGCAGCTCGTGGCCAAGGCCGCCCAGAGCGACATGGTCTTCTTTGGCGAGCTGCACGACAACCCGCTGGCCCACTGGATGCAGTTGCTCCTGGCGCAAAGGCTCGAGGCCCTCGATGGCAAGGGGCTGCTCATGGGCGCCGAGATGCTGGAGGCCGACAACCAGCTCCTGCTCGACGAGATGCTGGCCGGGCTGATCGAGGAGGGCAAGTTCGAGGAGGAGGCCCGGCTGTGGCCCAACTACGCCACCGACTACCGCCCGCTGGTGCAGTTCGCCGCCGAGAAGGGGCTGCGCTTCGTGGCCACCAACGTGCCCCGCCGCTACGCTTCCGTGATGTTCAAGAAGGGCGAGCAGGCCCTGGAGGCCTTCCCCGAGACCTCGAAGGCCTATATGGCGCCCCTGCCCCTGCGCTTCGATCCCGGGCTGGGATGCTACGCCGAGATGATCCAGATGGGCGCCATGATGCCTGGCCACGATTCGGAGAACTTCGCCAAGTCGCAGGCCCTCAAGGACGCCACCATGGCCCACTTCATCCTCAAGGCCTGGAGCCCCGGCCAGGTTTTCCTGCACTTCAACGGCTCATTCCACTCCGACCGGCACCAGGGCATCGTCTGGCACATCGAGCAGCAGCGCCCCGGCCTGCGCCACCTGGTCGTCACCACCGTCCTGCAAAGCCAGCTCCAGAGCCTCGACCCCGAAAACAAGGGCCTGGCCGACTTCATCCTGGTGGTGGACGAGCGCATGACCTCGACGCACTGAGCCGGGCCGCCTGCCGGCGCGCCGGGCTTTGCGTTTTCCCCCAAACGGCCTATCTTTGGCGTTCACCTTTAATTAAAAAAAACCGATCAAGATGAAAAAGTCCTTCATTCTCACCCGCTTGCCGCTGGCCAGCATGGCAGCGGCCGCGCTTCTTCTGGCCACTTCTTGTGGTTCCGGCCACGAAGGGCAGGAAGGCCAGGATTCGGCCCAGACCATGACCGAGATCCCGGAAGACAAGGAAGACCTGCGCCAAGTAGTGGACGAGGCCTACCCGCTGCCCACCTCCTTCGACCTCACCCAGATGCTCAACCAGTCCGGCGCCAGCTACATCGTCAGCATCACCAACCCGGCGGCCAACGTGGACAAGTACCTCACCGACCGCCAGCGCGCCCTGAACCTGGGCATCTACAGCGCTGACCTGAGCTACGCCAGCACCTACCAGCAGACCCAGGAGACCATGCAGTACATGGAGGTCACCCAGCGCCTCATGGACGAGCTCTCCATCTCCAGCGCCTACAACCAGGACCTGCCCGAGCGCATCGAGAGCAACCTCGAGAACAAGGACTCGCTGGTGGCCATCATCACCGACTCATTCTACGACACCTACAAGTACCTGAACCAGAACGGCAACGAGAACCTCTCCCTGCTGGTCGTGGCCGGCAGTTGGACCGAGGGCGCCTTCCTGGCCTCCGAGCTGGCCATCACCGCCCGCAACAACGCCGAGCTCCGCAAGGTGCTCGCCAGCCAGAAGGACTCGTTCGACAAGCTGCTCGGCATCCTCGAGGCCAACATGGCCGACGACGCCAACGTGCAGTCGGTGCAGACGGAGCTCGCCAAGCTCAAGCCCTTTTTCGAGGGCATGACCGGCACCGAGATAACCGAGAAGCAGCTCGAGGACTTCCACAAGATCGTCAGCCAGGTGCGCGCCAGCTTCGTCTCCTGACCCGCCCAAGACCTGCGAAGCCGCGTCCCTTTCCCTGGGGCGCGGCTTCTTCTTGAACTTGGCCGAAGCCGGGAAAAGCCGCGCCCGTCTTGCCGCTTTGGGCAGGACGGGCGCGGCTTTTGGGAATTGGGCTACGCCCTCCACCTTTGCCAGCGGGGCTTTCCTAAGCCCTTAGGCCACCTCTTTCTGGCCTATGGCCTTCAAGGCTCCGGACGTGCCGGCCTCGTTGGGGCGTTGCGCCGTTTCTTCGGCCGTGCTCTTGGCCTTGCGGGTCGAGCGGGGGCGTCCGGAGCGCGGGGCGTCGTTGAGCCCGTCCAGGCCGTGGTTCTCCCAGCGGTTGATCCAGTCGCTCACCGTGTCGCGATCGACATCGAAGATGCCGGCGAGCTGGTCGATCTTGTACATCTTGCTGCTCAGGATGATGGCGTGCGCGCGCTTGCGGATCTTGTGCGATTCGCTTTTCTCCATCAGGGAGGTCAGGGCTTCGCGCTCCATGGGGCTCATTCTCGATACGAATTTCATGGTGGGGTGGGGTTTGGGTGGGTGGGGGGTTATCTTCAGCAAATATAGATTGCCTAGCGGGCTAAGTTATCAGGCAAAACACCCAAATCAGTTGGCGGATAATACACGTTATTTTGGCGTAATCTACTTATGTGAAATTGGGTATTTATACTCACTCATTTTTATACTATTTAATCTTGAAATATTAAAAGATTCTTTTTTTGTATTGATTTTTAATGACTTGTGTTTATTGGCTTCGAACGAAGTCGAAAGAAGGGATTTGTCGGGATACCGACAAATCATTTTGCGGGATGAACCGCACGCGTAGCAACCGCCGCCATACGGCAAAACTTTCGGTTGCCTTGTTCTGGGCCGAAAGGGCTGGTTCTGCGGAGGGTTTGCCGGCCTTCACCCAAAAACAAAACCTTGGTGGGCGGGGAGCCGGAAAAGGGTATTTTTGGGACAACCGTTCGATTTTCCAAACCCAAAAAGGAAGAAGACATGTCGTTGGATGAGAGACTTTTCAGCCGCGAGCGCCTGCAGAGTTGGCGCGAGCTGGCCGAGCGCATGGGAGGGGAGTTCCAGGAGAGCGCGTGGGCGGCAGGTCAGGTGCGGATAAGCTACCGCCAGTGGCCGCTGGTCCTGTCCACCTACCGCCGCCCGGGCCACGACTTCCAGTACGACACGCACGTGCTGGTGCCCTTCCGGGCCGCGCGTTCGCAGCATTTCGCCCTGGCGCGGCGGGGCCTCCTCTCGAAGGCCTTCGAGTGGCTGGGCTTCAAGGGCCGCAAGACGGGCAACGCGCTGTTCGACGAGAGCTACCGGCTGTCTGCCGCGCCCGAGGAGTTCCTGGACGTGTTCCTGGGGCGGGAGGACCTGCTCAAGGCCGTCTGGGCGCTGCAGCCGGAGGGGGTCTATGTGCTGGATTCGGACTTCTACCACAGCTTCCCGAGCGAGCACGACCTGGTGGACATCGTCCTGCGGGGCGCGGTCTCGGAGCTGCCCGTCCTGGAGCGCGCCTTGGGCCTTGGGGCGCTGCTGGTGGACCTGCTGGAGGCGCGGGGCATCGCGTCGGCGGAGCCTCCGTCGGAGATCTACGCCTGACCCTCGCCGCCGCGGGCTGTCCTGGCCAGCTCTGGGAAATGGGGCTCGAGGGCCGAGGCCAGGGCCTCCCTGGCCTCGGGGGCGAGGCCGGGCAGTAGCGAGGCCACCTTGGCGCGGGCCTGCGCGGGCTCCAGCTCGCCGTCGGCCAGGGCGGCGCCACAGGCCAGGGCCTCGACCAGGGGCAGGTGCCCCGGGCGGCCGGCCAGCGCCCGCTCGTGGGCCACGAGCTCGGCCCGCCGTATCTCGCGGAGGGCCTTGTCGTGCTTGCCTTGCCGGAACAGCGCTCCCAGGTAGGCCTTGTAGAAGGCTTGCCATCGGCTTTCGAAGATTTCCTTGCGGTAGGCGTCGCGGAACGACTCGGCGTGGCTCTCGGCCTGCCGGGCCTTCCCGACGGCCTCGAGGGCGCGCAGGAGCAGGGTGGTGTAGGCGAGCCTGTCGTGGAAGCTGTTGGTGTCGCGCTGGTGGCCTTGCGCGGCCTGGAGCAGGCCCAGGGCCTGCGGGGCCTTGCCCTGCCGGAGCAGCGCCCGGCAGAGGTGGTTGAGGTAGAAGAGGTGGTCGGCGTTCTTCTGGCGGATGGAGAGCATCCCGTTGGAGACGGCCAGGTCGAGCTTGCCGCGCTGGGTGTACATGATGCAGCGGTTGGCGTAGAAGTTGGCCAGGACGCGCTTGGAGTAGAAGCGGGGATCCTTGAGGGCCTTGCCGAGCTCGTCGGTGAGCTTTTCCAACTGGTCGAAGCGCCGCTGGTTGTGCAGGGCGTAGATCAGCCGGATGACGGCCCTGTACCGGGTGAAGGCGTCCAGGCTCTCGTCGCGGAACTTCTCGCGCAGGAAAGGCTCCCAGTGCAGCGCGGCGGCGGGCTCGTCCTGCTGCCGGATGATGTCGCGGCTGGCCAGGTGCAGCAGCCGGTTGGTCTGGCTCGAGCGGAGGTAGCTGGCGTGGTGGGCCTGGAGGAACTCGCCCACGGCGCGGTGGTTCTGGTCGCGGCCGCGGATGAGCAGGTGGTCGCCCAGGGTCTGGGCCAGCTCGTAGAGGCGGTTGAAGTAGTACTCCCGCGGGTCGGCCTCGCGCAGGCGCCGGAGCAGGGCCTTTTCCTGGCTGGGCTCGAGGGTGTCGGTCAGCAGGCGGGCCTCCAGCTCGTGCAGCCAGAGGAACTGCCGGTCCACGTCGAGGGCTTGCAGGCGCTCGGCCATCCACTGCTTGAGGTGGGAGTACTTCCGCTTGTCGATGCCGGGGTCGTACTCGACGCGCCGTTCGGGGAAGCGGCTGTTGTACTCCACGAGCTTGAGGATCTCAAGCTTCTGGGGGTCGGCCAACTGGTTTTCTCGGACCAGGTAGTGGACCTCGTGCGGGTAGAGCGACTGGGCGAACTCTTCGAAGGCCTCGAGCTTCCTTTTCATGCGGGCTGCGTTGGGGGTTGCGGCCCAAATTTACGCGTTCGCGGCCAGGGCGGCGGGCTTCGGGGCGGCGTTTTTCGGTGGCTCAGCGCTGTTCGTGCGCGGGCGGCTGGTGCAGGTCGTAGCTGGGGTTGAGGGCCTCGCCTTCGGACTTGGCCACCAGGACGGCCCCGCAGCCGTCGCTGAGGATGTTGACGGTGGTGCGGAACATGTCGAGGATGCGGTCAACGGCCAGGATGAGGCCGACGCCCTCGAGGGGCAGCCCCACGGCCGTCAGGACGATGGTGATCATGACCAGGCCCGCCATGGGGATGCCGGCGGCCCCGACGGAGGCCAGCAGCGCCGTGAAGGCCACGATGAGCTGGTCGGCCACCCCGAGGTCCTGCCCGTAGGCCTGGGCGATGAACATCGTGGCCACCAGCTCGTAGAGGGCCGTGCCGTCCATGTTGATGGTCGCGCCCAGGGGCAGCGTGAAGCTGGTGATCTTGTTCGACACGCCGGCTTTCCTTTCGATGGCCTCCATGTTCAGGGCCAGCGTGGCGCTGGAGGACGAGGTGGAGAAGGCCGTCAGCAGCACGTTGCGGACGATCTTGAAGTGGGCCAAGGGGCGCACCTTGGCCATGAAGCGCAGGATCAGGGGCAGGCTGATGAAGGAGTGTACGAAGAGGCCGAGCAGGACGGTGGCCATGTAGAGCCCCACGCTGCCGGCGATCTGGTTCAGGTTTTCGATGTTCTCCGCGATCACGCCCGATACGATGCCGAAGACCCCGAAGGCCGTGAACTGGATGACGAACATGGTTATCTTCATCATCACCTCGCCGGCGGCGTTGAAGAAATCCGTCATGTGGTGCCTGTACTTGTCGTTGACCTGGGTGATGAAGAACCCGAACAGGATGGCGAAGAGGATGATGGCCAGCATGTCACCTTCCATGAATGCCTTGAAGATGTTGGTTGGGACCATGTTCAAAAGCGTCTGGAGGAAGGTGCCCGAGTCGCCCACGACCATGTTCTCCACCGGTTCGATCAGGTTGAGGTCGGCGTTCCTGCCCGGGGCGATGAGGTTGACGAAGAACAGGCCCGTGAAGATGGCCAGCAGGCTGCTGGAGATGTAGTAGCCGAAGGTCTTCGCGCCCAGACGGCCAAGGTTGCTGGCGTTGCCGATGTTGGCCACGCCCGAGACGATCGAGGTCAGGGTCAGCGGCACGATGACCATCATCAGCCCCCGCATGAACAGGTCGCCCATCCATGTCACATAGGCCACATGCTCCGTACCGTAGATGCCGAAGAGCACCCCGGCGACCAGGGCGATCAGGATTTGCCAATGGAGTTCGAACTTTTTCATAGGATGGTTTTTGGGGATGAGGGGCAACCTTGGGCCGCCGGTGCGCGTCTTGGTTTTGGCAGGGCGTCCGCGGGGTGTCTCGATAACGCCCGCCGACACGCCAAAATTACGAAATAGTTCCGCCCGCTCGCCGGATGCCAGAGGATGCCCATGGACGACTTTCCACCCCGAGGCCGGAGTCCGGGAGCGCAATCGCCGCGGCGACAAACCATTAGGCGCGGATTTTGCTTACTTTTGGCTCGATGTTTCCCGGTACTCTCCACAAGTTTTCTTGTACGCGACAGAAACCGCATTTCAATCCATTCATTCATCCTTCATTAAATTCGTTTGAACATGACTTCAAGATTCAAGTCCCTCATTCTGATGCTGGCCCTGGTCGTGGGCGCATCCAGTTGCGGCGAGGAAAGCACCATCGCGCAACTGCTCGACAAGATGTCCTGCAAGGTGGACGGCGTCGAAAAGAACTTCAACTTCCGCCTGACCACCCAGAACGGGCAGTTGATGACCATCATCGCCACCACCAGCACCTCGCAGAGCAGCGGCGAGCAGCTCGTGCTCAACATCAACGGCACCACGCCAGGGACCTACAACATCGCCCCGATGAGCGATCCCCTGACCACGGCCGCCTACCGCGAGTCCGCCAACGACACCACGGCCAACAACTACGTGGCCACCTCCGGCAGCATCGTCCTGACCCAGGTGGACGCCACGGCCAAGACCATCACCGGGACCTTCCAGTTCACCGGGTACTGGGGAGCCTCCAACTCCGTCAGCGTCACCGAGGGCCGTTTCGACCAGCTCCGCTACACCGTAACCTCGGGTGGCGAATGAGCCTAGGCCTTGGGCCTGGCCCCGAACAAAAAGAGAAAGCCCGGCCATGCCGGGCTTTCTCTTTTTTGGGGACGAGCCTCCACACTCTTCCGCGGGCCGAGGGCCATTGCCGGGCCGTGCTCAGAGGATGGCCATGATGTCGATGAAGGCGTGCAGGAAGGGCGAGTCCTTCCGCTTGCCCGAGACGCCCACGACGAACCGGTTCGCGCCGACGTTCGGGCGGGGCGCCACAGGCTTGTCCTTGGGCCTGCCCACCGAGCGCACCAGGCGGCTGCCTTTCTCCTTCGATTCCCACCGGGCCAGCCACTCGCCGACGGTGGACGCCTCCTCGCCCAGCATCCGGGCGATCTTCTCCTTGCTGTACTTCTCGGAGCTGAGCAGGATGGCGCAGGCGCGCTTGCGGGTCAGGGTGTCGGCCGACTTGCGCATGAGCTGCGTGAGGATGATCTTGCTTTCGGGGCTGAGCTTGCTGACGTGTTCCATGGCGGTTGTCTTTTTGTGGTGTGGGGGTGGGTATTTTCGCAGGGCGGGGCTGGCGCGCAGGCTTCAGGGGGTCGAGAACCTTCCTTGGCTGGGGCTTTGCTCGCGGATGGGCTGGTCGAAGGAGGGCAGGCCTTGGCAGATGCCTTCGAGGCCCTTGCTCTCCCACTGCTCGATCCACTCGCTGACGGTCTCCTTCTCGACCTCGAAGATCGAGGCCATCTGGTCCAGGGTGTAGCGCTTGGAGCTCAGCACGATGGCGTGGGCCTTCTTGCGGACGAGCTGCGAGGCGCCTCGGCGCATCAGCTCGGCGAGCTGCGTCTTCGATTCGAGGGAAAGTCGGCTGACGAACTGGTTCATGGCTTGCGGGTTGGTTTGCGGCTGCCGGAACTGTCTTCCGGATGATGCAAAAGTAGTCCGCGGCGCCCCCCCGCGAAACAGCGGAAACACCCAAAATCCACCAATAAACACCCAGCGCCGATTGGGTGGAAATACGCAGCCCGGCGGCGTCCGGGACGCTTCCCCGCCGCGCCCGGAGGCGGGGCGGGGTTTCGCGGGCGCGGCGGGCGCGGTCAGATTTCCACCAGCTTGTGCTTGATGGCGTACATGACCAGGTTGATGGAGTTCTTGGCCCCGGTCTTGGTCAGCAGGTTGGAGCGGTGCCGCTCGACGGTGCGCTGGCTGATGCAGAGCGTGTCGGCGATCTCGGCGTTCGAGTCGCCGTCGCAGATGAGCTTGAGCACCTCGAGCTCGCGCTTGGAGAGCTTGATGGCCTCCTTCTCGACCTTGGGGGCGTTCTTCTGGTTGCCCATGTTCATGATGATGCTCCGCAGGAGCTCCTGCGAGAAGTAGGTCCCGCCGTCGATGATGGTGTTCAGGGCCTTCTCGAGCTCCTCGCTGTCCGAGTCCTTGAGGACGAACCCCTTGACGCCGGCCTCGATCATCTTGTAGTAGTATTCCTCGTCGCCGAACATCGAGATGGCGATGATCTTCATCTCGGGGTTGATGGCCATGCCCAGTCGGGTGGCCTCCACGCCGTCCACCCCCGGCATGGCGATGTCCATCAGGGCGATGTCCACCGGTTCTTTTTCGATGAACTCCAAAAAATCTTCGCCATTGGCAGCCTCGGCCACCACGGCGATGTTCTCCATGTCCGAAAGGAGCATCCTCAGGCCGTGCCGGAAGAGCTGGTGGTCATCCACGATGATGAGTTTGTGCTGTTTCATGGGTAGGTTCGCAGGCATTGGCCATTGATGGATAAATGTAGGCGATCGGCGCATTTCCCGCAAATTTTTAACCGAAATTAAATCTCCGGGACATTTTTATTTGCCGACAGGCTTTTCCCTGCCCCGAAAAATGCCCGGCAGCGGCAGAAACTGGGGCGGGAGGCCTTGCCAGGATGCTCCCTCTTGCCTATTTTCGCGGCCGAATCCCAATCGCCCGAGCGATGAAAGAAAGGTTGGATGCCGCGCTGGTGGGCCGTGCCCTGCTGCCCACGCGCGAAAGGGCCAAGCAGGCCATCTTGGCAGGGGCCGTGCTGCTCAACGGGGCCGTCTGCGCCAAACCGAGCCAGAAAGTCGGGCCCGAGGACCGGCTGGAGCTGGTGGCCGACCCGCTGGCCTACGTCAGCCGCGGCGGCCTGAAGCTCGAAAGGGCCCTCCAGGCCTTCGGGCTGGACCTCCGCGGGGCCAGCGTGCTGGACCTGGGCGCCTCCACGGGCGGCTTCACCGACTGCGCCCTGCGGCATGGCGCAGCGCGGGCCTTCTGCGTGGACGTCGGCCATGGGCAGTTGCACCCCAGCCTGCGCGCCGACCCGCGGGTGGCGTGGTGGGAGGGCACGCACGTGCGCGACTTCCGGCCCGAGTGGCTCGGCCCCGGGCGGGTGGGCTGGGTGGTGGCCGACCTGTCGTTCATCCCGCTGGAGCAGGTCCTGCCGCACGTGCCGGCCTTCCTGGCCGAGGGGGGGCAGATGCTGGCCCTGTTCAAGCCGCAGTTCGAGGTCGGGCCCGCGCAGGTGGGCAGGGGCGGGCTGGCCAACGACCCGCGGTCGCACGAGCGGGCGCTGGAGGGCTTCCTCGCGGTGGCCCGCGGCCTGGGCTTCCGCCTGCGGGGCCTCGACCACGCGCCCATCGCCGGGGCCCGCAAGAACATCGAGTACCTGCTCTGGCTGGCGCTTCGCCCGCTCCAAGAGCCGCCGCCCTTCCGCGTCGGCCCCGTGGTGCGGAAGGCCTTCGCCGAAAGGGCGGAGCTGAAGTCGCGGGGGTAGCGCGCGGGCAGGGGATGTGCGCCTCAGTCGGTGGGCGCCAGCTTGAGCGAGCGCGAGACGATCTCGGCCAGGTCGAGCACCTCTACCTGGGTCTGGAGGTCCTTGTACTTGATGCCGTCGCTCATCATGGTCATGCAGAAGGGGCATCCGGTGGCGATGACCTGGGGCTGGGTCTCCAGGGCCTGCTGGGTGCGCAGGGCGTTGACCTCCATCTTGCCCTTTTCGGGCTCTTTGAACATCTGGGCCCCGCCGGCGCCGCAGCACATCGAGCGGCTGCGGCTGCGCTCCATCTCGACCAGCTTGGCCCCGAGGCCGCTGAGGATCCCCCGCGGGGCCTCGTACTCGCCGTTGCCCCGGCCCAGGTAGCAAGGGTCGTGGAAGGTGACGCGCTTGCCCTGGAAGGCGTCGCCCGCCAGCTTCAGCTTGCCACTGGAGGCCAGTTGCTGGATGAACTGGCTGTGGTGCCAGACCTGGAACTGCCCGCCCAGGTCGGGGTACTCGTTCTTGAAGAGGTTGAAGTCGTGCGGGTCGGTGGTGATGACCTTGCGGATGCCGTAGGTGTTGAGCATCTCGATGATCTGCATGGCCTGCATCTGGAAGAGGAACTCGTTGCCGGAGCGTTTGGCCACGTCGCCGCTGTCGGTCTCCTCGAGGCCCAGGACGGCGTAATCGACCTTGGCGTGCTCGAGGATCCGGACGAAGTCTCGGCTGATCTTCTTGGCCCTGTCGTCGTAGCTGCAGGCCGATCCCACCCAGTAGAGGTATTCCGCGGTCTTGCCTTCGGCGGCCAGGTCGGCGAAGGTGCGGACTTCGATCTTTCTTTTGTTCATGGCGGATGCGTTGTTTCAGGCGGTTTGTTTGTCGGCGATGTAGAGCTCGTCGGCCCAGTTGAAGCGGTCGGAGGGCGAGTATTGCCAGGGTGCGCCGTTGTTTTCGAGGTTGGTGTTCATGGCGTTGATGGACGAGGGGGCGTCCGATTCCTCGAGATAGACGTAGCGGCGCAGGTCCATGATGATGGAGACGTGGTCGATGTTGACGGGGCACTCCTGGACGCAGGCGTGGCAGGTGGTGCAGGCCCAGATCTCCTCCTTGGTGATGTAGTCGCCGTAGAGCGACTTGCCGTCGTCGTAGTCCTTGCCGTTCTTTTGCAGGCCGTCCTGCTTCTCTTCCATGCGGCGGCGGTAGTCGAGGATGATCTTGCGGGGCGAGAGCAGCTTGCCGGTGTTGTTGGCCGGGCAGACCGAGGTGCAGCGCCCGCACTGGGTGCAGGTCAGCGAGTCGATGTAGTTCTTCCAGCTCCCGTCCTGCACGTCCTTCATGCCGAAGCGCTCGGGCGCGGCCTCCTCTTCGGTGGGCGCGGGCGCGTCGGGGTTCATCATGAGCAGGACCTCCTTCTTGACCGATTCCATGGTGCTCATGCGGGTGATGGGGCCGGTCTTGGCCAGGAAGACGTTGGGCAGGGCCATGAAGACGTGGAAGTGCTTGGAGTAGGGCAGGTAGTTCATGAACGCGAAGACCAGGCCGACGTGCAGCCACCAGCTCGCCATTTCCAGGCGGTGGAAGCCCTCGGGGCCCCAGCTTTCGGGCAGGATGCCGAAGAGCAGGCCGCTGATGGGGTAGGCGCCCTCGGGGGTCTTGCCCAGCGCCTCGGCGTAGGCCAGGTACGACAGGTTCAGGCCGATGAGCGAGACCATGAGGAAGATGATGAATATCAGCGAAATGGCCGCGTCCAGGTGGTCCTTGTGCCGCATCTCGACGCCCGTGAAGCGCTGGACGCCCTTGCTGGCCCGCCGGACGAGGAAGACCAGCACGAAGGCCAGGATCACGTAGGCGAAGACGTCGCCCAGGGCCATCATCAGCGTGTAGAGCGGGCCCAGGAAGCCCAGCACCCTGTCGTTCTCGAAACTGTCGTCGAACACCACGCCGAGGGTGCCATCCAGGAACATCTCGACGGTGCCGAAGGTTACCATCAGGAATCCCCAGAACACCATGGCATGGATGAAGCCCACGATGGGGAAGCGCATGATCTTTTTCTGGAGGATGGCCACGTCCCAAAGCATCTTGAGGCGGGTTCCGATTTCCTTGATGGGGTAGGGGTTTTTCAGGAGCTTGATGTTCCGGTAGATCCTCAGGAAAGACCAGGTCAGCATCCCGAGGGCCCCGCCAATCACAAGCAGGAAGAAGAGGTGAGCGAGCATGACTTCTTGGGTTTGAGGGTTTGTTACTAGGCTTGCCAGGGCTTCGGCCCTGTTCCAGCAAAGATAAGAAGAAATGTCGGGCGAAGCGCATGTTTTTTGAGAAATCGAACAGAAGGCTCAAATCGTCGAACGGACGGGGCGCGCCCTGGACGGGTTTCGCCGGGCAAGGGGCCTCGGCGGCTTGTCCAAACTGGCCTTTGGCCTCACCGTCCATCTTTGTTTTTGGATGGATTGGCGTATCTTCGCACCACAGGCATTCGATCCTTTCCCGTCAAAACGAACCCGCATGGGGCAGAGCAGCAATCCGCATGACCAGTTTTTCCGCAAGATCCTCGGGCGGAAGGACAACGCGGCGTCCATGTTCCGGGGCGTCCTCCCGCCCGAGCTGGCCGATCGCATCGACTACGAGGCCATGAGCCTGCTGTCGGAGACCTACATCACCGAATCGCTGCGCAAGCACATGTCGGACCTGGTGTACTCCGCGCCGCTCCAGCACGACCAGGGCGTGTTGAAGATAGCCCTGCTGGTCGAGCACAAGAGCCAGCCCCCCAAGGACAACATCCAGCTCCAGTTGGCCCGCTACTTTCTGGGCGTGGTCGAGACCGAGCTAGAGCAGGGACACAAGCCTCCCGCCCTGCCCCTGATGATCGTCGTTTACCACGGCAAGCGCCCCTTCGCGAAGCGTCCGTTCTGGTCCATCTTTGGCCAGGTGCCCGATTTTTTGCGCGGAATGGTGCCGGAGTTCGACTACATTTTGGTAAATTTGGGCCAGTACGACGACCAGGAGATGCGCCACCGCTTCGACTCGCTCAAGCTGCGGGTCGCCCTGCTGGCCCTCCGAGACGTCTTCGTCGAAAAAGGCATGGGCGACAAGTTTCCCCGCTACCTTGAGGAGCTGGATTTGTCCTACGACCCCCAGGACATCATCGAGCACGTGCGCGAGGTGCTTTATTACCTGGCCGAGGTCGTACCCGAGCAATATCCTCTCATTGAAGCCAACCTCTCAAAAAGCAAGACCATGATGACATTCATTGACAAAGCCCTCCTCGAAGCCAATCAGAAAGGCGTCGAGCTGGGCATGGAAAAAGGCATGGAAAAAGGCATGGAAAAAGGCATGGAAAAAGGCATGGAAAAAGGCATGGAAAAAGGTGCCGAGCTTGAGCGGAAGCGCTTGGAGGCCAAGGAGCGGCTCGACCGCGTCAAGAGCCTGCTGCGGCTTCTGGCCACGGGCTTCCCTCCCGCCCAGGCCAAGGGCATCTTCGAGCTCTCGGACGACGATTTCGAGTTCTCGCTTCGGCTGTTCGCCAGGCGGGGCTCGGCGGCCTCGGGGCTGGTGGCCCTGGTGGAGGGCCGGCTGGTGGAGCTGGACGCCTGAGCCAGGCCTGCCGGCTTGCCGTCCAGACCAAACCGTAGCGATTGCTTGTCCAACCTCTCAAAAAGCAAGACCATGATGACATTCATAGACAAAGCCCTCCTCGAGGCGAACCAGAAAGGCGTCGAGCTTGAGCGGAAGCGCTTGGAGGCCAAGGAGCGGCTCGACCGCGTCAAAAGC
>JAIFMG010000156.1 GCA_020048645.1 Bacteroidota bacterium | reverse complement strand
CCCGCGATCTTGGCCAATATTGCTTCGTATTTTTTCATGGTGCAATGTAAGCATTTCTTTTTGTCCCACTATTAAGGAATAGAACATTGGCAATTTGTTTTTCTGTTTTTTCGCCTTCGAATACAAACAGTATTTTAGACATGGAATGAATGGGCTTTATACATTTTTTCAATGTTGTGAGCTTCTCTCAATTCTTTCGAAGTCAACTTCGACAACGGTTGTATCGTCCCTTTGTTCAATAAGAAGTAGCAATCGGGTCTTAACAAATCATTCGTGATGATGGATGCGTTATGTGAGGTAAGGATAAACTGAATGCCCAATTTTTTTAGCTTTTTCAGTATCAAAGTGGATAGTTCGTGGTGGTAAAACGCGTCGAACTCATCAATGAACAAGAAAGAAACTTTCATGTTCACCAACCGCTGGAACCAATAGTAGAATAGCCACAAGGCTAATGTTCCACTCGATGCAAGATGTTGGAATGCAATTGCTTTGCCATCGAAATCGAAAGCGAGAACATCTTTTTCGGATTCTCGGACCACTGTCAACTTGCATTCTATCCCCGCGTCATTCAGAAACTGCTCAAAATCTTGGACATGGCCATGTTCGATGATATCGGTTGAAAGCTCTCGACTTCCGACTTCTAAACCCAAATAAATGTTCTCTTGCAGCGATCTGAAAAACAACATGCTTTCAACGAACTTGAAAAAGTTGAGAAAACAGGCATTGACTTCGTCCTGATCAAGTTCTGTATTACTTTTTATGTACTTCAAAAGGGAAAGATTTTGATTGGTCAAAGTCCTTTTCAAATGCTCTGCACCCTTGAATTTGATGATAGCTTCTTCATTGCTATTTCTATCTATTTGAGCCATCACGGTATCGTCAATCGAGAGGCATTCATACACAAGTGTCTTGTAATCAGATTTTTGGTATTCATAAACCACTTGGAAGGAATCAAATTTAAATTCGTAACGAAAATAGGCCAAGTCTGATGCTCTTTTCGCGTTCAAATAGAAGGTGTAAAATGATTCATACCGCTGCCTGTCCGTCAAATGGCCAATGATGTCGAATATCGCCAATCCTAAATTTGACTTTCCGCTCCCATTGTGCCCATAAACAAGAGCATTGTTGATGATGCCATTTTTTATACATTCCGAATTGAACCCATAGCCATTCGGTTCACTCAAATTGAATACAAGCTCATTGTCGAAGCCTTTGAAATTGGAAACGGAAAATTTAGCAAGCATTTCTCGTTATATTTAGTTTTCTGCAAAAATACGAATTTAAACGACGTTGCCGTAAAAAAATTACGACTCCCTTTTCCGCACGAGCGAGCCCGCGCGGAAAGGGGAGTGGCCCTGCCATCTTATGCCAAGTTGTGCTCGGATATATTGCCATCGAAAGCAACTTGGCTTTCAGAAGCTCCACTTCAGCCGGGCGAAGGCCATGTTCAGCCGCTGGGTGCTGCCCATCGCCTGCGCCTTGAAAAATTGCGCGAAAAGCGAGAAATCGACCGTCTGCGCGACCGAGACGGACAGCGACGGCCCTACGAAGTAGCCCTTGAGCTTGGGGTAGTAAATGCCTGAAAATGAAGCGTTCAGTATGGGCGAAATCGGGTAGGAGACTTGCCCAAACAGGCTCAGCGGCGCGAACGCGAGGCTTTTGACCGAAAGCGGCCCGGAGTAGAAGGCGCTGAAGGCCTGGCCCTCGACCCCGCCCGTCGAGCTGGCCACCAGGGCCTCGACCTGGGCGAAAAGCCCGCTCGAAAAGTTGTAGTCCAGGGAAATGCTGCCCAGGAAAAGCCCGGTCGTGTCGGCCAGGCCCTCGCGGGGGTGGAAATAGCTCAGCTCGCCCTTGAAGCCGTAGCCGCCGATGCCGCCCGCCCATCCGCCGCCGAGCACCCAGTCGCGCTCGTCGAGCAGGCCCAGCAGCAGTTGGAAGTCGTAGTTCCAGCGGTTCAGACGGGTAAGCAGGCCGCTGGTCAGGCGGCCGGCGCTGTCGAGCTTGGCGGCCAGCTCCACCGAGGAGGCCATGCCCGTGTTGTAGCGCAGCCGGAGCGCGTCGCTGCCGGGGCGTTCCACGTAGTCGAAGTCGAAAAACGAATAGACGTTGAAGATGTCGTTCGGGTTCCAGACGTAGGAGACGCCCCAGTTGCCGCGCTGCCGCCCCAGCGTGGCCTCGAACGGGCCTTGGGTGTAGCCGAGCCAGAGGCGGTCAGCCGTGGTGTTGAGCAGATAGGCGTCTTGGCGGGCCAGGTTGGTGGTCAGGTCGGCCCAGCCGTTGTCGCCGTCCATCTGCGGGCCGATGCCGGGCGTCAGGCGCACGCGCTCGCCCCAGAGCAGGCGGGTGCGCACCTGGAGGCTCGCCGAGAAGGCGCCTTCGCCGTACCAGTTGAGGTTCAGGCGGTTGTGGATCAGGTTGTCGGTGAGCAGGCCCGAGCCGGGGGCGCCGCCAATCGCCGCCTGGAGGTGGGTCAGGTAGCCATCGAAAAGCAGGCCTTGGCCGCGGCTTGGCGGGACGAAGGCCATGAGCACGGCCAGGAGCATCAGGCATCGGTGAACAAGTCGGCGCATGGGAATGCTCAAGTTTAAGTTCAAATAGTTGGCTCTTGCGTCTTGTCACTAACGACTTTGCCATCTTCGAGCCATATGACGCGCCGGGCCTTGGCCACCACCCGCGGGTCGTGGGTCGAGAAGATGAAGGTGGCGCCCTCCTCGCGGTTGAGGCGCTCCATGATTTCGAGCAAGGTCAGGGCCGAGCGCGAGTCTAGGTTGGCCGTGGGCTCGTCGGCCAGGACGAACTGGGGCTTCGAGGCCAGGGCGCGGGCCACGGCCACCCGCTGCTGCTGCCCGCCCGAAAGCTGGCCCGGGCGGCTGTCCAGGCGCTCGCCAAGCCCGACGGCCTCCAGCAGCTCGACGGCGCGGGCGCGGCGCTCGGCCTTGGGCCGACCTTGCAACTGCATGACGAACTCGACGTTCTCGAGGGCCGTGAGCACGGGGATGAGGTTGTACGACTGGAAGACGAAGCCGATGTTGTCCTTGCGGAAGTCGATGAGCTGGCCCGGGCGCAGGCTGGCCAGGTCGGTTCCCGCGATGCGGATGCTGCCCGCGGTGGCCTGGTCCAGCCCGCCGAGCAGGTTGAGCAAAGTGGTCTTGCCCGAGCCCGACGGCCCGACAATGGCGGCGAACTCGCCCCGCTCGAAACGCAGGCTGACGCCGTCCACGGCACGCACCTTGGCCGCCGGGGTCTGGTACTCCTTGCTAAGGTTCTCGATCTCAATGACGTTCATGGTGAGGGAATTGGTTTTGGGGTGGAGGTCTTCAAGTTGGGGCCGCCTCATTCGGAGCGCACGGCCTCGGCGGGCTTGAGCGAGAGGGCTTTGAGGGCCGGGTAGATCGAAGCCAGCACGCCTGTGAGGATGACCATGAGCGTGATGCCCAAGTAGTTGTCCCAGTTGAGCCGCGGATAGACGATCGCGGAGTAGCCCACGGCTTCCAGGCCCTCGCCGAAGGCCGAAAGGTCCACGCCGACCTGGCCCAGGTAGCCGACCAGCAGGGCGCTGAGCAGCATTCCGGCCAGTCCGCCCGTCAGGCTCAGGCCCACGGTTTCGAGCATGATCATCGCGAAAATCCGCTTCTTGTTCATCCCAATGGCCATGAGCATGCCCAGCTCCTTGACCCTTTCGAGGACGACCATCAGCATGGTGTTCACGATTCCAAAGCCCAAGGCCATCAAAATGATGGAGAGCATGATGTAAAGCATCGCATCAAGCATTTCATACGATAGGCCCAAGTCCGGCTTGAGGGTTTTCCAGTCCATGACGCTCAGGCCGGGGGCCAAGGCCGTAACGTCGGCCAAGGCTTCGGCCATGTCGTGTTCGGGCGTGAGCCGCAGGGCGATTTCGTGGCAGAGCTCCGGTTCGTGGCCCGTGAGCGCCACCAGGTCCGACTGCCGCACGAAGACCTGGCTCTCATCGAACATCGCGTTGCTGGTGGAAAAGATGCCGACCACGCGAAATTGCCCGCCCGTCATATAGCCCTGGGCGTCAAGCAACTGGACCAGCACCCGCGAGCGCACCTGGGCTTTGAGTTCGCGGGCGAGCCGCTCGCTGATCAGGATCTGCGGCGAGCGTCCCGGCTCGGCGAAGTAGCTGCCCACGCTGTCGGCCAGATAGGCGGAGGCCCGTTCGGGGGCGAAGCCGCGTTCGAGGAGTTGCAGGCTGTTGGGCAGGCTCTGCCAAAGTCCGGTCAGGAGCTTCTCGCGTTCGGGGTTGATGCCGATGAGGCTGACTCCCACGGCCTTCTGCGCGGTGCTGACCATGCCCGTCAGCACGGAGCGGGCCGCCACGGCCTCGACTTGGGGCAAGGCTTCCAGCTTTTCCAACAAGTCGCCTGGCGCGCCGACGCGGTGCTGGCTCTCGAAGTTGTCGAGGAAGAGCGGATGGTGGATCTGGATGTGCGAAACCTCGTCGCGCAAGGCGACTTCGACGCGGTCGGCAACCATGCCGATGGACAGGGCCGAGACCAGCACGGCCCCGGTCAGGCCGATGGTCGTGGCCGCCACCACCACGAGGCTGCGGGTGCGGTTGCGCCAGATGTTCTTCCAAGCGATGGTCGCGATCATGGGGTGCAAAGTGCTATGCCCTAAGGGCGTTGATGACATTGAGCTTCAAAATGGAGAGGAGCGGATGCAGGCTGGCCACCGCCACAAGCGCGGCCACGAGCAGCCCTTGCCAGACGAAAAAGCCCGGCTCCAAGGCGAAGGGAACGATCGGCTCCACGCCAAGGTTCAGCATGGCCTGGGCCATCTCGCCTTCGAGCAAAATCGGGTTGTGGTGCAGGTACAGCACCATCGGAAATGCCGCGGCCATGCCCGCCAAGGTGCCCAGCGTGCCCAGCAGCACCATCTCGGCGCCGACCATCGTGGCCAACGCGCGCCGGCCCATGCCCACGGCCATCATCACGCCCATCTCGCGGCGCCGTTCGGCCAGCATCATGAGCAGCGTGCCGAAAATGCCAAATCCGACGATGACGTAGAGGATCCCCAAGATCAGGAATCCGCTGGCCTGGTCCGACTCGATCTGCTGGACCAGCTCGGGCATGAGTTCCTGCCAGGGCAGGGCCACCAAGCCCTCCGGCAAACTGGCCGCCAGCTCGGCGCAAGTCGGCTCGGCAAAGTCCGGATCGTCGAGCGTCAGGACCACTGAGGTGAGCCGCCCCTCGGCCGCGAAGAGCTCCTGGGCGTTTTCGAGGCTGGTGTAAACCAGGCTGGCGTTGAGCTGCGGCGACGGCAGGCGGACGATGCCCACCACCGGATACTCGCCCACGGCCGATATGCCCTGGTAGCCCATGCCGATCAGCGCCAGCGTATCGCCCAAGCCAATCTTCAGGAAAACCGCAAGGCGCTCGGCCACAAGCACTTCGGCAGCGGTGGGGGCTGGCAATCTCCCTTCGAGCAGCTTGTCGGAAAGCCTGCTCATCGAGTCCTCGGTCGCGGGAAGGACGCCGACCACGCCCACGCCCTTGGAGCTGCTGTCGGAAGCGGCCAGGGCGAAGGAGTCGAAGCGCGGCACCAGGCCGACGACCCGCGGGTGCGCCAGCACGGCCTGCTCGGCCTGGGGCGTCCAGTCGAGGCTGTTGTCGAGGGTCTTGTCGTCCCAGTAGCCTTGGGCCTGCACCTGGGCGTAGCCGGTGTAGGCTCCCACCACGTTGGCTGTCATGTTGGAATAGGTTCCCAGTTGCATGGAACGCATGACAATGGCGAAGAAGACCGCGAACAAGACCGAGGAGGCCGTGATCAGGGTACGCCGCCGGTTGCGCCAGATGTTGCGCCAGGCCATTTTTAGGATTTCGCTCATCGGAGGGAAGGCTTTGGCGAGGCTTATTGCGGCCGTCGCATGTTTTGCTGGCTGAAAAAACTCTCGTCAATGGCTGGGGCGAAGTCCATGCTCTGGATGTCGATCAGGGTCTTGTGCCCGGGCTGGTCGGCGGGGACGATTTCGATGTGGCTGGGCATGCGCCTTCCGCCGAGCTCGCGCACCTCCGAGGCGGCTTCGGTTCGGACCAGTTCGCCGTACTCGTCGTAGTACTCGCCGCGCATCTGCATGAAGCCTTCCTTGCTGATCCAGAGCAAGATATGGCCCCAGACCACGGGCGCATCGGGCTTGGGCACCAGCTTGATCTTGTGGCAGGCCAGGCCCGCGATGTCCTGGCTGCCGAGCAGTTCGTGGGTGTAGTCTTCCACCATCGACGACTCGCGCAGGAGGTCGTCGTTCGAGTAGTCGGAGCCCATCCAGCCCTGGGCCAGCATCGAGGGCGACATCTTGATCATGCGCTCGATGCGGGGTTGCCAGTTCCACATCTCGGTCTTGTGCTTGAGGAACGACTGCCCCTTGTCGCGGACGGGGTCGGTGATGTAGGTCAGGGCGTAGTCGCGGCCCAGGCTCCAGGTCTTGAAATCGACCGTGCGGGTGTAGCTCGGGCGCACGACCGTCATGCGCATCACCGCGTGGCTCTTCTGGCCGCGGGTGAGCTCGTCGGCCTTCTGGATGATTTCCTTGGCCGAGAGCTGCGCCTGCGCCTGGGGCGCGGCGGCCAGCAGCACCAGCAGCAGCGCAAGGCCCAACCAGCTTCCAGGTGTCATGCTTTGCTTCAAGTGGTAGTTCATTGCTTCTTGGTGATTAGATTTTTAAGTCCAATTTCATTGCTTAGGATTGTGTGGCGTCCTAACTTGCCAAGGGCTCCGGTTGGCAGGCGCTCAGGCCTTCAGCCCGTAGAGCTCGAGCACCCTGTCGATGGACTCGTCCAAGGGGAAATTTTCAGGGTCAAGGATATAGTTGAGGCTGATGCCGTCCATCATGGCACTGAGCAGCCGGGCCTCGACCGCTGGCTTCGGGGCGCCTCGCTCGGCGAAAAAGCCCACCAGCTCGGCCATGAGCGGCGCCGCGATGGGCGCCAGCTCGGGCATGACCAGGGCCAGCACCTGGGGCTGCAGGACCATGGCCATGTAGAGCCGCCAGTTCTCGGGCGAAGCGCGCAGCAGCTCCATCGACTTGCCCAGCACGAAGCGCATGGCCTCGTCGTCGAGGCGGCCGCGGCTGTCGCGCAGCTCGTAAACGGCCATCAGCTTGCGCACGCTGTCCATGACAATCTCCTTGACCAGATCATCCTTGCTAGCGAAGTAGCTGTAAAGCAGGCCCTTGGACATTCCGACGGCGGCGGCGATCCGGCTCACGGAAACTTGTGCGAAGCCTTCGTGCGCGAACAGGGCCATTGCTTCGGCCTTGATCCGCTCGCGGCGCTCGTCGCGCTGGGCCTGGAATTGTTCAGGGCTTTTGGGCATCGGTGTGATGGATTTGAACTTGATTGTTTTTTTTTGACTGAACGGTCGGTCAAATTTACATTATTTCGCCTTGCGGACCGATGCACGGCCCCAATTTGGAATAATTCTACCAACACACGAGCTCCCAACGATGTGCTGCTGGGGTCAAAGCGATTGAATATCAACAGGTTTTGGTTTGGCGCAGATTTGCACTTTTCGAATTTCTGCACCCTATTGAAGCCATCTAGAGTTGGCATGACGGTTGCCCAGGTTGGGCAGGCCCTAGCGATTGGGATACCTCACCAACGAAAGCAGGTTGGAAGAAGCATTGCAGGGGCTTCTCGGCATTGGAAAGGAAAGAACCCACGCAAGCAAAACGCCGATGCCATTCCGATGGGCCAGGGACTTTATCAGGGTAGGAAATCCCCCCTCACCACTTGGTCTCGTCGTACTCGACCAGGAAGCACGAAATCTCGACTCCCTCGATGGTCACCCTCGACTCTTTCACGATGTCGGGATAGCGGATGTCGTTGGGGCAATAGACCAGATAGACTCCCTTGTCGAGCGAGAGGCTGCGGGCGTAGTAGGCG
>JAIFMG010000146.1 GCA_020048645.1 Bacteroidota bacterium | reverse complement strand
AGGGAAGAAACATTTTCAGGGAGCTCAAAAACACTTTTGACGGCCACAACTTCCTTTCCGTCAAATGCGAGATGACCTAAATAGTTACCAAAAAAATTTCTATTTGGATTTTTTTGAAGGACAACAAATTGAAATTTTGGCAAAGAATAGTATATTGCATTTCGCAACAAATGAACAATCTGAAAATCAAAACATAAGCTGCAATGACGCAGATTAGAAAATGATACAAAACCTGATTGTTGATTCATTTGCTGTAAATAACGAACATTTGTAATTGCAAATGGCAGGGCGCTTTTGTTCCGGCCCCTAGCGGAACTGTGCATCGTTGCCGACCTGTTGCATGGCAAGACATTGGTTTTCAAGCGTTAAGTCTGCATTTTCAGAAAGCTGGGCCAAAGTTCGGAGGCCCATGGAAGGACGGCGCGCCGGGCTTGTCCCGCTTGGGCCAGCGCGTTCGCGCCTGGGGCGAGGCTTGTCCGGTGGATAGCCAGCCGCGTTCGGGCTCGAATCCAGCAGCGAATCTTCGTCAAAGCTTACTTTTCCATCCATTTTGTTTTACAAATTCATGGGTCAAAATAAGGTAATAGGGTTATTTTGGCTCTGCCAATTGATTTTCTACTAAGGTTTTACCCAAAAATAAGGTCTTAAAGCCAAGGCGCGTTCAAACGTAATGGATTGCCTCGAAGATTTGCCCAAGCCCGAAGGGGGGCAATGATTGTGGAAAGCGATGCCAAGCCAGGGATAAAGCAGGCCACGAACATTCATGGGTCAAAATAAGGGAATAAGGTTATTTTGGCTCTGCCAATTGATTTTCTACTAAGGTTTTACCCAAAAATAAGGTCTTAAACCAATTCGCGTTCAAACGTAAGGGATTGCCTCGAAGACTCGCCCAAGCCCGAAGGGGTGGAATGATTGTAGAAAGCGATGCCGAGCCAGGGACAAGGCAGGCCACGAACATTCCATCCCTTCGGGATTTGCCCGGAATCTCCTGCGCCGCTCGCAAATAAGGCGTTCCCAAGCCGCGTTCGTAGGTGAATGCAGCTTCCAAATTGCTCAGGATGATGATTTGCATGTATCACCATCGAAAGCAACTTGGTTTAAAAACCAGGATTGCCGGCCCATCGGCATCTGGAGGGCCTGGCCACCGAATGAGGGCGGCCCCAAAAGACTCCCCAAGAAAAGGCGTATTGCCAACGGATGGGAAGGGGATTCTGCCAGGCTGGCGCGGGGCGAGAAAGGCGACCTCGCGCCGCGGGCGTTGGCCATTTGGCCATCTTGGGCTATCTTTACAATGGCCCAACAACACAAGGGTCGAACTGCGCGCGATGAGAAGAACGATGCCTTGGCTGCTGGGAATCTTGCTGTTGGGAGCCTTCCCCCAGGGCCTTCGGGCGCAGTTCCTTTCGGTGTCCGACAGGCTCAAGTTCGAGCGCGTCGGCCCCGAGCAGGGGCTTTCGCAGGTCTCGGTCTATGTGATGCTCGAAGACAGCCGCGGGTTCGTCTGGATGGGCACCGAGGATGGCCTGAACCGCTACGACGGCCTGGGCATGAAGGTGTTCCAGAACCTGCCCGAGGACAGCGGCAGCCTGGCCGAGAACACCGTGTATGGCCTGTGCGAAGGCCCCGACGGCTCGGTCTGGGTGGCCACCGCCGGCGGGGGCGTGGACCGCTGGGACCGGGCCAGCCAGCGCTTCAGCCACCACCGCCACGCCCCCGACGACTCGCTCAGCCTGCCCACCGACATGATCAGCAAGCTGGCCTGCCTGCCCGACGACCCCGGCGCGGTCTGGGTCGGCACCCACGGCAAGGGCCTCTGCCGGCTCGACGTCGCCACCGGGCGCGTCCGGCGCCTGCCCTTCGGGCACGAGCCGGGCAAGGGGCTGGTCGGCAGCATCGTCAACTTCATCGAGCAGGACCTCGAGCGCCCCAACTGGCTCTGGGTCGGCACCGAAAGGGCCTTGAACCTCTACGACAGGGAGGCCGGGCGCTTCGAGTCGAGCTTCGCCTTCGGGATGCAGGTCGAGGGCAGTTTCCTCAAGGGAGCGCACGACATGGTGCAGAACGAGGATGGCACCGCCTGGCTGGCCCTGATGAACCAAGGCCTGCTGCTGATCGACCGAGAGACGGGCAGAATCCTCGAGGCCCATGGGGCCGAGCCTGGCAAGCCCGGGCTGGCCGCCCCCGACATCTGGGCCATCGAGCGCGACGCCGAAGGCAACCTCTGGGTCGGCTATTTCAGCAGCGGCCTGTCGTGCCTGACCCGGCAGGAGCGCCAGTGGGTCCACTTCCGCAACACCCCCGACCCCAGGAGCCTCTCGAACGACGAGGTGCGCAGCCTGCTCAGCACCCGCTCGGGCGGCCTTTTCGTGGGGACCTACACCGGAGGCGCCAACCTGCTGGGCAAGGTGGCCAGCCCGTTCTACCATTTCCAGCAGGAGCCTTTCAAGGACAACAGCCTGAACTCCAACGTCATCCTGTCCTTCCTCAAGCAGGGCAGCACCCTCTGGGTCGGCACCTGGGGCGGAGGCCTGAACCGCCTGGACCTGCGCCAGGGGCGGTTCTCGCAATTCCGCCACGACGAGCAGGACCCCGCCAGCATCTCCAGCGACTTCGTCCTCTGCGTGGTGCCCGAGCCCGGAGGCAAGCTCTGGCTCGGCACCAACGGCGGCGGCCTCTGCCTGCTCGACACGGCCACCGGGCGCGCCACCCGCTACCGCCACCGCCCCGGCGACCCCGGCGCCCTGCCCAACGACGAGGTCTGGCACGTCGCGCAGGACCCCCAGAACCCCGACTGGCTCTGGGTGGCCACCTACGAGGGCCTGGCCCGCTTCGACAAGCGCCGGCAGCGCTTTGAGCCCGCACCGGGCCTCGAGTCGCTCGGCAAGCTCATGCTCTGGCGCGTCCAGTTCGACACGCGGGGCCAGATGTGGCTCTGCACCAACGGCCACGGCCTGCTCCGCTACCACTGGCGCGAGCAGCGCTTCGAGCAGTTCAGCCTCTCCAACGGCAGGCTCTCCTACGACGAGGTCTGGCTCTTCCATCCCGGCCCCGAAGGCTCGCTGTGGGTCGGCACCAACGGCGGCGGCCTCTGCCAGCTCTGGCCCGAGACGGGCGAGTTCCGCCAGTGGGCCATCCAGGACGGACTGCCCTCCAACGTGGTCTATGGCATCCTCGAGGACGGCCGCGGCCACCTCTGGCTCAGCACCACCAAGGGCATCAGCCGCTTCGACCCCCGCGAAGGCCGCTTCCGAACCTTCCGGCAGCTCGACGGGCTGCAGGCCGACGAGTTCAACGCCACGAGCTTCTTCCAGGACGAGAACGGATTCCTCTACTTCGGCGGGATCAACGGCTTCAACATCTTCCACCCCGACCGCGTCGGCCAGAACGCCATCGCGCCGCAGGTGGCCATCACCGACTTCTACCTCTACCACGGCCTGGGCTCGGGCGACTTCGGGGCCCTGCTCGAAAGCGGGCACATCGAGCTCGAGGCCAAGCAGAACTACTTCTCCATCGAGTTCGCGGCCCTGCACTACGCCGCGCCCCGGGGCAACCGCCTGGCCTACATGCTCGAAGGCTTCGACACCGACTGGATCATGGCCAACCCCGAGCGCCGCCTGGCCACCTACACCAACCTCGACCCCGGCCGCTACGTCTTCAAGGTCAAGGCCGCCAACAGCGACGGCCTCTGGAACGAGCGCCCGGCCACCCTCGAGCTGGTCATCGTCCCGCCCCTGTGGCGCAAGCCCTGGTTCATCGCCACCCTCCTGGCCATGTCCCTGGCCCTGGCCGTGGCCTACGTCAAATACCGGGAGCTGCGCCTGCGCCTGGAAAAGACCCGCCTGGAGGGCATCGTCGAGGAGCGAATCTCCGAGGTCCGCCAGCAGAACATCATGATCAGCCAGCAGTCGGAGGCCCTCCGCCGCCAGCGCGACGACTACCAGTTGCTCAACGCCACCAAAGACCGCTTCTTCTCCATCCTGGCCCACGACCTGCGCAACCCCTTCAACCTCTTCATCAACCTCTCGGAGTATCTCTTCGAGAACCACGCGAAGCTGGCCAGGCAGGAGCTGGAAAGCCACCTCGAAGCCCTGAACGAGACCTCCAGGCAGACCTTCAACCTGCTCGAGAACCTCCTCGAGTGGGCGCGCTCGCAGACCGGAGGCCTGGAAATCAAGCTCAAGCCCATGCGCCTGCGCGAGGCCGCCCTCATGACCGTGCCCCTGCTCGAGCAGATGGCCCGCGGCAAGCACATCCGCCTGGAGGCCGACGTCCCCGACGAGCTCTGGGCCGTGGCCGACCTCAACCTGGTCAACACCGTCCTGCGCAACCTGCTCTCCAACGCCCTGAAGTTCACCCCCGAAGGAGGCCAGGTGCTGCTCCGCGCCCGCGCCGACGCCAAATCCGTCTATGTCAGCGTCGCCGACGACGGCGTGGGCATCCCCGAAAAGACCAAGGCCGACCTTTTCCGCGTCGATGTCAGCACCTCGACCCAGGGCACCGGCCGCGAGAAAGGCTCCGGCCTCGGGCTGATCCTCTGCCACGAGTTCGTCCGGCAATGCCAGGGCGAAATCTGGGTCGAGGACAACCCCCAGGGCAAGGGGACGGTCTTCACCTTCTCGCTGCCCCGCGCCCAGGCACCCCCCCAGGCCGAGCCCAGCCCCAGCCCTGGCCGCGTATCCATCGAGCGGGTTCCACTGCCTGCCGTGCTGGGCATCCAGAAGCTCGACCACGAGCTGCTCGAGATCCTCGACCACTTCGCCAAGCTCTTCCAGGAACTGGCCAAGAGCCGCCGCATCAAGAGCATCATCCGCGCCGGCGAGCGCCTCGAAGAGCTCGGGCGAGAGGCCGGAATGGCCGAGTTCGAGGACTACGGCCGACAGCTTCGCGCCGAGGCCGGCCGCTTCGAGGTGGACAAGCTCGAGGCCCGCATGGAAGCTTTCGCCCTGATGGTCGAAAGGCTAAAGCTCGAAAACCCGCCTGCCGAGGACTGACCCCAAGCCGATTTCAAAGGTGACGGATTGCCTAAAAGCCTCGCCCAAGCCCGAAGGGGTGAAATTATCCTCGTCGGGAGGAAGAGCCGATAATGCCAGCCCTTCGGGGCTCTCCTCCTTCGCACGCTTGGCAGGCTACAACAATTCCACCCCTTCGGGATTCGCCCGATCCGTGTCATTCCCAATTGAGTTCGATCGTGATGGATTGCCTCAAGACCTCGCCCAACCCCGAAGGGGTGAAATGATTGTAGAAGGCGGATCCAGACCAAAGAATAGAACCCCGAAGGGGTGAAATTATCCTCGTCGGGAGGATAGGCCAGGCAATTCCATTCCTTCGGGATTCGCGCGGAATTTTCCAAATTTCGCAGGATGTTGACGATTTGTATCTATCACCCTTGAAAGCAAATGGTATAAGATCCTGTTTTTGGGCAAAGCCTTAGTAGAAAATCAATTGGCGGAGTCAAAATAACCTTATTACCTTATGATGAGCCATGAATTTGTAAAGAAAAGGGGACGAAAAAACAAGGTTCTTGATAAGAGTGTGCGTGGCAAACGCAAGACTACTTGCTGCAATAAGTTTCACCATTCATTCTCCGATCAGATTGATGTAGGGTTCTTTTCCAGCAAATACAATTGGGAGTTTTATTATTTTTGAAACTTTATTTTCAATGAGTTCTTTGTAATATTTGTTTCTTTCTATCTGTTGTAGAGCTTCTTTTATCTTTTCGTCGATTCGTTTGTGGAAATCTATGTCTTTTTCTGCTTCTTGCTTTGCAATTTGCTTTATTTCAATCACGACACCAAACTTGTTTTTATCATGTGGAATCAGCATGACATCATATCGCCCATCACCACTTTCTCGATTTGATTTGATGATATAGTCATCGCCAATGATCGCAAGCAGTCCAAGCACATAAGATTGATATACATTTTCAGGCTCTCCTTGTGTGTCAAAATAGCTGAAAGTATCACCGATTATTTTTTTGAATCCCAATTCAAATCGCTTAATTTCATTGTTTATCAGCCAGTTGGTCGTATCTAACAGTAATTTTTGCTTGATTTTTAGATTGGTATTCAGCCAATGGATGACAATGTCTTGAAAAACTGTTTTTATTTCGTAATTTGGAATTTTCAATTCGTAAGATTTGCGGCCAACTTTATTGATTGATGTTAGGTATCCACTGAAGGTGAGCAAGGACCAAACCAAGTCCTTGTTTTTTTCCAAATCCGGAAAAACAAAATTGTCATCAATTTCTTTTTCAATGGTCTCATTGTTGATAAGTTGCATAAGCTGTTCTCTGATTTCATTTTCATTCCTGTCTTCCAATTGTTCCTTCAGCAACTCATTAGAACTTGTATTGGCCCAAAAAGTTTTAAAGCCATTTTTATGGCCAAGTGCATAATTTAGGATGGACCAAGGATTGTAAATGCCACTGTGGGAACCAAATCTATAGCCATCATACCATTTTTTAATTTCTTCGTAAGGGGTAGAAACATCAAAATCTTTTAGAATCTGTTTCGTTTCGCTTTCTGTAAATCCAAATTTATCTGAAAATTCTTCATCAAAAATTGTGTGGGCTGTTACATTGTTCAGTCCGGTGAAAATGCTTTCTTTTGATACCCGCAAAATGCCTGTTATTATTCCTTTGTAAAGAAATGTATTGTCTTTCAATGCGCCACTTAACAAATTTCGCATAAACGAAATTGCACTTTCATAGAATTTTTTATGGCTTGCTTGAATGGGTGTATCGTATTCGTCAATAAGAATTACAACTTCTTGCTGGTAGTATCGATGCAAATATTCGCTTAATTGCTTGATACTGACTTCAAAATCAACATTATGGGCAGTTCTGTTGGCTATCTTTTCAAATTCAAGTTTTTCATTGTCCATTAAGGTATTGTCTTTTAACAGATAATTGTGGGTTCTAAATAATTTTGCGATTTCTATTTTTATATGTTGGAGAGTATCATCCCAAGTATTTTGTTTTGCATCCTTAAAACTTAGATAGATGATTGGGTATTTTCCTTGTTTCTGAACAATTTCTTCTTCAGTTTTCCAAATGTTTAGTTGAGTAAACAGATTTACATTTTCAGGTTCGTTGATATCGAAGAAATATTTTAGCATGGATAGGTTCAATGTCTTCCCAAAACGTCTTGGGCGTGGCAACAAAATAACTTGTTTTTGAGCTTTGATCACTTCTTTTATCAGCAAAGACTTGTCAACAAAGTAGTTGTTGTTTTTGATTATTTTTTTGAAATCTGAATTTCCAAGGTCTAGCTCCTTCATTTGGTTTGATTATCTAGGTTTTTCAATCTTTTTGTAGGGTATAGCCAAAGCTACAAACTAAATCTTGGAATAGCAAGTGCCCGGACGATTTTTCTCCCGTGCAGGCGGGTCGTGCTTTGGTTTTTCACAAGTTGTTGGTTTCCAGCGAAAAAGCCCGTTGTTGGCCGGTCGGGGAGCGGTGGTCGGCGGAGACTGCCTGCTCGGAAGGCACCAGAGCCTTCAGTCGGCCAGGGCGGGAGCTTTTTCGAGCTTCTTGACCTCGAAGGTCTCTTCCATGAGCCGCCGCAGGTCGTTGGCCTGGATGTTGGTCTTGATGCGGCCGTTGCTGGTGTAGGAGATGTAGCCGGTCTCCTCGGAGACGATGATGATGAAGGCGTCCGAAATCTCGGAGATGCCCAGGGCGGCGCGGTGCCGCAGGCCCAGGTGCTTGGGCAGGCTCTGGTCTTGCGAGACGGGAAGCACGCAGGAGGCCGCCCGTATCTTCTCGTCCTGGATGATCACGGCCCCGTCGTGCAAGGGGCTGTTCTTGAAGAAGATGGATTCGAGCAGGCGCTGCGAGGTCTCGGCTGCCAGCGACTGGCCCGTTTCGGCGTAGGCCGTCAGGTCCGACTTTTGGGCGATGACGATCAGCGCGCCCGTCTTGGTGCTGGCCATGCTCGACACGGCGTTGAGGATGGGATAGATGCGCACCTTGCTCAGCTCCTGCTCGCCCTTGCCGAAGATGCCCAGCAGGTTGGCCCAGGTGAAGTTGCTGTTGGAGAAATAGCGGGTGCCGATCATAAGGAGGAACTTGCGGATTTCCTGCTGGAAGACGATCATGATGGCGATGACGCCCACGCCCATGACCTGGCCCAGGATGCTGCCCAGCAGCTCCATGTTCAGGGCCTTGACGAACAGCCAGATGAGGTAGGTGGCCGCGATGCCGCTGACGATGTTGATGGCCACGGTGCCCCGGATGAGCATGTAAACCTGGTAGAACAGGAAGGCCACCAGGAAGATGTCGAGGATGTCGAGGAAACGGATCTGGATGAAGTCCATGGGCTAGGGGGAGGGTTTTGGCTCAGAAATCGGCCAGCTCGCGGAGGCTGATGTGTCCTTCGTAGAAGGCCTTGCCGACGATGGCGCCGTGCAGGCCCTGGGCCTTGAGGCGGCGCAGGTCGTCCAGCGAGCCGATGCCGCCGCTGGCCACCAGGCGCAGGCCCGGCGCGGCATGGGCCAGGGCCTCGTAGAGCTCGAAGCTCGGCCCGGTGAGCATCCCGTCTTTGGCGATGTCGGTGCTGATGACCTGCCGCACGCCGCGGGAGGCCATTTGGCGGGCGAAGTCCACCACGTCCAGCTCGGTGTCGTCGAGCCAGCCCGAGACGGCGACCTTGCCCCCGCGGGCGTCGGCCCCGAGGATCATGCGCTCGGCCCCGAAGAGCTGGAGCCACTCGAGGAACAGCTCGGGCTGGCGGGCGGCCACGCTGCCGACGGTGGCCATGTGCGCGCCCGAGGCGAAGACGATGTCCAGGTCTTCGCGGCGCTTGAGGCCGCCGCCGAAGTCGATGACCAGGTCGGTGTATTTGGAGATGCGGTCGAGCACGCCGTGGTTGACCACGCGGCCGGCCTTGGCGCCGTCCAGGTCCACCAGGTGCAGCCGCGTGATGCCGGCGTCCTCGAAGCGCTTGGCCACTTCCAGCGGGTCGTCGAAGTAGGTCTTGGCCGTCGCGTAGTCGCCTTGGCTGAGGCGGACGCATTTTCCGTCGATGAGGTCGATGGCGGGGATGATCTGCATGGTGTCGCGGCTTAGGGTTTGGGGGCTTCCGGGGTGGGTTCGGGGTGCAATTTGGGGAAATATTGCAACAACTGCTTGGCCGGGGGCAGAAACTCCTGCCAGTTGGTGCCGCCGGTGCCCTTGGTGCTCTCGGACATGTGCTGGCGGACGCTGCCGTAGTGGACGCCTTTCCAGCGGAGGTTGACGGCCTTGTCGTAGTCGAGCAGCAGGGCGCGCAGCTCGGGGTCCTCGCGCAGGCCGCGGAGCTGGCGGTGCTCGGCCTGGTTCTGGCCCTCGTAGTGGAAGAAGATGTACTCGATGTTGCGCAGCATGTAGGCCTCGACCATCTCCAGGAGCTGCTGGTCGTAGCGCCGCTCGAAGTTGAGCAGGGTCTTGATCTTCTGGTAGGCCACCTCGTCCATGCTCTGGGCGTCCTGCGGCAGGAAGCGCCCGCCCGATTTCCAGTAGATGTTGCGGTAGAGCTTCTTCAGGTCCGTCACGCCCAGCAGTTGCTGCTTGGTCTCGCGCTTGAGCAGGTTGAAGACGCCCGTGGACATGATTTCGATCATGCGGAACTGCGCCGTCTGGAATCCGCTGGCGGGCATGAGGGTCAGGCGGAACTTGGCGAACTCGTCGCGGTCGAAGAACTGGTTGGGCTGGCCGAACTGGCCCGGGGTCATGATGTCGAAGCTCTGGGTCAGCTTGTCGAAGTAGTTGACCACGCGGCCCAGGCGCTTGATCCAGTTGTTCTTGACCAGGTACTCCTTGCGGTGGTGGCAGGTGATGATGTCGAGCTCGTGCCGGATGAGCTTGAAGTAGAGCTCCGAGATCTGGTGGTAGGTGATGAAGATCAGCTCGTCGTCGAACTGGGTCTTCGGCTGCTGGAGGCTCAGCAGGGTGTCCTGGTGGATGTAGTCCCAGTAGCTGACGCCGTTGTAGTAGAGCAGGCCCTCCAGGTAGTTGGCCAGCTCGCCGCTGTTTTCGTTGAATCGCTCCTTGAGGCGGGCGAGCACGCTTTTTTCTCTTTCCGAAAGCTCGTGGTCCATGGTCGGGCTAGGGGGTGGGGTAGGGTTGTTGTTGGGCGCGTCCTGCGCGGCGGGCCCTGGCGGGCGGCGCGGGCGGAGCGCGAAAATAGGCTTTTCCCGGACTTCCGCCGCGGCGGCGGGGCGCGAAGCGGAAGGCCCCGCCCGCCCCGGGCAGGGGCGCGGCGGGGCCTTCGCGTGCGGAAGCCCGTTGGCAGGGGAGGCTCAGAACCGGGCCGAGAGCGTGAGCATGTAGCGGCGGCCCAGGCCCATGAAGACCGTGGCGGACTTGGCGTCGAAGGTGCGCGGGTTGTTGGCCAGGTACTGGTCGTTGTTGACCGCGTCGGAGATGTAGGCCGTGTCGAAGAGGTTCAGGACGTTGAAGTTGACCTTCGAATAGACCTTGCCTATCTTGAAGTCGTAGCCGGCGCTCAGGTCGAAGAGCGTGTAGGCGGGCATCTGCCAAGAGTCGCGGCCGGAGTTCTCGCCCTGGAGCGTGAAGGGGTCGAACTCGGCGAAGTAGCGGGCGAAGTGCCGTCCCTCGAGGCGGAAGTAGAAGCCCTTGAAGGGCGCCAGGCGGATGTTGGCCGCGTACTGGGTCTGGGCGGCGTCGCCCACGTGGACGCCCTTGGCGTCGAAGCCCACCTTGCCCACCTCCCGGCCGTCGTCGTCGCGCAGGATGGCCGTGTCGGCCGACTGCCAGGTCCAGTCGCCCAGCGAGACCACGCCGTTGAGCTCGACCATGCGGTGCGGCTTGTAAACGAAGTCCAGCTCGAGGCCCATGTGCAGGGCGTTCATGCCGTTGATGTTGACCGAGTACTGGCGGTCGTCGATGGTAACTGACTGGACGCGGTCGGCGGGCTTGTTCATCCAGCGGGTGTAGTAGCCGTTGAGGTTGGTGCTGAATTTGGGCGAGCCGTAGGTGGCCCCGAACTCGACGGCCGCGACGTTCTCGTTCTTGGCGTCCTGGATCACGCGGTTCTGGCTGACCAGGAACACGTTGTTGAAGCGCGGCGCCCGCGAGAGGTAGCCGGCGTTGGCGAAGAAGTTGATGTGCTCGTTCAGGTTGAAGTTGGCCCCGCCCTTGAAGGTGTAGCCCCAGAAGTGCTGCCAGTCGGTCTGGTTGATCTCGGCCTCGGGCGAGTTGCGGGTGTAGGTTACGCCGTTGTACTCGACCTCCTGGTCCACGAAGACCGTCTTGCCGTCCTGCACGGCCGTTACCAGGCCCACGGTGAAGGTGGTGTCGGCCAGCTCGATGACCTTGGGCGCGAAGTAGTCGATGCGCTGGTACGAGCTGCGCGCCGCGGAGGCGTTGAAGAAGGCGCTGAACCGCTCGGAGGCGTACTCGACTTGCCCGAAGCCGCCGCCCCAGCGCACCAGGCCGTCGTTGTTGTAGCTGATGATGTCGCCCAGGCGCTTCTCCCGGTTGTAGTCGTTGTGGTTGGTGATCGGCGGGTTGCGCAGGTCGTAGAAGAACTCGCCGCCGAGCATGTCATGGATGACCCGGTAGTGCTGGCCCCGGTAAGTCCGGGCGTCGATTCCGCCCGAAAGGGTCAGGCTCTCGTTGAGCTTGGCCGTCAGGGTGCCCAGGTAGCCGTACCACGAGTGGTTGTTCATCGAGGCCACCCGCACGTTGCCCGCCCGGCCAGGGGTGAAGCGGTTGCTGATGTTGTTGTCGTAGATCAACTGGAAATCGACCAGCCCGTCAACCTGGTTGACCGACTCGTTCAGGCCCGTGCCGCCACCGTCGCCGAAGGAGCTGTAGAGGATGTTCGAGAGGAAGAAGCGCCCATCCTCGGTGGACCAGGAGTGCTTGAGGCTGAAGAGCGGCTTGTGGTAGAAGTTCTCGCGCTCGTTCACGGCCTCGCGCTCGCCCCAGATCGTGTCGCCGTTCTCGTCGAGCGTCCAGCGGTTGAGCCAGCCCCAGTGCTGGTTGTAGCGGGGCCCCCGGTCGGTGTAGCCCGTGGTGTCGATGAAGTTCACGTCCGCTGAGTCGTAGCGGTCGGCCAGGCCAGCCGCGTACTCTTTGTCGAGCTCGGCGATGGGCTGCGTGAAAGAGCGCTGCCCGTGCGACTGGGGCGCGCCCATGGCCGAGGCCGTGAACAGGTGCTGGCCCACGCGCTTGTCCACCCGAAGGAAGTAGAACCAGCCCTCGGTCCAGGTCTGGTCGGCCCAGCCGTCGCCCCGCTTGTACGAGCCGGCGAAGGTGATGCCGAAGCCGTTGGGCAACTGCCCGGAGGTCAGGCCCACGGCCGTGCGCAGGTATCCGTCGCTGCCCACGAACTGCATCGCGTTCGCGCTGCGCTGGGCCTCGATGCCCTTGGTGATGATGTTCATGGTGCCGCCCACCGACGGCAGGGCCAGCTTCGAGGCGCCCAGGCCCCGCTGCACCTGCATGGTCCGCGTCACGGCGTCCAGGCCGAACCAGTTCGACCAATAGACCCAGCCGTTCTCCATGTCGTTCACCGGGATGCCGTCCAGCATCACGGCCACGTTCCGCTGGTTGAAGCCCCGGATGTTCACCCGGGCGTCGCCGTCGCCGCCGCCCTGTTGCGTGGCATAGACGCCCGGCGTCGAGTTCAGGATCATGGGCAGGTCCTGGCCCGCCAGCTCCTCCTGGATCTTCGTCGGCAGGACGTTCGTGAACGCGACCGGAGTGCGCCGAGCCAGGGCCACGTCGGCCACGATGACCACCTCGTCCAGGATCTCGCTCTCCAGCTTGATCGACAGGTTGATGGGGCTGCCGTTGGCCTGCACCGCGACGGTCTTCGAGGCATAGCCCACGTAGGCCACCGTCAGGGTGTGCTGCCCGTTGGGCAAGGAAAGCGCGAAGTTCCCGTCGAAGTCGGTGATCGTGCCCTGCGTGGGCGAGTACATCACCGAGGCGCCGATCAGGGTCTCGCCCGTGGACTCGTCCAGGACCGTGCCCCGGATCGTCGTCTGGGCCATGGCCGCTCCCGCGATGCAAAGCAGGAGCAAGGCCGTCGAAAGATGTTTTTTCATGGGGGGAAGGGGTGAAATTGGGTGGGGTGGGGGGAGGACAAGAGAGGGACAAAGGTCAGAAACAGAAAAGGGCGCCGGACAGCCGAGGCTCTCCAACACCCTTTCCCGATAAGTTCTTCAAGACCAGGAGGGCATCAACGCACCACGATCTTCTGCGTCAGGCGGGTGTTGTCCTCGAAAAGGATGTTGACCAGGTACAGGCCTTGGCCCAGTTCGGGGATGAAGACCTGGAGGTCGCCCCGGCGCTGCGTGTTGTTCTGGTTGTGGACGTTCTGGCCCAGGATGTTGCTGATGCTCACCGAGCGCACGATGGCGCTGGCCTTGACCGTGAACTGCCCGTCCGTCACCGGGTTCGGGAAAAAGAAGGCCGAATGGGCCGGAGCCACTTCGCGAACCGTCGTCCATGCCTCACCCGAATAGGAGACCGTCATGTCGTAGGTGTAGTTGGCGTTGTAGGTGGCCTCGTCGCAGGTGCAGTTGTGCTTGCCCAGCTCCATGAACGCGTTCCGCGGAATCGAGTCCCATTCCACATGCACCATGAACGGAGACGGGTTGGCCGTTACGCCGGCCTCGATGTTCGGCTTGCGGATCAGGGTCTGGTCGGCCGTCCAGTTGTTCCACCAGGTCTGGTCGGTGGCCATGTAGTTGGTCTCCGCGTCGTCGTTCCAGCCCTTGTCGTTGGGGTCAACCCCCACCTCGCCGATGATGTCAACCGGAATGCCGTTCTTTTCGAGCGTTACCGCGTCGTTGCCGTTGAAGTACATGGCCCTGTTTTGCTCATACACCGGGCAGGCGAAGGTGTCCGCCAGGAACAGCAGCGGCTGGAACAGCATCGTGTCTTGGCCGGTGCTTTCCGCGTCCCGCTTGTCCAGGGCCACCACGTAGGTGCTCTTGGGCTGGATGGTGCCGCTGAGCTGCACGCCGTTGGGAGTCTGCGAGCCGTTGGAGTAGCGGACGACCTGGTACGCGCTCAGGCTGATGGCCGAGCTGGTCGGGTTGTAGATCTCAACGGCCTTGTTGTTGTGCGAGCCTTCGATGTATTCCGAGAAGAACAGCTCGTCGCACTGGGCGTTGGCCATGCTTCCGATCGCGAGGGCCAGGAGAGAAAGGGAGAGTTTTTTCATCATGATGGTTTTTGAAAGTTGAATGGATTTTTCAGTGCCACAAAAGTACAAATAAAAAAAGCCTCGAAACGTTATCCCAAGTTTAAATGTGCGTTAGATTGGTGTCGGTTCCATGCCCTCGCGCCCTCAGCGCACCAGCGCGTCGAGCGGGTGCGCCAGGTTGTAGGCCTCCAGCAGCACAGCCTTGACCGTGCCCACCAGGATCTCGGCCTCCACCAGCACCGGGATGTGGTTCGCGTCGTCCGTTACCCAGACCAGCACCTCCGCGCCTTCCTTGAAGATGCTCCCGGCCACCATCGTGGCCGCGAACTTCAGGCAGCGGAAAGAGCGTCCGCGCTCGTCCTCGGGCAGTTCCACCTGCTCCTTGCCCAGGAAACGGATCTGCATCGTGTGTATCTCGTTGTCCACCAGCAGTTGGAAGTTCACCCGCTGGCCCACGTCCATCGCCCCGAAGTCCAGCCCCCGCGACCAGTACGGCGCCGTCAGCAGGTCGAACACCTGGCCCCGGAACGACAGCGTGTCCTCGAAACGCGGCTCCTCGCCGCGCTGTATCGACGAGTAGATCAGCTTGCGCTGCTGGTCGAAACGGTAGCTGTTGTTCACGGCGTAGTCGCCCTCCGAGGTCTGCCGCACGAAGCGAACGGGCGCCAGGTCGCTCGGCCGCGCCAGGCTGCTGAAGTAGTCGCGCACCTTGTAAACCCAGTCGTACTTGGGCACACTCGTGCCCGAGGCCACCAGGTTCAGCAGCTTGGCGCCCTGCTCGTCAACCTCCCGCACCGCGAAGGTGACCCGCCCTGCGTCAACCCAGAGGAAGGACAGGTTGTAATACGCCTTGTAGGTCAGCACCTCCCCCGGCGCGAAACTGTCGTGCCGGCCCGTGTGCTGCCCCAGCGACGCCTGCCCCAGCGCGAGGGCCAGCGCCAGAAGCGCCAATGCCTTACGAGTTGACCTCACCGATTCGTTGCTCGATGGATTCGATCTTGCCCCGCAGGCGGTTGAACTTCTCGGCCCGGTAGTCGAACTTCGCCGCGCAATGCACCCGCTTCGAGTGCCGCTGCATCAGCCGCATCGACTCCTCCAGCAGCCGCGTGGCCTCCGCCATCGTCTTGGTCTCGACGATGGTGCCCATGCTGGTGAGCTGGTAATCGAAGCCGCTCTCGCGGATCATGTTGACCACCTCGCCCACGTACTGGCTGAGGCTTTCCTGCTGGTCGGTCGGGAAAATCGTGAATTCGAGCAAAACGGACATGGGCAGATGGTTTTTCGTGGGCCTCGAGGCCCGTTCGCGGGTTGGGTTTCCTTGGCAAAAATGCCCATTCGGGCCGCCTAAATTTACGTGAAATGCCGCAAGCGTCCAAATCCCGCCCAGCACCCGTCGACCAGCCGCCCCGAGGCCCGAAGTTTTTTGGTATCCCTTTTGATACTTCATGGGCAAAACAACGCCCATGAAAACCTCCGCCCGCCTCTCGATCATCGCCCTGGTCCTGGCCCTGGCCGCCCCCAGGCCCGCCACCGCCCAGACCGACTCCACCACCTCCACCTCCATCGGCCAGGACACCGAGGTCCGCTACAACCAGACCAACAGCCAAGGAGCCCTCCAAGGCCCCTGGCGGAAGTTCCACGCCAACGGCAAGGTCGCCTACGAGGCCACCTTCCTCAACGGACGGCCCGTCGGGAAATACGTCATCTACCACACCAACGGCAAGCCCCAGTCCATCCTCGACTACGACGACCAGAGCCTCCACGCCTCCGCCCTCTTCTTCAACGAGCGCGGCGACACCCTGGCCAAGGGCAAGTACTACGGCCAGCTCAAGGACGGCCAATGGCGCTACTACTCATACAGCCGAGGCCTCATCGAGGACTTCTGCGACGCCAACGGATACCGCTACCCCAACATCTTCCGCTACCTCACCCACATCCAGACCTACCACCAGGGCAAGAAGGAAGGCGAGTTCGCCACCTACTACCCCGACGGCAGCGTCGCCGAGCGCAAGACCTTCGTCAACGACGTCGAGAACGGCATCTGGCAGAGCTACAACGTCAACGGCTCGCCCCGCATGGAGGTCCGCGTCGTCAACGGCAAGCTCGACGGGCCCTGCCGGATGTACTACTTCAACGAAAGCCCCCAGCGCGGCAACAAGTTCTACATGATCGGAACCTACGCCCAGAACCTCCGCCACGGCACCTGGACCGTTTACAACGAAGACGGCTCCGTCAAAGAGACCATCGAGTACGTCCTGGGCGTGGCCACCAACAACGACGAGCTCCTCGAGCGCGAGGCCGAGTGGTTCCGCCAGATGCACGAGAACGTCGGCAAGATCCCCGAGCCCTCCACCCAGTTCAACAACGACGACTTCTACAACGGCGGCGGCGGCCAAGGCGGCGGCAACGGAGGCGGCGGCGGAATCTTCGGCGAAGAAGGCTACTGAGCCCAAGTCGCTTTCAAACGCGATGGATTGCCTTGAAGCCGCGCCCAAATCCGGAGGGGTGTCATGATTGTAGAAAGCGGAGCCAAGCCCAATAAGAGAACCCCGAAGGGGTGACATTATCTACCTCGGCAGGATGGAACAGGTAATGCCACCCCTCCGGGGTTTCCCTCCATCGCACGCTTGGCTGGCTACAACCATTCCATCCCTTCGGGATTCGCCCGGAATCCGTGCCATAAGCCTGCCTTTTCATCCAAATCTCGCAGGCTGCTGACGACTTGAATTTGTTGCCACCGAAAGCAACTTGGCACAAGGTTATCATTGCAGATGCCATGACAAGACCTTATTTTTGGGTAAAACCTTAGTAGAAAATCAATTGACGGAGTCAAAACAACCTTATTACCTTATTTGAATCCATGAATTTGCAAAGTAGAACGGATGAAAATTAAGTTTGGGCGCGGTCCAAAAAGGTCATTTCAAAATTCCCTTTCTTTATGCTGGACCCAATTTTGATTTCAAAAAATTTTCGTGCCCTTCGTGCCTTTCGTGGACAAATCCCCTAATGGTTTTTATACTGGACTCAAGTTTTGAGGAAGATTCCCTTATTCATCAAAACCGACTCATCCGCCTCCCTTCCGACCCTAATTTCGCAGGATGCCGACGATTCGTATCCATCACCGTTGAACGCAACTTGGCATAAGATGCCAGGGCTACGCCCCTTTCGAACGCGCAGACTTCGCCCCGAAAGCCCCGAAGGGGCGCAAGCCAATATCAAAATCAAGAATCACCTATTGCGTTAATGACTTGAATCCAGGCTTGGGTTCCCTCAATTTTCTCCTTAGCCGCCCTCACTTTCGCCAGAAACTCTTCGTTTTTCTCTTTGTTTTTGGCCTTGTGGTACAGCCGGGCCAGCTCGCGATAGACTTCGGGGAGTTGTGGGTGGTCTTCGGATGCTTCGAGCTTGGCGGCTTTGGCCTCCAGTTCTTTGATTTTGTCGTTCATGCCGGGGGGCGATGTTGGTTGAGCGGGTTGGATTTCAGTTCAAAGATAGCGAAAAACTCGGGCTTGGCCAGCCTTCGGGCGATCGGTGTCGGGGCATTGCCTTCGGCTCATCGCCCGACGGTTTCGAGCAGGAACTGGGCTCGGGCGCGGTCGGTGTGGAAGCGGAGCAGGTGCTCGTGCCCGGCGCGGGCGATGGCTTCGCGCTCGCGCCCGTGGCGGGGATTTCCCAGTAGCGCAGGGGGTCCCAGCCGCCGCCGCGGAAGTTGAGCGAGACGCGGGTGGCGGCGAACTTGCCCAGGCTCTGGTTGGGCAGTGTGCCGTTGGCCTGGCAGTCGAACTGGCCTTCGAGCCGCTCGAAAACACGCTGCCGGATGGGGCGAGATAATCCTGCGATGGGCATTGTCAGAACGTCCCAAACTTTTCGGGAATGGGAAATTGGGACATTGCATCATCGAAAGCAACATGGCACAAGGTTATCGTTGCAGATGGGATGATAAGACCTTATTTTTGGGTAAAACCTTAGTAGAAAATCAATTGCCGGAGTCAAAACAACCTTATTACCTTATTTGAATCCATGAATTTGCAAAGCAGAATTAGTCGGAAAGATGCGGTTTTTTATCAAGATTTTTCATGATCAAGTTCAGCAACAAATTTTGCCGCTCTTGGGTTTCCTTGATGGAAATCATTTCTTTGAGTAAAATGGGGTAAAAGTTATGTTCGCTCGCATCTTTTTTTTCCTGCTTCAAATCGTTTCTAAGGGATATTGCGTATTGTTCGTATTGGCTTTCCTTAAAAAATGACCTTTCTGAAGGAAGGTAATCGGAAGGTATTTTTTGTGTTGGACAAACGAATGTGTTGACGGTATTCAGGTTGGTGTCAAGGTCCACAAAAAACAAGAAGTTGGTTTTCTGAATCAAGGCCAACAATGACAATTTTTCATCAAAAAAGAAGCTCAAGTTTTCGGTGGAGATACCAAAAATTAGCCAGCGATTGTGCAGGTCATCGCAATCACTCCACTTGTAGAAGTAGTGTTCATCAGGGTTTTGCGCGTTCACAAAGTGAGACAATAGGGGCCCCTCGTGGTACAAAAGATCACCTTTGCGTTGGAGGCTTAAATCCAAGCCCTCTATTCTATACGGTTCTAAATTTTCCATTTCAGAGTTTTAGAATGATGGAAAAACGTTTTTCGTATTGGTGATTATCAACAGGTTGATGGTTGAAATGTCCGATTGAATTGTGTTCTTCATTCACGCCATCGCTTTTTGCCATCAAAAATTGTGCGGTATTTCTTCTCGGCACATTGTAGGCGTCTGGTCAGCCTGTGTTTTTCTGCTTTCCCGTCGTCAGGTTATCGCCGTCCGAGCCAGCGCTCAATCCGGAATCAGCTCCGCCAGCTCCGGGTGGTGGTCCCGTATCCACTGCCGCTTGAACGTTACGAAGGAGCTGTAATCGCTTCGCGAATCCTTCGCCAGCCGCTCCACGACTTCGCTTTTGAACACGTCGTTCTTTTTGAACTTTTCGACCTGTTCTTCAAATTTCTTTATGATTTTCTGAATCGCCTCCCGTCTGTCGAGGTGCGCGCGCGTGCCTGGCGTGGCGCCGATGCCATTGTAGATCCGATCCAGCAGATTTTTCGTGTTTTTGGCCTTCTCGTCCCCTGGGTCGGTGGCCAGCACCTCCACCCGTTGCCCAACAAACCGCAAGCGCAGCCGGGTTTCCACATCGTCCTTGCAACTGTCCAGCACCTCTTTGCCCTTCGTGTTGATATCCTTCGGCCTCTGCTGGTTGCATTTGGGGCAGATGCAAAAAAGATTGTCCCAATCGTGCTCCAAATGCTTGAACTCCACCTGGCCTTTGGGGAAGAAATGGTCAATCTCGTAGCTTGTGGCTACATACTCCTCACAAACATAGCAAAGGTGAAGGAAGTCGTCGTGGATCCGTTCCTTAATTTCGGAATCGGTGCACTTGAACGGAGCCCTTGGCTTGGTGCTTCTTTCGATGCGGATCATTCGTAGAGGAATTTCTGGTTTTCCTTGAACCGGGTGTAGTCCTTATCCGAGACGTAGGGCGCGTTTTCATCGAGGAAGACCTCCAGCTCCGCCAGGCGCTCGCGCTCCTCTTGCGTCAGCTTGCCCTCGCGGTAGCCCTCGATCAGTCGCTCAAACTCTTTCAGCTTCGACAAGATATTCGCCACATCCTCTGGGCTTTGCCGGAAGTAGTAGTCGTTCAGGTAGCTGACGGGCACCTCCGAGAGGTTTTCGAGGCGGATTTTCTTGCCCAGGTCGTAGATCACCGCGTTCGGGATCGAGCGCAGGACGAAGGGCGAATGCGTGGCCACGATGAACTGGATGTTCGGAAACAGCTTGGTCAGCGTCGGCAGGACCCGCTCTTGCAGGCGCACGTGCAGGAACAGCTCCGGCTCGTCGATCATCACGATGCCCGGCAAGAAGTAGCTCAGCTCGACCTTGCTCTGCATCTGAAGCATCACCTCGAAGACGATCTTGAACATGGCCTTGAAGCCGTCCGGCAGTTCGTGGAACTCCACCGGGGTCAACTCGTTGGGGTTGAGCGGGTTCTTCACCTTCAGGATGAAGCTGTGCCGCTTGTCGGCCTCCGCGTACTCCAGCCCCTCGATGCCCTCGTCGAACGACTGGAGGATTTCCAAGAACCGCTCGAACCAGGCGTCGATGGCCTTGTAGGTCGCCTCGTCCTTGTTGCGGAAGGCCCGCAGCCTGTTGTAGTCCTGGTCCACCAGGTAGGACACGATCTTGTCGGCCAGGTTCTCCTCGATGCGGTTGATCCAGGGCAGGGCCACCTTCTCCACCGTTTCGACGCCCCGCGCGTTCAGCGCCCGGTTGCCCTCCAGGCCCGTGTTGGCCCCCAGGTACTTGACAATCAGCCTGCCGCTTTCGTAGGCGTAGCGCAGGTCCAGCGGGCTCTTGCCGTTGAGCTTGACTATCAGCGCGTAGTCCTTAGGAAACAGGAGCTCCTGCCGGGCCTTTTCCGTGAACAGCTCGTCGATGGGCATTTCGAGCACCCGTTTCAGGTACTCCTTGCATTCCCGCAAGACCGTCGTCTTCCCGCTGCCGTTGATGCCCGTCAGCATCAGGTGCTTGGGCTCGTTTTCATCCAAATCGATCTCCAAGTCCCTCAAATGCCTCAGCTTCTGGATGGTAAGCCCCGTGATGAAAGGTTCTTTCTCGATGATTTCACCGAGCGCGTGCCGCGAAAAAGTCGATTCTTTGTTCAGTTCGATGGCTTTTGTGATGTGGTATTTGGCTTCATCGATTTGACCGATGAAATACTGGGTGACTCCTAAAAAGTGGTGTGCTCTCCAGATGTCAGGCTTTAACGAAATTGCTTTTTCGAAACATTCTTTTGCCTTTTCGTGCTCCTGGAAATGTGTTGTCAATAAATACCCTAAGTTGGAAAAAGCTTCTGCATCGTCAGGCTTTAACGAAATTGCTCTTTCGAAGCATTCCTTGGCCTTTTCATACTCCTTGAAATGTATTGTAAATAGATACCCTAAATCGAAAATTGCGTCTGCAGCGTCAGGCTTTAACAAAATTGCTTTTTCGTAGCATTTTTTGGCTTTTTCATGCTCCTCAAAATGTGTTGTCAATAGATACCCAAAGTTTATTAATGCTTCTGGGTCTTCTGGCTTTAAAGAAATTGCTTTTTCGAAGCACTCCTTGGCTTTATCATGTTCCTGTAGTTGGGTTGTGAATAATTCACCCAAATATGAATAAGCTTCTGCGTAGTCGGGCTTAAGTGAAATTGCTTTTTCGTAATTTTCTTTGGATTTTTCGTATTCCTTGTAATGGCTTGCCAGTAGATTGCCCAAATTGAAATAAGCCTCTGCGAAATCAGGATTTAGCCCAATCGCTTTTTCAAAGTTTTCTTTGGCCTTCTCGTGTTCTTTGAAATGCTTTGTCAATACTATGCCTAAATTTGAATAAGCTGTTGCGAAGTCAGGATTAAGTGAAATAGCTTTTTCGAGGGTCACTTTTGCTCTTTCTCGTTTGTTGTAGTCAAGTATTAGTGTGGCGCCTAAGTTACTGTAAGCAAATGCATTGTCAGGCATTAAGGTTATTACTTTTTCGAAGTTTTTTTCGGCTTCTTCGTTCTCATGGTAATGATTTGCTAGAATATAACCCAAATTGAAAAGGGCTTCTGGATAATCAGGCATTAACGAAATTGCTTTTTCATAGCATTCTTTGGCGTTTTCGGAATCCTGATAATGCGTTGCAAGTAAATTTCCCAAATTGGAATAAGCCTCTGCAAAGTTCGGTTTTAGTGAAATCGCTTTTTCGTAGAACGTTTTTGATTGTTCGATGTCATTATCTTCATAAATCGTAGCCAATCGAAATGCGGTTATGGCACTAAGTTCAGGATTTGCTCCGCTTGACTCCAATTCCTTAAAAACTACCTCATAGTAGTGCTTGGCCTCGGTAAATTGCCTGAGACTGAAGTTGGCCTCAGCGAACAAGGAGTTCAAAATCACGTTCTGTGGATTTTTTGCAATAAGCTCTTCCAGCAGGGCCGATTTTCGGGGTGAATCTTCCATTTTGGCGATAGAGTCGAGCTTGGCCAATGGGTCATCGCTTTTGGCTTGTCCCGGTGCTTTCTCCTTTTCCTCCTTCGCTTTCGCCAAATACTCCTCGTTTTTCTCTTTGTTTTTGGCCTTGTGGTACAGCCTGGCCAGCTCGCGATAGACTTCGGCGAGTTGTTCGTGGTCTTCGGATGCTTCGAGCTTGGCTGCTTTGGCCAGCAGTTCTTTGATCTTGTCGTTCATGGCCGGGGGGCGCTGTTGGTTTCGCGGGTAGGATTTCAGTTCAAAGATAGCGAAAAACTCGGGCTTGGCCAGCCTTCGGGCGATCGCTCTCGGGGCATTGCCTTCGGCTCATCGCCCGACGGTTTCGAGCAGGAACTGGGCTCGGGCGCGGTCGGTGTGGAAGCGGAGCATGTGCTCGTGCCCGGCGCGGGCGATGGCTTCGCGCTCGCTTTCGTGGCGGAGGTAATAGACGCAGAGGTCGAGCAGGTCCGAGAGGTCCTCCTGGCAGTGGACGACGTGCTGCCGGTCTTGGAAGTCGTTGGGAATCAGGATGCCCGGCGGCTGGCTGAGCATGAAGGCGCCCGTGGCGGGGATTTCCCAGTAGCGCAGGGTGTCCCAGCCGCCGCCGCGGAAGTTGAGCGAGACGCGGGTGGCGGCGAACTTGCCCAGGCTCTGGTTGGGCAGTGTGCCGTTGGCCTGGCAGTCGAACTGGCCTTCGAGCCGCTCGAAAACACGCTGCCGGATGGGGTGCGAGCCGGCCCCGGCCCAGAAGGCGACTTCGTACTTCTTGCTGGTGGCCAAGGACTTGGGAATCCGGTCGAGGTTCACGCTGATCGGAAAGGGAAAGACATGGGCCGGATAGGCGGCCTCCTTCAGCATTTCGCGCTTGAAGACGAAATCGAGCTCCCGCGCCCCGAAAAATGCGTCGTGAAGCGCCTGGCCGGAGGTCCTGACAATGTCGCCGCCCAGCTCCGGACGGTCGCCGCCATCGACGAACACCACGGGAACCTTGGCCGGAATCCGCTGGACCAGAGCCAGGTAGGCCTTGATGGCGTCGGGCTTGTTCGAGGCCACCAGCACCATGTCGTAGTCCGTCTTGCGCCTGAAAATGCCCTTGAGCGGAAATCCGGGCTGGTAGCCGAGGTTCTTGGGGTATTCCTTGAGCTTGAAGTGGTATTTCGGGTTCCACTGGTATTCGATGACGTTCTTGGTTCCCAGGATCTTGACCAGGCCCGAGTAGCTCAGGTCCTGCACGTAGTCGAACCGCTTGGAGCCGATGAAAAGGATCTTCATGCCGATGTTTTTAGGGTGTGGGGTAGGTGAAGCGCGGTTCAAGGCTTCATGCCGAACCAGAGCTTCCAATAGTTCCATTTTCGGAAATAGCGGCGGTGGTAAAAACAGTGTTTGGCCGAAACTTTCCGCACATCGCCCACCCGCGCGGGGCGGGTTTGGTTGTCGATGGGGGCTTCGGGCCATTCGACGCAGGTGATGGCCAGTCCTTTTTCGAGGAAGAACTGGCTCAGGCCGATTTCGCCTTGCGTGATGACCTCCAGGCGCTGGGTCTCCTTGGCGCCAGGGAATTCAGTGCCAAGCATTTGCAGGCGCGCGAAGCTGCTCAGGAAGGCGTAGGTTTGCACGTGCGGCATGATTTTGCCCTGCGCCCGCGAGGGATGGTCGAAAAAGGTGATCGTGCTGCCGCAGATCGCCACGCGGTCGAACCTTTCGAATTGTTCCACGAACTGGGAATACCAGCCCGCGCGAAAGGGGCCATGTCCGCTTCTGTTCTGAAACAGCATGAAATCGCGGGCCTGGGCTTTGGCCTGCGCCTTCTGGAGCATGGCCTGGAACGAGCTGAAATCGCGGCCGACATTGGGCTTGAAGAAGACCTCGAGCAGCTCGACCTTGGGCGATTTCCGGAACAAGGCCTTGGCCACGCGCACGAAAAGCCTGTCGCGCCAGTCGGCCGGCTTCACCAGGCTGATGGCCACGAGGAGGAAGACCTTTTTCACGCCAGGGTCGAATTTTCTGATCCGCAGCAGGTTGAGCAGGTCGATGACGTGCCAGCGGCTGTCGTTGGCCGTCGCGTAGCCGTGGAAGTGCCTGGCTTGGTCGAAGATCTTGGCGTCAATGGTGGTCGCTTCGGGTGCTGGTGGCATGTTGCGTAGGGTCTTGTTTCAAGTTGTTGTCGGGCCTGGAGCTTGGAACGGTTGAGCGGTGTCGGGAGGGCTTCTCTTTTTGATTCTGTATCCAACGTGGCTCAGTTGGCGGCCTGGCTGTTGGCCGGAGGCCGGAGCTCGAGGTAGATGGGCAGGTGGTCGCTGAATCCGCCGTGGTAGCGGAATCCGATGTAGGTGCGGGAGACTTTTTGGCCCAGGTAGGTCGGGTCGTCTTCGAGCAGGAAGTCGGCGTTCTGGATGTGGGCGTCGCTGGGCGCGCAGCGGCTTCCGTGGCCCAGGAGCAGCGCGCCGGAGACGATGGTCTGGTCGAGCACTCCCCACTCGTACTGGTACTTGTGCGAGCCGAGGCCCTGCCGTTCGAGCTCGGCGGAAAGGTTGTAGAGCTTGTCGAAGCGGGGCTGGTCGTAGTGGTGCAGGGCTCCCAGGGTCTGGGTAACGCTGAGGTCGTCGGGGTAGTCGTTGAGGTCTCCCATGATGACGACGCGGGCCTGGGGTTCGCTTGCCAGGACGCTGTCGAGGGCGGCGCGGACGGTGTTGGCGGCGAGCTGCCGCTTGTCCTGGGTGTCGAACTGCCCGCCCCAGCGCGAGGGCCAGTGGTTGAAGAAGAGGTGCAGCGTGTCGCCCCAGGGCGTCGTTCCGCGGGCGTGGAGGACGTCGCGGGTGGCCCAGGCGGAGTCGGCGGGGTTGATGACGCGGTGGTAGCGGAAGTCGAGCAGTTGGAAGGCCTCGGGGCGGTAGAACATGGCCACGTCGATGCCGCGGCGGTCGGGCGATTCCTGGTGGACGAGCTGGTACCCGAGCCTTCGGAGGCCGGTCTTGTCGAGCAGTTGCTCCAGCACGGCCCGGTTTTCGACTTCGCAGAGGCCGACGACGGCGGGCGGCTCCCAGCCTCCGACGGAAAGGATGACCTGGGCGATCTTGAACTGCTTGTCGTGGATGCGCCAGGGGGTCCAGCCGCGCTCGCCCCCGGGGAGGTACTCCTGGTCGATCGTGCCCGGGTCGTCCAGGTTGTCGAAGAGGTTTTCGCAGTTGTAGAACATGACGCGGAAGGGGGGCGGCGCTCCCGGGGCGTCTTGCGCGGCCGCAGTCTGGGCCGCGATGCCGAGGGCCAGGCAGGCGAGCAGTCTTGTGGTCAGGGTTTTCAGGCGCATGGTCAGGTCGGTTGGGCTTGTTGTTGGGCGTTGGGCAGGCTACTCGATCCGTTCGAAGGCGCCCATGTCGGGTCCGAGGTCGTCGAGCCGCGAGTTGCCGAAGAAGTCGCGGGGCAGGCCCAGGGCGAAGGCGCGGCGCCCGGCGTCCTTGGCGGGCGAAAGGGTGTCGAGGCGGTAGTCGTAGGAGTAGGAGTTGGGGTTCTTGAAACGGAATCCTGGCGGGTTGATCAGGCATTCGGCGAACCGTTCGGGATCGTCCAGCCGCACGCGGATCTCCTCTATTTCGTCCAGCTCTTCTTGGTCGGCGCGGATCAGGCAGTTCTCGAAGCTGAAGTCGAAGTCGCCGCCGCGCGGGTCGAATGAGAAGCCGAGCTCGTTGGCGCGGGTTCCGTGGACGATGGAGTTGGTGAGCCGCGCGTTGAGGTCGCCGGGCAGTTCGTACTCGACGGTGTCGCCCTCGGGGGTGATGCCCGTCACCTCGATGAAGTTGTTGAACAGGAGGGAGGGCTGCTGCCGCGAGCCGTAGGCCCAGTGGTTTCCGATGGTGCAGTGGTTGAGGAAGCAGTATCCGCCGCGCAGCATGCGCAGCGCATTCTGCCCGCAGTCGCCCAGGACGGTGTTTCGGGCCGTGAAGGAGGCCCCGAGGGAGTAGATGTCGTGCGCCGAGTGGTGCTCAATGCGGCAGTTTTCGAGCAGGAGGTCGGGGCTTGGCCCGGGGAGCAGGGCTCCGAGCTGTATGCCCACGGTCGCGTTCTTGACGATGGCGTGGCGCATGACGTTTCCTTGGCTGCCTTCGAGGAAGACCAGGCCGCGCCACTGGCCGGGCACGTCGCTGTAAACGTACTCGAGCCGCGAGCCCTCGAAGACCACGGGCTGCTCGAGCGTGCCTTCGGCCAGGAGCCTGCCGGCCACGTACAGGCCGGCGTCGCGGTAGAAGTGCATCTGAGTGCCAGGGGCAAGCTCGAGCGTGCAGGCCGAATCGACCAGCAGGTATCCATAGACCAGGTAGGGCTTGTCGGCGGGCAGGCGGATGTCGCAGGCGATGGCCTCGCGGAGCAGGTGCATGTCCTGCCCGAAGGCCACGAGGTGGACGTCCTGGAGGTTGCCGTTGGTGAAGAACTCGATCGAGTCGTGGACCAGCATCGGGGCGTTCGCCTGCCGCGGATCGACGGTTACCTCAACAAAAACAAAAATGCTATCTTTGGCCCTTATGGTCAGGTTCCGGACCTCGTTCGCGGCGATTCCGTCCACGTTCAGGCGGAAATAGCCGTTGGGGTTGCCCAGTTTGACGCGCTCGATTTCCACGGCCCTCTCGTTGGGGTTATACACCTTGAGCTGCAAGGTGGTCGAGCCGATGGTCGTGAAGACGGTGTCGAACAGGAGGGTGTCCAGCGAGAAGGCCAGCTTGTCGGTGGGGTCGGTCGAAAGCAGCTCCCTTTGGCAGGAAGAAGCCAAGAGCCAGGTGAACGCGAGCAGAAGCAAGGAGTTGCGGAGCATGGCAAGGTGTTGATGGATGAAAACGCCGGGGCGTCGAGCCCCACAAAACTAAGCATAAGAATGAAAACGTGTCTATCGCCATTTTGTTGGGCGGCCCTGCTCTTGGGCTTGCTCATGGCCCTATCTTCCCGAGGCTTCGCGCAAACCACCATCGCGGGCGGCGACGTGTCCGGCCAAGTCTGGACCCAGGCAGGCTCGCCCTACAACGTTACGGGCAACATATCGGTGGCTTCCGGCGCGCGCCTGGAAATCCAAGCGGGCGTCACGGTCCTGTTCGGGAGTGGCGTCCTGCTGTCCACCAATGGAGGCACCATCGTGGCCCGGGGGACCGCTTCCGAGCCCATCGTCCTGACCTCGCCCAACGCGACGGCCAGCCAGGGTTGGCTGGGCATCCGGCTGAACAACTACGCGGGCACGGATTCCAGCCTGTTCGAGCATGTGGTCATCGAGCGGGTCTGGCTTGATAACGCAGGCACTTTCCTCGCGCCGCAGGGGGCGATTACTTTCAACGGCTATTCCAGGGCCAAGGTCTTCGGATGCACCTTCCGCTACAACAATTCGCGCTATGCCTCGGGGGTGGCCTTGATCAACAGCCCTGGAATCCGGGTTTCGCACAGCCAGTTTTACAACAACCTGAGCCGTCTTGGCGCCACGGCCGTCTTTTCGATGTCGTCGGGCTACACGGCCCACCACTTGCTGGTATTCAACAACAAAAGCAACTACGGCGCATTCTTCGTTCGAGAGGGCGGAACCGTCACGATAGCGCATTGCACTGTCACGCGCAATATTTCCTCCTTCATGGGCGCCAACCATACCCACCTCAACATCCAGAATTGCATCTACTGGGACAACGTTTCCGAGACCAGCTTTGAGGGCGGTGCCCTGAACTTTACGGTGCAAAACTGTGTCATTCAAGGGTATCCACAAAGCAGCACCCTGACAGTTAACTGGGCAAGAAACGTGTCCCAAATCTGGGACATCAATCCCCAGTTCGTCCGGCCTACCGACTACTACGGCAACACTTTCTTCGAGATGGAGCACGACTGGCGGCTTTCCAAGTTCTCGCCCGTGATCAACATCGGCGCGGTCAACGCCACGACTGGCGCCTTCAATTTCGACCTCGAGGGCAACCCCAAGTCGCCCTTGGGCTGCGATGCCTACGATGTCGGCGCCTACGAGTTCCAATACGAAGGCATGGAGCTGCTTCCCCAGGAAATCACCGCTGACCAGATCTGGCAGGATACCGTCTTCTTCGCCTGCCCGGTCAATGTCCGCGCCCCGGCCACCGTGACGATCTTGCCCGGTACTCGGGTTTTCTCCCTGGGCATCAATGACTTGAACGTCGAAGGTAGCCTCCTGGCGCTGGGCACTGCGCAAAACGACATCCAATTCTCGAACCTGGTCACCGACAGGGCCTTGTCGGCGGGCATCTTCTGGAAAGGCATCACCCTGGCGGCCAACTCGGTGGGCAACCGCTTCGAGCACTGCCACTTTTCGAGCGCCGAAGGTGCCAGCGGCGGGATGTTCGAAATCCGATCGGCGGCCCAGGCCCATTTCGCCGATTGCGTGTTCGACTACAACGCCGCCGAACGGGGAGGGGCCGCCTGGGTCAGCGCGGCCGCGCCGGTCTTCGAGCGCTGCCTGTTCCTGAACGATTCGGCAAGAAGCGGCGGGGCCATCTATGCCGAACTGGGGGCCGCTCCCAGTTTCACCGAATGCCAGTTCGTGGGCAACCACGCCTTAGAGCGGGGCGGGGCGGTCTTCGCGCTCCAGAGCCAGCCTTCTTTCCAAAATTGCCTTTTCGAGCGCAACGACGCCCTCCTGGCGGGTGGCGCCTTCGCCGGGCAGCAGGCCCAGGCCCTCTTGGTCAACAGCCTGTTTCGGCACAATCTGGCCCGGCTTGGGGGGGCGGCCTTGTCCTGGCAATCGGACCAGAGCCGCTTCTTCAACAACAACTTCATCCAGAACCAGGCCGACAGCAGCGGGGGCGCCTTCCAGGTGCTCCAGGCTGGGCCGCTGGTCCAGAACAACATCTTCTGGCAAAACCTGGCCAAAGCCGCCCCCAACGACCTGCTGCTCGACCAGGCCGGAGCAAGCCGTTGGAGCAACAACTTCATCGACGGTGGCCTCGCCGCCCAGCACCTGCCTTCGGGAGCCTTCGCCGGAACCTACGAGCAGAATGTCGCCCAAGGGCAGGTCTTCCTCGATTTCGACCAGGGATTCGCCCTTTTCAAGGATTCGCCTTGCGTCGATGCCGGAACCTTGTCCGACATCGGCTCCGTCTGGGAGCTGGACTACCTGGGGGCGCCAAGGCTGGCCGGCCCCATCGACATGGGCATGCTCGAACTGCCCAAGCGCATCGAGGTCTGCGGCACCTTGCGCGGCGACACCATCTGGAACGCCGACACCGTCGTGGTGGGCTGTCCCGTGGTCGTGAAGCCGGGCGCGCGGCTGCGCATCTTCCCAGGAACCGTCGTGCTGCTGGCGCCCGGGGCCGAGCTGGACGTCCAGGGGAGCCTCATGGCCCAGGGAACGCCCACCGACAGCATCCTCTTCGACGAGCTGGAGCCCGGCCAGGGCCACCTGGGCATCCGCGTCGAGTCGCAGGAAGCCCACCATTTCCAGTACTTGCGCCTGGCCAACGGGCGAAGGCCCAGGGGCGGCGCCATTGAGGCTGTTTTCGCTCCGAGCCTTTCTTTCGCCCACTGCCGTTTCGAGGGAAACCAGGCCCAACAGACGGGCGGAGCTCTCTTCTCGCTCGCCGATAGCCTGGCGCTCGATACTTGCGGCTTCTTTTTCAACGCCAGCCAGGTCGATGGGGGCGCGGTAGCCTCCTCCCGCGGGTTTCTGCGGGCCACTGCCTGCGAGTTCTTCGGAAACCAGGCAGCTTCCGGCAAGGGCGGGGCGCTGGCCCTCAACGGCGCGCCGGCCACTTTCGAGCATTGCCTCTTCTCGAACAACATCGCCTTCCGAGGCGGAGCCCTGTTCGTCAACCAAGGATCCCTGCGCATGAGCACCTCCTTGGCCAAGCACAACTCCGCCGGCCTTCACGGCGGATTCCTTTTCATGGTGGATGGCACATCCTACCTCCGGCAGAATACCCTGGTGGCCAACCAGGCGCACCTGGGCGGAGCCGTCGCGGCCATTGATTCGCGGGGAATCTGGCAAGGCAACCTCCTCGACCAGAACCAGGCCTTTGGCCTTGGCCAGCAGCTTTGGTTCGAGGGCCTGGCCGCCACGGACTTCTCCCACAACCTCATCTCCGGCGGAACCACTGCCATGTCCGGCCTGGCCGATGCCAGCCTACGCTTCGGCCCCACCAACTTGGCCGACTCTGCCCGCTTCGTCGGGCAAGGCCACGCCGCCGGGTGGATGGGCGTCTCGCCCGTCGCCGACTGGGCTTTGACCGAAGACTCCCCGGGCATCAACGCCGCCGCGTGGGGCCTCGACCTCGACAGCCTGCCCATCGACTTCCTCGGCGCGCCCCGCTCCATCGGGACGGTCAATCCCTGCGACATTCCCGACATGGGCGCCTTCGAGTTCCAGCAGTTGGCCGCAGGGGCCGTTCTGGGTAGCCCCAGTGCCGATACCACTTGGGCCGGGCATGTCAAGGTCTTTTGCGATGTGCTCATTCCCCAGGGCCAGGTCCTGACCATCGAGCCGGGTGCCTTCGTCGAGTTCTATGGGCCCTATTCCCTTGAAATACAAGGCCAAATGCTGGCCTTGGGCAGTCCGACGGACAGCATCCGCTTCGGTTCGCGCCCCAGCAACTTGCCCGAGGACGAAGGCTTTGTGCCCTGGCGGGGAATCCTCTTCACGGGCGATGCCGACGGCTCGTCGCGCATGGAGCATTGCCAGGTGGAGCACGCCCAGGGCATCCCGGCGCCCCTGAGCCTCCAAGGCTACGGGCAGCTCGCCGTGGCCAACTCGACCTTCAGCGGCAACCGCGGACAGGCCGCGGGCGCGATCGCCGTCGAGGACGGCTCGCTGGTCTTGGACCAGTGCCAGTTCCTCCGAAACCACGGCCAGGACGCTGGGGCCATCGACCTCTGGCAGGCGGAGCTGCTCGCGCGGCAGACCATTTTCCGCGAAAACAGCGGTCTGCTGGCAGGCGTGCTGCGGGCGCGCCAGGCCGGGGCCGATGTGTTCAACTGCGCATTCCTCGGCAACCAGGCCGATTCGGTGGCCACGCTGTCTTCCGTGGGCACGGGGCAGGTTCGGGTGATGAACAACTTCTTCGCCCCGAACGCCTCCGCGGCTCCGGTCCAGGTGGCAATCTCGGGCGCCGCCTCTGTTTTTGGCCACAACCTGCTGCCCGGCTTGCCCAGCCAACTGCGCCTCGAACAGGACGCCACAGCCCACCACAACCTCGGCCAGGACCCGCTCCTGCGCGAAGGTTCCGATTTTGCGCCCCGTTCCGATTCGCCCTTGATCGACGGCGGCTGGCCGCTGACTCCCGCCGAGGGCCTGGCCTTCGACCTCGAGGGGCAGACGCGCTTTTTCAACGATACCATCGACATTGGCCTGGTCGAATACCACAACCGCCCGCCCGGCGCGACACAACTGCTGGGCGCAAGCCTGGCCGAGAATCTGCCCGTAGGCACTTTCATCGGCCTTCTGTTGGGCCAAGACATTGATCTGCACGACCGCCTTGCCTTCAGCCTGCCCGTCGAGCATCCGGCCAACGCCGCGTTCAGCCTCCGCGCCGACAGCCTGTTCTCGAATGTCGTCTTCGACTTCGAGCAGCAGGACCAGTTCTCGATCCTGGTCGAGACCCGCGACGACGGCTCCGGAAACCTGGCCCGCCGAGACGCCTTCGGGGTGGAGGTGCTCGACGACAACGATCCGCCGACCCAGCTCTGGGCTTCCGTTGGCGACTTCGACGAGAAACTGGCGCCCGGCCAGCCCGTGGCCCTGCTTTCCACCCTCGACCAAGACACCTGGGACGCCCACGCCTACCAGATCCTCGGGCAATGGCCTTTCGATGGGCTGGAAATCGAGGGCCAAGCGCTGCGCGTCCTGGCTTCGGCTGACTTCGAGCTGGCCGATTCGCTCTGGCTCTGGCTCGCCACCACCGACGCGCAGGGGGCCAGCCATTCGGATACCCTCGTCTTTCGCGTCAACGACCTCAACGACGCGCCGCACGACCTCGGCCTGCTGGGCAGGGGCTTTCCAGAGAACCAGCCGGCCGGCTTTTTCATCGGGCTGCTTTCCGTCATTGACCAGGACGCTGGCCAGGAGCATCGCTACGAACTGGCCGGGCCGGGCCTTGAGCAGGATTTCCTGATCCGGGGCGACAGCCTTTTCACCGCCCGGGCCTTCGACTTCGAGCAGCAGCAGCAGATTTCCATCCGTTTGGCGGCTTTCGACAATGGCACGCCCAGCCTGGGCCTTGAGCAGGATTTCCTCTTGGAAGTCCAAGACCTCAACGAGGTGCCGGGGCCAATCGCCCTTTCCCAGAACTGGGTGGATGCCAACGCCCCGCTCGGCTCGCTGGTGGGCATCCTCGCGGCGCAGGACCCCGATTTCGACCAGCAGCACCAGTTCATCCTGCTCGGGGGCGAAAACGACAACGAACTCTTCAGCATCCAAGGAAACGAACTGCGCACCAACGCCATTTTCTCGTACAGCGACAGGGAGTCCTTCGACCTGCACATCCAAGTCAGCGACGACGGCGTGCCGTCCTTGTCCACTTGGCAGGCCTTCCCCATCGCCTTGCTCGACCTCAACCATCCGCCCACCGACATTCTGCTGCCGCATCCGCAGTTGGCGGAGAACCTTCCCGCTGGCTCGCCCATCGACACCCTGCGCAGCGCCGATCTGAACCTGGGCGACCTGCATTTCTACGAGCTCGTGCCGGGCCAGGGCGACACGCACAACGCGTGGTTCGAGATTTCGGGCGACAAGCTGCTGGCCAGCAGGCCCTTCAACTTCGAGCAGACGCCCGAGCTGCGCCTGCGGGTGCGCACTACCGACAACGGCCTGCCGCCCAACTCGTTCGAGCGCGAGCTGGTGGTCCAGGTGCTCGACCGCAACGATCCGCCCGTCTTGGCCCAGCCCTTGGCCGATGTGGCCATTGGCGTGGACGAACCGCTGGACCTGACTTTCGCCGAGGCGATCTTCTTCGACGAGGACCAGGATCCGCTGGTCTTCAGCCTCAGCCTGAAAAACGGACTGCCCGTTCCCTCTTGGCTGTCTTTCAGCCCCGAAAGCCGCCACCTCTCGGGCGTTTCGCGGGTGCGCGGCCAGGTGGAGCTTCTGCTGGTGGCGCACGACCCCAGCCTGGCCAGCGCAGCCGACACCTTCACGCTGCGCGTCGGCCCCGTCGTCGGCGTGGAAGGGCCGGACGACCTGCGCTGGGACATCTTCCCCAACCCGAGCAGCGGAACCGTCTGGCTGCGCGACGTCTCGGGCCAGCCCATCCGCTCGGCGCAGTTGTTCGACGGCCTGGGTCGCCCGCTCGAACTGCCGGCCCTCGGCCCCGAGGGCCGCCTGGAGCTGGGCCACCTGCCGGCGGGAACCTACTGGCTGCGCCTTTCGAGCGCGTCGGGCACCACGACCCGGGCCATTGTGCTCAGCCCCTAGCCGGGCGGGCTTCTATCCCGCAAAGAAAAAGCGGCTCCCCTCGAAAGGGGAGCCGCTTTTTTGCGTAGGCCCAAGGCCCTCGGGCCAGCGGTGCGGAGCGCCTAGAAGCCGTAGAGGGTCTCCAAGGTCTGGAACATCCGCTTGGTGAGCTTTTCGCACTTGTTGGTCAGCGAAGGATCCTCGGTGCGCTGGATGAAGGCTTCCATGAAACTGTTGTAAGGCTTCCCGAAGAAGCTGGTTTTGAAGGTCTTGCGGGCGACGAAGCTCTCATCTTCGCGGAAAATGTCCTCGTTGTACTTGTACTTTTCGAGCTCGCGCTTGTTCTGGATGCCGAAGAGCTCGGGGTGGAAGAGGAAGTTGGCCGTGCCGTTGGCCGAGCGGTGCAGTTGGCGCAACCAGCCGTCGGTGAGCTGCCCTTGGGCGTCGATGTCGAAGTGGAAGTAGGCGCAGTACTTCTTCATGGCGGAGACCTCGGCGGGGTCGATGTCCTCGTACCCTTCGATCTTGTGTTTGATCAGCACCCCGGCCTGGGCTGCGGCGTAGAAGTCGGTGTGTTCGGGCAGGACCAGGAATGAGAAGGCCACCATCATGGCGAAGCGCTTGGCGAACTCGTTGACGAAGTCGGGCGAGGCGAAGTCCTTGAACTCGAGGCGTCCGCTGTCGTCGATGGCGCGGTAGAAGTAGCGGACGGATTTGTCTTCCTTCTTGGTCTTTTCGAGCTCCTGCGCCGGGGTCTTGAAAAAGTCGTAGGCGGCGGAGGCGCAGAGCAGCTCGATGTAGTGGGCGTCGTTCTTCTGCTGCCGCCCGCCGGTTACGGTCTCCGTGCCGGCCTGCTTGGTCTCGTAGTCGTTGGAAGGCGTGCCGAGCATGTAGAACTTCTGGAAGGTAGAGCGGACGGTGGGGTCCTCGTTGTAGAACATCATGGCCATCTGCGAGTTGAGGGCGAAGTTCTTGGCGCTGGCGATGACCTTCTGGCTTTGGCGCTGCTTGTCGTCGGGCGCGGGGAACTTGAAGTAGCTGGTGAGCAGGGTGGCTCCGAAGAAGACCTTGGCGAGGTTTTTCCCCGCGTCGATGATGCCCATGGCGTCGTTGAGGGCCTTGGGCAGGATGGGGATGGAGGAGGCGCCGGTTCCGCCGAAGACGGAACCCATGATGAAGAGCTTGGCGTTGCCGGATTCGCTGGCGTTGTGCAGCTCGTTGACGAAGTTCCGCAGTTGCCCGGCAGTGTTCTTTTCGACGTCCTCGAGGATGGCGTGGTACATGAGCAGCGAGCCGAGGTGGGTCTGGGCGCGGTAGCCGTGCTTGAGGTCGAACTCGCGGACGTTCTCGGTCAGCAGGAGGCTGGCCAGGTCTTGCTCGTGCTTGGGGGCGAAGGATGAGTTCGCCAGGCTCGAGAACTTCCCGTTCTTGCCGATCTGGGAATAATCGGGGCTGAAGGTGAAGAAGTTGAGCTTGGCGCTGAAGAAGGTGTTCTCCAGGGCCACGTGGGGCTTGTTGTTGCCCTTGGCCTTGAGGTAAACGTCCAGAACCAGGTCTTTCAGGCGCGAGAAGTTGCCGTTGTCGAAGTCGGTGTCCAGGGCCAGGATGTTGATCTGGGTCTTGTCGTACAAGCCCATCGCGCACGAGTGGACCAGGGCCTCGAGGCAGCGCATCCCGGTGCCGCCTATGCCGATGACGAAAAGTTTATCTTCCATTTTGTGGGGTCTCTATGTTGGCGTTGAAGCCATGAATTTACGAACATTTGCCCAAAAGCGAAAACGCCATTCCAAAAAAAACAGGCCGCCCCGCCAAGTGGGCTTGGAGGGGCGGCGATGTGGGCGCGTGGCGCGGGCGTTTGGCCAGCGGCGGCGGGGCTATTCCTGCTCGAAGTCTTGTTCCACTCCGCTGGTCTGGTCGAGGTAGTCGCTGTCGGCCTGCGCGTAGTCCGACTTCTCGGAATCGTTGGGCGTGATCTTGCGGACGTTCTTGGCCACGTCCTCGCCCCGGTCGTTCTTGCCGATCTCGTACTCCACCCAGTCGCCGTTCGAGATGTCGTAGAAGTCGCCCTCGACGACGTCCTCGAAGTGGAAGAACAGGTTGTTCGGTGGCTTCGCGATGAAGCCGTAGCCGTTCTTCATGTTCAGGGTGCGGCCCTTGCCCTTCTGCCCCAGGCGGTTTTCCTCGTGGTAGTAGTTGGGCTTGGTGTTGATGAACATGTTGTTGATGGTGATGTCGTTGCGGCGGACGCGGTCGTCGATTTCCTTCTGCATCGCGATGGGGTAGGTAACCTCCTCGAGCAGGTCTTGCGAGGTGCGCGTGACCATGAGCCGCCCGGTGTCGGTGGTGTACTCGAAGTCCCAGCCCAGCAGCATCACGCGGGTGCCCAGGGTGTTGAGCTTGCGGATGAGCGGCACGTAGTCGCCATCGGAGGCCACCAGCACCAGCACGTTGAACTGCTTGTAGATGGAAAGTTCGTAGGCCTCGAGGGCCAGCCATACGTCGATGCCTTTTTCTTCGCGGTGGCCGCCGCGGGTCTTCAGGGGCAGGTAGTGCGTTACCACTCCCTCGTTCATCAGCACGTCGTCGAAGAGGCGGTCCGTGAAGAGCTTGTTGGAGTTCTTCGCGTCGTAAGCGTTCAGCCGCCCGCGGAAGTAGTGGGCGTCCACCACTTGGCAGCGGCGGTAGTCGGTGCCTTCGAGCTGGGCGACCTTGTGGCGGATGAAGTCGTGCAATCCACCAATGTCAATCCTCGATCTTCGGGGGTGTTGATAATTGTAGTAGTTGCTTACGTGCAAAAAGTAATTACCATCATAGAAGACGCCAATCCTCGTGAGTCCCTTGCTGGGTTCGTTGTACCTAATCATGCGCGTTGGTTTAGCAAATTCAACTAAGAAAAAATCTCAAACTGCCAGAACGATAGCTCTTTCTGGCCCAGAATCGCCTTCCTCGCGGAAGGGTTTTTGAAAAGAACGGAGGGCAAATATGGCCTATTTTCAACAAAAAGAAAAGACGCCTGGCGATCTTGCGCGCCAGGCCGCTCTTTTTCTCATGGGAAAAGGGTGCCGTACTTGCTCTTTTTCATGGCCTTGCTCAGCACGAAGCCCAGGCCCAGATAGACCACCAGGCAGATCACCGTGGCGATGGCGTTCTGCTTGAGAAACTCGGCCACGGCGGGCTCGCCCTTGACTTTTTCGGACACGTAGAAGAAGTTCCAGAAGAAGAACAGGACAGGGCCCAGGGCCGCGAAGATGAAGAACCACATTCGGCGGCGCTTGGCGTCGGTCGGGTTTTTGCCGCCCTCGTAGTCGATGGCGCTGGCCACTACCAGCGACAGCACCACGAAGAACAGGGCCAGAACGACGCCCAGGACGTAGGTGTGCGTGGCCAAGTCCTTGACAGTGGCCATGTTGTAGCTGTTTTCGTACATTTTTTTCTGCGGATTTGGTGAGAGGCTGAAGTTGATTCGATCAGGGATAGTAGTCGTTGGCAGGTGTCTCGATGTAGAAGGTGTAGAGCAGACGGCCCTGCGGGTTGGCGTCGTTCAACGCGCCCAGAACGCTGTCGTAGAGGGACGTGTTGCGGGCCACCTGGAGGCCGTCCCACTTGAGCTTCTCGAGCGCCGGGTTGTCCGTCATGGGGCTGGCCCGCTTGAGGAAGATCTGCACCCGGTGCAGGTTGGAGCACTCGCCCGAAAGCTGGCTGCCGTTGAACTGCGGGTGCATCTTGATGACCACTTGGCCCAGCCCGTCCTTGTCGAGGCCCGCGCGGAAGGCCTCGTCGTCGAGCCAGAAGAGCTCCTGCACCAGGGGCAGGTTGGCCGCGGGGCCCCGCGCGGTGTCCACCAGCAGGCGGCCGTTCTCGTCGTAGCAGTCGGGCTCGCCCGGTTGCTCCACGATGGGCAGTCCGGCCTCGTCGAGCAGCGGCTTGCCGTTGTCGTCGAGGGCGAAGGTCGGGCCGGGGCCTTTGCGGCAGCGGTCGGCCAACTGGTAGGCCAGCCAGTCCTCCTTGAGGTCCTGCACGCGGATTTCCAGCTCCTCGGCCCGGTAGAACTGCGAGGCCGTGGCGTCCAGGAAGAGGCCTTGCAGCACCGCCTCGCCGTTGGGCACGGGCCGGCCCTGCTCGTCGTAGGCGTCGCGGACGTACTTGACCATGTCGCTCCAGCCCAGGAAGTAGCTCTGGAACTCGAAGCCCAGCTCCTCGGAAATGGCGTAGCGCTCCTGGTCGAGCACCAGGTTGGGGTTGGCCCCCGCCTCTGTCCGGCTCGGGTAGCGGTTGACCATCCGGAAGCGCTGGTTCGAGAACGAGAAATGCTCGAAGCTAAGCCCGCGGGCCTCGGACGAGTTCTCCAGGTGGAAGCGGAACTGGTTGGCCACGCCCTCGCGGTCGTCCACGTAGCGGGCGGGCGTGAAGAACAGGTAGAACAGGTGCTTGCTCTTGTCTTTTTCGACGTGGTCCGTAACCCAGACGTCAATCTGGTTTCCGGCCTTGAGCCAGGCGCTGAAGGCCTCGCGGGCCCAGGGGTCGTTGCGCTCGCCGTTGTCCCAGAGCTCGCCGTCGGTGATCAGCACCGACTGGCCGTCGAGCAGCACCATCTGGTCGAGGGCCTTGCCCAGGGGGGCGTTGATGCCCGAGAAGCGACTGAAGTCCTTGATCTTCTTGTAAAGTTCGGACTTCGGCAGGTCGGGCAGCTTCACCACGTCCAGCTTGTCCACCTCGTGGAAGTCGGCCTGCGTGATTTTCAGGGAGTTGATGAAGATCTCGTAGAACTTGGCCGTGGTGGCGTCCGCGAAGGCGACCTTCATGCCGCTGGAGTAGTCGAGGAAGATCGAGAACTTGCCATTGTCTGGCGCTTCGGGCGCGGCCGGCGCCTCTGCCGGGAGGCTTTCGGCGTGGTACCGTTCGAGCAGGGCGCCCTCGATGGGGTGCAGGGCTTCGGGGCAGCTAGGGCCCGAGCATCCGCTGGCCACGGCCAGCCAGAGCGCCAGGGCGGTCCAAGAGGTTCTTTTCATCTCTGGGCTTTTTTCAGGTGAAGACGATTTGGGACCGGTCGGGGCCGAGGGAGACCACGCGGATGGGCACTTGCAGCTCCTGCTCGATGAAGTCGATGTAGGAGCGCAGCGCGGCGGGGAAGTCCTCGACGCGGCGCAGCCCGCCCAGGTCTCCGCTCCAAGGCTCGAAGCTCCGATAGACGGGCAGGGCCGTGGTGTTGTTCATGTCGTAGGGCAGGTTGTCGAGGCGGTCGGGGCCGTCGTGGTACTCCACGGCCACCTTGACCTGGGCGAATCCGCTGAGCACGTCGGCCTTGGTCATGACCAGGTCGGTAACTCCGTTGACCATCACGGCGTACTTGAGCGCGGGCAGGTCCAGCCAGCCGCAGCGGCGGTCGCGGCCGGTGGTGGCGCCCACCTCGCGGCCGACCCGTCGGATGCGGGCGCCGTCGTCGTCGAACAGCTCGGTGGGGAAGGGGCCGCTGCCCACGCGGGTGGTGTAGGCCTTGAACACGCCGAAGACCTTGCCGATGCGGTTGGGCGGCACGCCCAGGCCGGTGCAGGCCCCCGCGCTGATGGTGTTGGACGAGGTGACGTAGGGGAAGGTCCCGAAGTCGATGTCGAGCAGGGTTCCCTGGGCGCCCTCGGCCAGCACGGTCTTGCCCTGGTCGAGCATCTGGTTGACCAGGTTCTCGCTGTCCACGACTCGGGCCTGGCGCAGAAGCTCGATGCCTTCGAACCAGCGGGCCTGGTAGTCGCGGATGTCGTAGGCGAAATCGTACTGGCGCAGCAGCCACTGGTGCTTTTCGAGCAGGGCCTGGTAGCGCTCCGCGAAGTTGGGGGCCAGGATGTCGCCCACGCGCAGGCCGTTGCGGCCGGTCTTGTCCATGTAGGCCGGGCCGATGCCCTTGAGGGTCGAGCCGATCTTGGTCTTGCCCTTCGAGGCCTCGGAGGCCGCGTCGAGCGCGCGGTGCGAGGGCAGTATCAGGTGGGCCTTCTTCGAGATGAAGAGGTTGCGCAGCGGGTCCACGCCCGCGGCCACGAGCTCCTCGATTTCCTGCTTGAAGATGGCCGGGTCGATCACCACGCCGTTGCCCACCAGGTTGAGCACCTGCGGGCGGAAGATGCCCGAGGGGATGGTGTGCAGGACGAACTTCTTTCCGTCGAACTCCAGGGTGTGCCCGGCGTTGGGCCCTCCTTGGAAACGGCTGGCCATGTCGTAGCGCTCGGCCAGGATGTCAACGACCTTGCCTTTGCCCTCGTCGCCCCACTGGAGGCCCAGGAGAACATCGGCTTTGTTGCTGTAGTCACGCATTTTTGGGTAGGGTTGGGACCTTGGGCCTGCCCCGCTCGGGGCGCGGGCGCCCAAGGGTCATTTTTGGGGACGTTCGACGCAGTCGGGGTCCAGGCACTTGCCGTAGAGGTAGAGCGAGTGGAAGGAGACCTTCACGTTGAGCAGCTCCTCGGCCGTGGTGGTGATCTCTTGCAGCCGGGGGTCGCAGAACTCCTTGACCTTGCCGCACTCCTCGCAGATGAAGTGGTCGTGCTGCCGGGTCTCGTAGGCCCGCTCGAACTGGGCCATGTTCTTGCCGAACTGGTGCTTGGCCACCAGCGCGCAGTCCATCAGCAGCTCGATGGTGTTGTAGAGGGTGGCCCGGCTCACCCGGTAGTTCTTGTTCTTCATGAAGACATAGAGCGATTCGATGTCGAAGTGGCCGCTGCGCGAGTAGATCTCGTCGAGGATGGCGAACCGCTCGGGGGTCTTGCGGTGGCCCTTCTGCTCCAGGTATTCGGTGAAGATCTTCTTGACCTTCTCTTTCTTGTCTTCCATTGGCATAATTTAGAACCATTATCAATTGCCACGAAAGTAACAATTTTTGCAGAATCCCACCCAAGAATCTCCGCGAATCGGGCCTGGGCCTTCCGTCGGCTCTCCTGCTCAGGGATTTTCTGGGGCCTGGCCCGCGGCGGGCGGGGCCAGCGGGAAGCAGAGCCGCACCTGGGCGCCGCCTCCGGGCGGGTTGTCGAGCTGGATCTTGCCCTGGAGGGTCTTCATGATCAGGTGGGCCGTGGCCAAGCCCAGGCCGAAGCCCTGGCTGTGGTGGTCGATGCGCTCGGTCAGGAAGTAGTCGAACAGGTTGGCCATGACCTTGGGCGAGAAGCCCGGGCCGCTGTCGCGCACCCAGACCACGGCCATGCGGTCCTTGAGGCTGGCGCTCAGCTCCACGCTTCCGCCCTTGGGGCTGAACTTGAAGGCGTTGCCCAGGACGATGCGCAGGCACTGGTAGGCCAGTTGCTCGTCGCTGTGCAGGTCGATCGGCCCCTCGGGGAAGCTCTCGCGCAGGGCGATTTCCTTGCCGGCGTACTCGCCCGCGAGGCTCTGGTAGGCCACCTGGGCCAGGCTGCGCAGGTTGAAGGGGCTGTCGTGCCGGCGGTAGCCCTCGGCCTTGAGCGAGGTCAGCAGCATGGCCATCTCGGACATGCGCCCCAGCCGCTCCACGGCGCTGTAGATCGGCTTGAGGCTGTCCTTCTTGAGGGTCTCCTTCAGGCGCACCTCCAGCGTCTCGGCCAGGCTGAGGATGGTGTTCAGGGGCGTGCGCATCTCGTGGTTGAGCAGCAGCAGGAAGTCGTTCTTGGCGTGGTCCAGCACGGCCAGCTTCGCGTTGGCCTCGGCCAGCTCGGCGTTGCGCTGCCGCAGCTCCTGGGTCTTGTGCTCCACCTTCTGGGCCAGCGACTGGTTGAGCCGCTTGAGCTCCTCGCGCTTGCGGGCCAGCTCCAGGTGGGTCTTGACCCGCGAGAGCAGCTCGGGCGCGTGGAAAGGCTTGGTCACGTAGTCGGCCGCGCCCAGCTCGAAGCCCCGCACCAGGTCCTGCTTCTGGGCCTGGGCCGTCAGGAAGATCACCGGGATGTCGCGGTGCCGCGGCTCGGCCTTCAGCCGGTCGCACAGCTCGAAGCCGTTCATCTGCGGCATGTTGACGTCCAGCAGGATCAGGTCTGGCGGGGCGTGCTCCACCGCGCGCAGGGCGTCCTGCCCGCTGGTGGCGAAACTGACATCGACTTCCAACGAGTACAGGAGGCTGCTGATGAGCTGGATGTTCCGCATCATGTCATCGACCACCAGCACCCGGCTTTTGGGCGGTTCTTCCATGGGCGAGGCTTTGGAGGGCGTGGGCTTCAGTCCGCGAGAAATTCGCGGACGCGCTTCAAATGTTGCAAAATTTTCTCGAAGTCGAACCTTTCCAGCTCCATTTTCCATCGGCTGGCCGAATCTTCGAGGCTTTTCAGCCCGTGCGCCAGGGCGAAGGCCTGGCTGTCCTGCACGAACTTGTGCAGCAGGTCCACCGAGGTCTGCTTGCCGATCTCGTCGAGGGTGGGGCCCACGCTCCGCCGGAAGGCCTCGCGCAGCTCCTGGGGCACCAGGGGCCAGGCCACCGGCACGACCGGGGCCTCCTTGGAGCCGATGGCCGCGGCGATGGACTCGATGAGCTTCTGCTTGACCACCGGCTTGGTCAGGTAGCCCACGCAGAGGCCGTTCATCTGGGCCCGGTGCAGGTCCAGGGCGTGGGCCGAGAGCACCAGCACCGGAGGGGCCTTCCGCCCCAGGCGGTCGCGGATGGCCTGGGCCGTCTCCTTGCCGTTGAGCACGGGCATCTCCATGTCGAGCAGCACCAGGTCGAAGCTGCCCCGCTCCAGGGCCTCCAGGGCGCGCTGGCCGTCCTCGGCCTCCTCGATCTGGTAGGGCAGGTGGGCCAGCAGGCCGCGGACGATCTCGCGGTTGATGGCCATGTCGTCCACCACCAGGATGCGCGCCGGGGCCAGCTTGGGCTCCTGCTCCGGCGGGGCCCCGCCTTCCTCGCGCGGGGCATCGCCCACGCGCACGCGCTCCAGCTCCAGGCTGAACTCCGCCCCCTTGCCCACCACGCTGCTGGCCCACAGGCGCCCGCCCATGAGCTCCACCAGCCGCCGCGAGATGGACAGCCCCAGCCCCGTGCCGCCCTGCGGGGAGCTTCCCCTGGGCTGCCGCTGCTCGAAAGGCTCGAAGATGCTCTCCAGGTCCGCCGCGTCGAGGCCCGGGCCCGTGTCGCGCACGCTCAGCCGCAGCAGCGCGTGGCCCGCCTCAAGCGGCTCCACCCGGGCCGCTATCTCCACGCTGCCGCTCTCGGTGAACTTCACCGCGTTGCTCACCAGGTTGTAGAGCACCTGGCGCATCCGGGCCGGGTCCAGCAGCACCTGCCCGGGGCCTTTCGCGGGCATCCGGAGCTCCAGCCGCAGCCCCTTCTCGCGGGCCCGCGGCTCGAAGACCCGGCCCACCTCGCGCAGCAGGCCCTCCAGCTCGAACCACTCCGGCTTCATGTCGGTCTTGCCCGCCTCTATCTTCGAGAGGTCCAGCATGTCGTTGACCAGCGAGAGCAGCGCCTGGCCCGCCGCGTCGATGCTCTCCAGGTGGTGCAGGTGCGGCCAGCTCGGGCTCGATTCCATCTTCATGATCTGGGCGAAGCCCAGGATCGAGTTCAGCGAGGTGCGGATCTCGTGGCTGATGTTGGCCAGGAAGTCCGACTTGGCCTGGTTGGCCCGCTCGGCCATGCGCCGGGCCTGGTTCAGGCGTTCCTCGTGCCGGGCCTGGAGGGTCGCGTCCACCAGGGTGCCCAGGATCAGCCGCTCGCGGCCCCGCTCCTCCTCGAAGTAGGTCAGCGAGAGCTCCAGGGCCACCGCCGCGCCCTCCGACTGGAAGTGGAACCGCTCGTTGGCCAGGCTTCCCTGGCTTTCCAGCTCGGCCAGGCAGCGCAGCAGGTGCGGGCCCTGGCTGGCGGGCAGGAGGTCGGCCAGGCTCTTCTCCAGGGCCTGCTCCTTGGCCTCGAGGCCCAGCAGCAGCAGCGCCTGCCGGTTCAGGTTCAGGATGCGCCCGCTGGGCTTGAGCACCATGAAGCCGTTGGGCAGAAGCTCCAGGATGTGCTTGAGCCGCTCGCCGGCCCTTTCCTTGGCCATCTCGCGCAGCCGCGACTGCACGAACAGCGAGTAGGCGTAGGCCGCCGTCTGAAGCATCCGCGTCTCGGCCACGCCCCACAGCTCGGGCACCCGGCACTGGTCGAAGCCGATGAAGGCGTGCAGCCGCCCGTCCACGAACACCGGAATCAGCAGCAGCGCCCGGATGCTCTGGCTTTCCAGGAAGGCCCGGTCCGCGCCCTCGAACTCGCTGGCCAGGCGGCTCACCGTCTGGCCCTTGCGCAGCGCCTCGTAGCAGTCGGGCAGGAGGCGGCGGAAGTCCAGCGCGCGCGGCGGGCGGTCAACGTACTGCGGGGCCACGCCCGGGGCGCACCACTCGGCCTTGTGCTGGGCCAGCGGCGCCGCCCCCGCCTCCAGCTCGAACAGGTAAACCCGGTCGGCCCGCGCCGCCTCGCCCAGGAACTCCAGCGCCTCGGTCGGGTAGAGGCTCGCGCCTTCGCCGTCGTGCAGCAGCTCCAGGAAGCGCAGCAGCGCCAGCAGGTAGCCCTGCGGGGCGTCCTCGTGCAGGCTCAGCTCGAACTGCCCGCCGTGCAGCGGCCGCACGATGGCCTTCATCCGGTAGCCGTCCGACAGCGGAGCCTCGAGGGCCGTCTGGCTCAGCAGCGTCGGCCAGGACGCCAGCAGCTCCAGCAACTGCGTCCGGAACTTTTCCGACAGCCGCCCGCTCGCGCCCAGGCTGGCGCCCGCCGAAAGCGACAGCAGTTTCTGCGCCAGCTCGTTCGATTCTAGGACCTGCCCCGTCTTGTCGAGGGTCAGTTGGGGTAATGCGTTGTTCATCGTGCTTGGGGGGATTTGTCCGGGCTTGGGCTTTCATAAAAAAAGGCTCGCCTTGTGGGCGAGCCTTTTTCCGCGGTGTGGACGGGACTTGAACCCGCGACCCCCGGCGTGACAGGCCGGTATTCTAACCGACTGAACTACCACACCTCGATTTTGCTCTGGCTTTTGGCGATGGATTTCTGGTGGTTTCCGGCTGTTTCGCAGCCTTCCGTTTCTCGCTTCCACCCTCCGGTTTTGCTTTGAGCGGTGCAAATATAGGCATTTCGGCGCAGCAGGCAAGAGCCTGGCCCAAAAAAGAGCCCATTTTTTTGGGTGAAATTGGCAATCCTTTGATTTTCAAGCCAAAAAAAATGAAGAAAAGGACAACGGCAAATGCCCTTTCTCGGCCCTTCGTGCCCAGCCGCCAACCCCGGAGCGGCTGTGGCGCCACAAAAAAAGAAGGCTCGCCTTTCGGGCGAGCCTTCTTATCGCGGTGTGGACGGGACTTGAACCCGCGACCCCCGGCGTGACAGGCCGGTATTCTAACCGACTGAACTACCACACCTCGATTTTGCCAAGCGTTTTTTGCTTGAGCGGTGCAAATTTAGACATTTCCGCGTCGTGCGCAAGGCTTTCCTCAATAAAAAAGATGTTTTTTTTAAACAAATACGGCAAATGGCTGATTGTAAAGCCATTGCGGATGGATTTTTTTGGCGCACGATCAAGCCCCGGCCGCGTCCCCTCGCCTTCAGATGGGCATCTTGCAGCTTTCCACCTCGCGGGTGTTCATCTTGATCTGGAAGAAGTCCTCCATCTCGCGGGCGTACTCCAGAAGGTCGTCGTCGTCGTAGAACCAGTTGAACTCCACCTCGTTGTCGGCCTCGCGCATCTCGCAGAGCAGCTTGAACACCGAGATCAGCCATTTGGAGGTGCTGGTGTTGAAGTACTCGAACTGGAAGTTCACGATGGTCTTGAAGGCAGGGTTGTCGGCGTAATCCTTCAGCCAGTCGATGATGGGCTCGAAGTAGGCGCGCGCGTCCTCGGGGATGGAGCGCCCCTTGAACTCGATCAGGCCGCTGTCCGCGTTGAGGTTGACGAAGGGCGTCTTCAGCGTATTTTTGATGAGGAAGTTTTTCATTTGGCTTTTGGTTTTTTGGATGTGTCCCTTATACCGCGAAAATAAGTTTTCCTGCCACTTGAAAACTTTTTGTGCTTAACGTTTTTTCCGCGGCCAATATTGCCATTCGGCCCGCAAGGCCACGGGCCACCCGCTGGGTTTTTCGCCATTCGTCAAAGGTTTTTTGGCATCCGGCCAGGAAATTCCCCCGCTCGGGATGCCGCCATCGCGAAACTAAGCAGCGCTTTTTTTCGTTCTGGCATCGCCCTTTCGGTTCAGTCCTCTTCCCGCAACGCCCCAAACCTCCCGCCTACCATGCCCGCCGATTTCATCCTACTCGAGAACGACCGCTTCGCCGCCTTCGCCCGGCTCCCCGGCAGGCCCCTGCTCCGCCTGGCCTGGACCGACAAGACCATCGAGCTTTCCCACGAGCAGTACAAGGCCATCGTCCGGCGCTGGCTCGAGCTCATCGCCGAGCACGCCGCCGACCGGCTGCTCATCGACACCTCCGCCCATACCTTCACCATCACCCCCGACCTCCAGACCTGGTTCGGCGAAGTGGTCCTGCCCGGCTACGACAGGCTGGGCGTCCGGCGCGTGGCCTTCGTCCTGAGCCGCGACCTGTTCACGCAGGTCTCCATCGAGCAGGCCATGGAGGAGGGCGGGCAGGAGCGTTTCCAGGCGGCCTACTTCGAGTCGGAGGAGCAGGCCCTCCGCTGGCTCGACTAGCGGCCCCGCGTCAGGCGTGCTCCTCGAAGTTCAGCAGGAACTTCCGAAGGTGCAAGTGCTTGATCCCTTGCACGTTGTTCGGGGCATAGTCATCCAGCGAGATGACCAGCTTGGGGTAGTTGTCCTTGAGCGCGGCCAGGTTGCCGAACTCGCGCTCCATGACCTTGGGGTCCGACAGGAGGTAGGCCACCTGCACATAGAGCTTCTTGCCCGGCTTCGAGCACACGAAGTCGATCTCCTTGTCGCCCGAGATGCCCACGCTGATCTCGTAGCCGAGCATGAGCAAGTGGTTGAACACCACGTTCTCGAGCACCTGGTTGATCTGGAAGTTGTCGATCCCGGCGAGGACGTTTTTCAGGCCAATGTCCTCGAAGTAGTACTTCTCGTTCTGCGCGAAACGCTGCTTGCCGTGGAGGTCGCTCCGCTGCACCTTGTGGACCAGGAAGGCGTCGCGCAGGCTGCCCAGGTAGTCGATGACGATCTGGGGCGACATCTTGAGGTTCTGTGACTTGAGGAAGTCGCTGATCTTCTTGGCCGAGATGAGGTTGCCGGTGTTCAGGGCCAGGTAGGCCACCAGGTTTTCCAGGAAGCTGAAGTTGCGGATGTTGTTCCGCTTGATGATGTCCTTGTAGATGATGGTCGAGGCGATGTTGCGCAGGTACTCGAACACCACTTCCTCGTCGGGGCGGAGGTGGACCAGGTAGGGCAGGCCGCCCACGCGCAGGTAGCGGTCGAGGCTGTCCTTCGCGTCGGGCAGCCGGTGGAAGTCTAGGAACTCCTTGTAGGACAGGCTGAACACCTTCAGCTCGACGTAGCGCCCGCTCAAGGTCGTGGCCAGCTCGCCCGAGAGCATGTTGGCGTTGCTGCCCGAGCAGTACAGGTCCACCCGCGGCAGTGCGTAGAGGTGCCGCAGCGCCTTCTCGAAGTCCTGCACGTCCTGCACCTCGTCGATGAAGATGTAGTTGTCGCGGTCCGCGACGATGCGCGCCTGGCAGTGCTCCACCAGGTCGGCGTAGGTCCGTATCGGGTCGAAGGCGTACTTCTCCTTGTCCACGAAGATGATGTTGGCCCCGGGGTCCTGCCGCGCGAAGTTGTCCATCAACTGCCGCAGCAGGAAGCTCTTGCCCACCCGCCGCTGGCCCGTCAGCACCTTGATCAGGTTCTGCCGGGCGAATGGCTCGATCTTCTTGAGGTAGTAGGGGCGGCTGATGTTGTCGGGTGTCGTCATCGCGGAGGGGTTTGCATGATCTTACTTTCCGCGAAGATAAGCCATAAGTTTCATTTACGAATGAAACTTATGGTATTTTTTCTGAAAGTTTCATTTGTAGATGAAAATTACGAATTACGAATTACGAATTACGAATTACGAATTACGAATTACGAATTACGAATTACGAATTACGAATGAAAATTTGTCCATTCTCCCTTGTCCATTCTCCCTTACCTTCGGATTAGCTTTAGGACGGCGTTTCCTTCTGGGGAGCTGGCCCGCAGGAGGTAGAGGCCTGGTGCCAGGTGCGAGAGGTCGGCTTGGCCTTGGCTGCCGGTCCAGGTGGCTAGGACTTTTCCGCTGAGGTCGGTCAGGGTCCAGGTGGCAGGGGCGCTGGCCCGGAACTCGATGGGGCCGTCGGTGGGGTTGGGGAAGACGCTGGGCGCGAGGCCTTGCTGCGGGTCGTCGGGCAGGCCCACGGCGTTGCCGCTCATGCCGTCGAGCTGGGTGATGCCGGTCTCGTCGGGGTCGAGCCAGGGTTGTAGCCGCAGTTCGGGTGTCCCGTAGGTGTCCCAGGCCTTGGAGAACATGGCGTAGTAGTCGTTGACGGCGTTGCCGCACTCGGAGGCGCCCCCGGTGAGGTCTCCGATGACGCGGCCCTCGGCGTCGAACAGGGGCGAGCCGGATGAGCCGGGCTCGGTGGCTCCGAGGAACCAGACGTTGACGTGCCAGTGGGTGTCCTCCTCGTACTCGGTCTGGCCGGGCCAGGTGGTGATGGTGGGGCTGACGTTGGCCTGGTTGAACTTCTTGACGTCTCCGCTGGGGTGGTGGACGCCGTAGAGGGGCTGGCTGGGCTCCTCGCTGCGGGTCCAACCGCTGAAGTAGGGCTGGTACTCCAGGGGCACCTGCTCGCTGATTTCGAGCAGGGCGAAGTCTTGCAGGAAGATGGTGGCGCGGAGGTCGGCCCCGGATACGGTCTGGCTCTGGTCGATGGCGCCGTTCCACTCGCACTCGGGGGTCTGGTAGTTGAACAGGAATACGGTGTTCTGGGCCTGGTTGGCCTGGCTGACGCAGTGGTTGGCCGTCAGGAGGTAGGGCGTGCCGTCGCGTCGGGCGTTGTTGAGCAGGGCGCCGGTGCAAAGGCGGGTGCCTTGGATGAGCAGGCGGCAGACGGAGTGCTGCTGCTCGGCCATGGCGCCGGTGCCGGGGCAGTTGATGTTGATGTGGCAGGCCCCGGACGACTTGCCGGCGGTGCCGAAGATGTCGCGGTAGGCGTGGAAGGCCTGGCCCACGCGCAGGCCCTGTGGGGCGAGGCCGGCGGGCCACCAGGCCTCGAGCAGGAGCGAGTCGCCGGGCAGGTGGGTGGTGCTCAGGCTCTTCCAGGGCTTGTTGTTCTGGTGGGTCAGGGCGCCCAGGGTCTGGCCGCCGCCGTCGCCGAGGCTGGTCAGGAAGACCTCGGCGCCTGGCTCGAGCTCGAAAAGGCTGAACTCCAGCCCCAGGGAGAAGGCCCCGGCCGAGCGGATGCCCAGCCGCCAGAGCGTCGAGCCGTCGGGCAGGCGCGTGAGGCTGCCCGCCTGGCCGGGCTCCAGCTCCAGCGGATGCTCCAGGGCGAAGCGCATGGACCGCTCGCCCTGGCGCTCCGCGGCCAGGTCCTGCTCCAGCATCTGGGCGTAGGGGCCTTCGGGCAAGGCCTGCCAGCGCGGCTCCGCGGCCAGGGAATAGCGCAGGCCGGGGGCGGTGCCGCCGTGTTGGATCTGTGCCCGCGAGGGTTGGCTCGCCAGGGCCAGTAGCAGAAGGCAGGGAAATAGCAGCTTGTTTTTCATGGTGCGGGTGTCTTTGGGGCCTGTCCGGAGCGGAACGCGGCGGCGTTTTCTTTTTCGTAAAGATAATTCATTGGGTTTTATTTCCATGACGGACGGCGAATCTTTGCCCGCGAAAGGCCGCCCTGGCTTGAGCAAGTCTTCAGAGGCGGCGTCCACCTGGCGCGAATGGTAACACAAAGATAATTTTGGCTTGACAGCCTTTGCTTACCTTCGCGGGGAAAGCGCCTGGAAAGGCTCCCGCATTTCACCCCCCTGCCCATGCCATTGCAAACCCACAGCATAAAGTTCCGGCTTCTCGTTCTTTTGGCCGTGGTGTTGGCGCTCAGCGTGGCCAGCTTCGGGCTTTTCAAGGAATACGACCGGAGACAGGCCCGCGCGGACCACTTGGAGCGGCTGCTGCACGAAACCCGCCTGACCCTGGCCCGGGCCGGCGCCGCCCAGCAGTCCTTCTTCCTGGAGGACCTGCGCGACACCAACTTCTTCATCGCGCGCCAAAGCCCGAGGCTCGAGGAGCTGCGCCGCGAGACCGACAGCCTCGAGCACCTGCTCCTGGGCCTGACCCGCGAGATTCCCGAGCAGGAGTACTCCGTCCGCCAGCAGAACGCCCTGGCCGCCGATTTCGACGCCTACCGCCTGGCCCTGCGCAGCCTGATCGAGACCGCCCAGACCCTCGGTTTCAAGGACCACGGCCTGGTCGGGCAGATGCGCGGCAAGATGCACCAGCTCGAGGACATGCGCCTGCCCGGGGCCGAGCTCGCCATCCTGCGCGTCCGCCGCCCCGAGAAGGACTACCAGCTCCGCCTCGATACCGCCTACTGGCGCGGCGCGATGCTGGCCCTGGCCGAGCTGGAGGCCCTGCTCAAGACCACTGCCGACCCACGAGTGCCCGCCGCCCTCAGCCTCTGCCAGCAGTACCGCTCCATCTTCGGCGAGATGGTCAAGGCCCACCAGGCCATCGGGCTGGGCCGCGACGACGGCCTCATGGGAACCCTCAAGGCCCGCAAGGCCCGGCTCGACCGGCAGATCGCCCAGGTCGAGGCGCTGGTCGGCCAGAAGCTCGAGCGCGGAAGGAGCAGGGCAACGCTCATCTTCCTCAGCCTGCTGGCCCTGGTGCTGCTCACCCTGCTCACCCTGGTCTGGCTCGTCTTCCGCAAGGTCGGCCTGCCCATCGCCCGGCTTTCCGAGTCGGTCCACGGCCTGCTGCGCGACGGCCACGACCACGGACAGTTGCGCACCTTCGAGGGCAGGGACGAGATAGCCCAGCTCTCGCGCGACTTCCACGAGCTGTTCACCGGCATGCGCTCGGCCAAGCGCCAGATACAGGAGCAAAGCCACGAGCTGCTCCTCCAGAACAACGAGCTGGAGATGCAGAAGGAGGAAATCCTCACCCAGAGCGAGAGCCTCCAGGAGGCCAACGAGCTGGTCAGCCAGAAGAACGAGCAGCTCAAGGCCCTGCTCGACGAGCAGGTGCAGATGACCCGCGTGGTGGCCCACGACCTCAAGACCCCGCTCAACAACATCTTCTCCATCCTGGAGCTGCTCCGCGAGACCAACGACGGCCAGGAGCGCGACGAGCTTTTCGCCATGATCTTCGGCGTGGTCGAGTCCGGCTCGCGGCTGGTGCAGGACCTGCTCGACCTGGGAGCCGTCGAGGAGCACCGCTCGCCCCTGCGCGTGGCGCCCCTGCGGCTCGAGCCTTTCCTGGAGAGGCTGGCCAGCGCGCACGCGCCCCGGGCCGAGGAGAAGCAGATCAGACTGCTCACCGAGTTCAGCTTGGCAAGCCCCGACTTTGTCAGCGACGAGGACTACTTGCGCCGCGTGCTCGAGAACCTGCTCTCGAACGCCGTGAAGTTCTCGCCGCCCGGCCGCCGCGTTTGGCTCAAGGCCGAGGCCGATGCCCAGCGGCTCGTGCTGCGCGTCAAGGACGAAGGCCCGGGCTTCACGCCCGACGACAAGCGCAAGATCTTCGGCAAGTTCCAGCGGCTCAGCGCGCGGCCCACCGGGGGCGAGCATTCGTCGGGCCTGGGCCTGTCCATCGTCTGGGCGCTGGTCCAGCGGCTGGGTGGCCAGATCGAGCTCGAAAGCCAGGTGGGGCAGGGCAGTGAGTTCATCCTCCGCCTGCCCGCCCATCCGGCCACATGAGCCTGGCGATCAGCGCATCCAGGCGCGCAGATCGTCGAGCAGCGCCTTGATGGCGTCCTCGCCCGCCCGCTTGGCCACGATCTTCCGGTCCTGGTCGAGCAGATAGACGATGGGCGTGCTGACGATGTAGTAGTTCAAGTGGTAGTTGTTTTTGTCCTCGGGATCCCAGACGTTGATCCAGTCGGGGTCGCCATATTCTTGGATGGCCTTGTTCCAGTCGTCGCGGTTCTGGTAGGTGTAAATGGCCACCAGCTCCAGGTCGGCATCCGCCGCGCGGGCCTCCTGGTAGAACTCGCTCAGCAGCTCCGAGGCCGTCTCGCAGTGCCCGCAGCCGGTCTTCCAGAAGAAGAGCAGCACGTAGTGGTGCGGCAGCTCGTCGAGCGCGACGAACTCGCCCGTGGTCCGTTCCATCTCGAAAGGCTTGGCCACCTGCCCCACCATGCTGGCCCGCAGCTCCTGGGTCCGCGCCGCGAGCTGCTCGGTGGCCTCGGGCGTGAACCAGTCGGCCTTGCCCCCCAGGAAGTAGTTGTCGGCCAGATGCACGAAGACCTCGTTCATGCCCAGCCGCTGGAACGTGTTGAAGAAGTTCAGGAAATGGGTCGTGACGAACTGGTAGGCCTCCGGGTTGGGCCGTGCCTTGGCGATCAGCGAGTCCAGCTCCGCGATGAGCAGCTCGTTGGGCCTGTAGTTGTTGAGGTTGCGCGCCAGCACCATCTGGCAAGCCTTGTGTATCAGGGGCGTGCGCAGGAGCCCGGGGTGGCCGAAGTCCATGTGCGCGAAGAAGCGGTCCTCCTCGGTGTAGCCGTTCATGGCTTCGAGCAGGACGGCGAAGAAGGTGCCGGGGTTTTCGGCCACCACGCGGCGCCACTCGGCCTCCAGCCGGGCGTTCACCTGGTCGAGCTCCGCGCGCAGCCGGGCCTGCTCCTGGGCGTCCTGCGCGGTCTCCAGCTCGGCCATGAGCTCGCTCTGCCGCGGCTGGTTGGCGCGCATGAAGGCCTGGAAGTCGAAGAACAGCTCGTTCTCGCGCGAGCCGACGGCCTTGAGGCTGCCCGCCCAGTCGGCCGTGTCGGCGCTGAGCGCGAAGGCCTGGTCGTCGGAGAGCAGCAGGTCGAAGTAGCCCTTGTTCTTGAGGGCCAGGAAGTAGATGCCCGCGGGCAGCGGCTCGGGCGCGGCGAAGGTTCCCTTGCCCCGGCTGTCGAGCACCAGCGAGTCTTGCAGGAACTGCTTGTCGCCGTAGTAGTAGCCCAGGTAGGCCATGCGGTCTTGCCCGCCTTGGATCTGCACTTCGATCTTCATTCCGCCCGCGGCCCAGGCCAGGCTGTTCGCGGCCACCGCCGCCGTCAGGAAAAGCCATTTTTTCATGTCAAGATGTGCTGTTGGGTTGATGTTGTTTGTTGGGTTGGGCCGCGCGTCCGCCCAAAGCCGCCCTTGGGCCGGCTTCGCCCGGAGCAGCGCGGTTTCCGCGCCAAAACGCAACAATGGGGCCATATCGTGCCCCGCGGCGCGCGGCAGGCCCGGGTGCGCGAAGCCAGGCGCTGCCGCCAAACGCCACGAAAGCAGCGGCGTGCGGGCATTGTTTCCAGTTTGTTGGACTGCGGGGCAAGGCTTCCCCGTGCGGCGCAGCCGCTAGCGCGTCGAATTTTCGACGGTTTCGATTTCTTCGGGGCTGAGCTCGTACAGTTCATAGACCATGCGGTCAATTTCGCTGTCGGTCTGGCCGATGCGCGCTAGGATTTTATTTACGGTGTTTTTCGTGGCGTTGAAATACTCCCGCCATTCGTTGTTTTCCTTGCCCAGGCTGATGCTTACTTTTTGCTTGAGCAATTCTTTTTTGAGGGCGTCATATTCCAATTCATGAAAGTTTTCCAGCGCGCGGGTAACATTTTCGACACCCTTGTCTTCTTGCAGGCTGCTGATGAAGTTTCTTTTTTCGGTTTGCAGTGCCTTGTTCAAGGCAAGCATCGCGTCGGCTTTTTCGATGAAGGCCTGTTGCGCGTCGGCAATTCGGATGGGAAATTGCTTGCAATTGGCGATCAATATCTTTTGGAAAAGGGATTTTTCCTGATCGAGAAATTTATGCTTGTGGTAAAAAGTCATCAGCTTGGAGTTCAGCAGGCAAGCCAGGAATTTGACCTCGACATCTTTTGTGTTGGGAAGGATGGAAAAGCCGATTTGGCTGAAGTACAATTCTTCTTCCGTGAAACCCGCGTAAATCCGAGGAGGATGGCCCGAGACTATCTGCCTGACGATAAGCCTGGGCTGCGTGAAAAACTTTGCTTCCCGCATGGCTCCAAGCCAATCGCCGTAGTGGATGTACTCTTTGACCTCGCTGCTGACATGGTATCTTGTGATGTTTTCACCCGCGATCAGGGGTTTGTAATCAGGGTTCAATTGCCGAGGCGAGTGGAATCTCCGGTTCTTGATCGTTTCCTCGGAATGTCCTCTGTACTTGTCGTAGGGAGTGATGCCCAATGAAAAATTAGCGATTTGCTTCAATTCGATGGATTGGGATTCAATCTTTTGCAGAATTTGAAGCTCATCGCGGCCAACAAAAATATTGTAAATGTGTTCATTCGATTTTTCCCAAGCCTCCTTGCTGATGGTTTTCATCATTCTATCGTCAATCATGTCCAGGGTTGCGCCTTTGTCATACACCATAACTTTAGCATTGGGCGAGGGCGAGTTTTTTCTGAAGGCGAACACAATGGTTTCAACTTTCGCATCCGAGAAAACATTGTCTGGCAATTTGATGATGGTTGCCATGTCGTTGAGCAGCAGGGTTCTGATTTTGGTGTATGAAGAATTGACGAGAATAGAGTTGGGAGTGATGAATGACACGAACCCGTTGTCTTTTGCCAAGTGGTAGGCCTTTTCAATGAAAATGGAGTACAAATTGATTCGATTCTCCGCTGTTTCGTACTTCTTGAACAACGCCTTGACCATGATTTTTTCCAAGCCTTTGATGTCAACATAAGGCGGATTGCCCAGGACCACGTCAAAGCCTCCAGTCTTGGCTCCGTAGTGGGCAGGGCTTTCCGGGGCTTTGGGGGCGGCCTTTCCCTTGGCGTCGGGGTCGAAGACAGGGGGAAATTCTTTTTCCCAGTCGAAAGCCTTTTCGCCCGCCACCGCGGGGTCGTCGATCAGGGAGTTGCCGCATTTGATGTTGCCCGAAAGGTCGGAAAGTGCTCGGCCGCGGCGCGCGGTTCGCAACCAAAGCGAGAGTTTGGCGATTTCGACGCTTTCCTCGTTGATATCGACACCGTAAATGTTGTTTTCGAGGATGTGCTTGTCCGTGTCGAAAATCCTCATCCGGTCGCCTGTCAGCTCCGAGATCAGATTGTCGATGGCCTTGTGCTCGGCGATCAGAAAGTCGAGCGTCTGGTTCAGGAACGCGCCACTCCCGCAGGCGGGATCGAGTATCTTGAGGGTCAAAAGCCAGCTTTTGTAGGCTTGCAGGCTTTCAAAAAGGGCTTTCCCTTTTGGGTTGAGCTTGCCATTTTTCAGGTAGAAGCCCTCATCGATCAGCAGGCCGTCGATCCCCAGTCCAGTTTTCTTTTCGGAGCAGAGCGTGCCGACGGTGTTCTCGACAATGTATTTTGTGATGTACTTGGGCGTGTAAAAAATCCCGTCTTTTTTCCGCTTGCTGACAGGCTTCGACGCTTGCAGGGAGGGAGATTCTTCGAGGAGGGCTTTTTCCATTTCTTCGATTTCCGAAAGCGAGTGCTCGAAGATATGCCCCAAGATGTTGACATCCACCTCGCTGCCGAAATCGTAGGCGGAAAGCGACAAGGCGTGGCTTTGCAAAAGGCCATCGGGCAGGACCAGGTTGGGGTCGTCCAAGATCTCATCGTGCCGGAAAAGCCCGCCATTGTACGCAGGAATTTCTCCCCATTGCTTGTAAACGTGCCCTTTGTCGAGATGCTGGAAAAATTTCTGGAATCGGCTGTAAAGCGAGAAGTTTTCATCGTTTTCAACGAACATTTTCCATTGGTCGATGATCTTGCTTATCGCGTTGGGGGGAATGAGCCCGCTGTCTTCGGCAAAGAAGACGAACAGGAACCGGTCCAAAAGTTTTTGCGACTTTTTGAACAAGGTGATCTTGTCATATTGCGGGTTTCCGCTGACCAGGAAGTCAAAGATTCTGTCCTTGAAGGTCTTGTAGTCTTTGTAGAGCTTTTCCGTGATTTCTTTGTCGTGGAATTGGGTCTCCTGTTTGAGTTTTTCGGGCAGATGGTTGGTGATGCTTTCTTGGTTCAGCAACAGGTAGAAAACACGGAATTGTTCCTTGGACAGGTCGAACAAGTTGAATTCTTCGTATTCGGTCGCGTTGTCGATGTAAAGGCGGATGTTCTGGAAGTTCGAGGTGATGACGTATTTGCAATCGGGTTGGTTTATTTTGTAGCCGAAGGCTTGTTCTTTGATGCTTTCCAGGTCTTTTGTCTTTGTCGATTTCAGTTCGATCACGCCAATCGCTTTTCCGTCTTTGAGGATCGCGCCATCCGCCTTTTTGCTGTCTTTCAGGTTTTTGAACTCGGTGGTCAGGTCGTATTCCTTGTCTGGGTTGAGGGTATAGCCCAAGACCTGCACGAAGATTTCGCGCAGGAATCCTTCTTGATAGTTCTCTTCCTTGAGCTGCATGATATTGCGCAATCTCAAGGGGTCACCGTAGAAGCTACGGAATTTCCCAAAGGCCCAATCCACCTTGTTTTCGTCAAGGTTTTGAAGGTGTTTTTCTACGATTGATTTTCGAAATATTGGCATTTCAATTTCAGTGTTGATACCAAGTCGCGTTCAAACGTAGTGGATTGCCTTGAAGACTCGACCAAGCCCGAAGGGGTGCCATGATTGTAGGTTCTTTATACGAGTGTGCGGGTAGCGCAAAAAGGATTGACACGGGCAAAATCTAGTTTTCCGTGAATGTGTGGATGACCGCCTTGAGGTCTCTGTTTTCCTGTAGCCCCTGGCTTTGGCGGCCTGGAAGAGCGAGTTGAAGCCCTCGGGTATCCCGTTGTTGATACGGTTTTCCGCCCAGTTGACTGCGCCAGCCCAATGCCCTTTGGTGGCCCTGGCCACCTCGACGACCTGTGGAATCCTGCTGCGGGTGGCACACTGGCGATAACGGGAATGCACTTTGTTATTTTTCTTTGAGCAACGTTATATACGGTTCTTTTCCTGCAAAAACTATTGGAATTTTAATAATATTTTCAATTCTTATTTTATTCTCAATTAGCTCTTTGTAATATTGATTCTTATCTATTTGTGCTAAGGCTCTTTCAATCATTTCATTAATTCGTTTAGCGAAATGACTATCGCTTTCGTTATCTTTCTGTTTTTCAATTTGTTTGATTTCAATTACGACTCCATTTTTTGATTTGTCGTGAGGAATTAGCATAATATCATATCTTCCTTCTCCGCTTTCTTTGTTTGATTTTATGATATAATCATCGCCAACAATTGCAAGCAATCCCAAAACATAGGAATGATAAATATATTCATTATTCTTGGCCGTATCGTAATAGCTGAATGTATCGCCGATTATTTGTTTAAATCCTTTTTCAAATTCGTTTATTTTATTAGAAATTAAATAATTCGCAGTATTTTGCAGCAGTGATTTAATGATTTTAATATCGGTTTGCAACCATTCAACAATTGTATCTTGAAAAACTGTTTTTAGTTCATAATTCGGAATAATTAGTTCATATTCCTTTCTTGAAACATTGTTTCGAGTCGTTAAATATCCGCTATAAGTCAGCAATGTCCACAATATTTCTTTTGGCGTATCTAAATCGGAAAAAACAAAATTTTCTTCAATATCCTTGACAATAGTTTCGCCATTGATCAATTTCATTATTTCTTGTCGGATATAAGCTGCGTCCTTTTTCTTTATTTGACTTTTCATTAGCTCATTGGAACTAGTATTTGTCCAAAATGTATTGAAACCGTCTTCGGGGTGTAGCGCATAATTTAAAATAGACCAAGGGTTGTATATGTCTTCCGTTTTACCAAATTTATATCCATTGTACCATTTCTTAATTTGACTGTATTCGGTTTTAACTTCAAAATCTTCAATAATTTTGCTTACTTCCTGCTCTGTAAACCCGAATTTGTCAGAGAATTGATTGTTTAAAATTGAATAAACGCTCAAATTATTTAAACCCGAAAAAATACTTTCTTTCGACACTCTCAATATTCCTGTAATTACACCTTTGTAAAGAGTCGAATTATCTTTAAATGCACCGCTTAACAAGTTTCGCATAAAAGAAACTACTTCATCGTAAAATTTTCCATATCCAGATTGAATGGGTGTGTCGTATTCATCTACTAAAACAACAACCTTTTCCTTGTGGTGTCTTTCAAGGTACTTGCATAAATATTTTATACTTACTTCAAAATCAATAGCATCGCCTTTTCCAGAAATGATGTTGTTATATTTTACTTTTTCATCCTCGTACAAAGCGTCCCCATTTAGTAAATATCTATGTCGTTTAAATTCTTCTGAAATTTCTATTTTGATATGTTTCAGAGTTTCATTCCAAGTTTCTTTTTTCGCATCTTTAAAACTTAGGCTTATTACTGGATATTTTCTGTAGAACTCTTTAATATAATCTTCGGATTGCCATATTTTCAGATTTTGAAATAGGTTCTCGTTTTCGCTTTCATTTTTATCAAAAAAATATTTTATCATTGATAAATTCAATGTCTTTCCGAAACGGCGAGGACGGGGAAACAATAAGACGCTTTGCTCCGTATCAATTATCTCTTTTACAAACAGACTTTTATCAACAAAATATGAATTTGATACAATTATGTTTTTAAAATCAGAATAGCCCAAATTTAGTTTTTTCCTGCCTGTCATTTCACTTTGTATTTTATTTCAAGAATTAAATTCCAAATTTACGAAATTCTCTTTGATTGGGATGGTTTACCTCATTTTAAATTGAGCATAACGTTGAGTGTATGAGAATTGGTGGATTAAAAGCAATTCACTTTCAGTTTGGTACTGACTTTTTTTTTAATTACTGTCCTTTGATTTAGCACTGAACCCGCTATTTCTTATAAACACTGTTAGCGGTTCGGCTTTTTTATCATTTTCAGTCATCTCTCTTAATGGCTCTAATACACATAAATGCAGGAAATTCATTTAGTTCTTTAAAATGTTTTGGATCTAATTGTTCAAATTCTATTGTTGGTTTAGGTTCAACTAGTTTGTCAATGTAAAAACCGTTATCTGTCAATGGCGTTATACACTCTTGCAGAGGTCTTCTAAAACTATTCACTTCAACTGGTTGTCCGAAACCTTTCCAAGTGCATTTTACATTTTCAACTTCGAAATATTTCTTTGACTTGAAATAATTGTATTCAAAAAATGGATGCTCAATTGATATTACAAGTATTCCTTTGTTTTTTAAAACTCTATTAAATTCTTTGATAGTAAATGACCAGTTTTCGGTGTAATGAAGTGCTAATGCACAAAGCACTATGTCACACGAATTATCTTCTATCATAGAGAAATGTGTAGAGAAGTCATGAACAAAAAATTCCCCCTTGTTTTTGTTCCTAATGATTGCTAATTCAACCATTTTTGGACTTATATCAAATCCTTTGACTATCGCTCCTTTATCAATTAAAATTTCAGCATATTTTCCAGGTCCACAAGCTGCATCAAGAATTGCTTTTCCATTCACATCTGGTAGCAATTGTAGAGTGTTTGGTCTGTCATAATACGCGTTGTGAGGTTTGTGGTCAATAAGTTCGTTATACTTATCAGCCATTATTTCATAAGCAGAAACTATCTTTTCTTTAATCATTTTGTTTGTAGTTACAATGTCGTATTAAGCTGACCGCTAACGTCATTACTTCCACCATCTTCAATTCCTACCCAAAAGCACAATTGTGCAAGTACGAATTTTATGCACAGCTCCAGCAGCCAAGCCAATCCGTCAAAATTCGAATTGACAGGTTTTGGAAGTTTGGCTGCCTGCTTTGGCCCTGGACATCCGCGGTTTTGAAGGGTAGCTTGTTCATCGGGTGGTGGAATTGAGGATAGCCAAAGATACAAACTGCACTTTGAAAAACAAGCGCTTTGCCGTTATTCTTTTGAACTCGTGGGCGGTGTGCTGCGCGCGCGCTGGTGGGCCCACGGAAGGCGGCAAGATAGGGCGGATTCGCGATGCTGTTGGAGGTCTCCGTCGTGCAAGCGGTCAAGGCGATGCCCGTTCACCTGGTCTGCCGGACGTTCGGATCCTGCGACATGTCGCAGGCGTTCAGCAAAGGCGTGGAGGGGAAGCCAGAACCAAGGCCTTCGCCCGGAAGAGGGTCGCGGGGAGATGGCCCAGCCCCTACGGGAAGGCCGTGTGGGCGGCGGGGCGGGCGCGCTGCCGGGGAGCGGAAAGGCCCGGCGGGACGGATCCGGCCGGGCCTTTGGGCTGATGGGCGATGGGAAGCGGGGTGGGCGAGGGGGCTTATTCCTCGTCCTCCTCTTCGTCGTCGCCGTACATGCTGTCTTGGTTGTCCAGCTCGGCGAAGAGGAACTCTTCGGCCTCGGCCATGAGCTTCTCGATTTCGGCGTCGCTGGAGGGCTTGCCGTCCAACCAATAGACGTCTTTCTCGCCTTGGGGCGCGTCGAGGCTGTCGAGGTCGCTGGCCACGAGGAAGCGGGGGGTCTGCGTGTGCAGCACGAAAATCTTTTCTGGCAACTCTTGTGAGTTGTCCGCGATGAGGAATCTAGGGAGCATCTCTGTGGAATTAAAGGGGTTTTGAAACGGCGGCGAAAGTAATCATTTTCGCTTACGCTCCTAGGGGGTTCGCGTTCTTTTGGCGCAAACGCTCGAATACGTCGGCGCGGACGAAGGTATGGTTGTAGTTGGCATCGACTTCGACGGTGTGGTATCCGGCCTGGTGGAGGGCCCGGATGCGCTGGCGGACGCGCTTGAGGTAGTGCTTGTCGAGGGGCTGGTTGAGCTCGTCGAACTCGACGGCGATGGCCTTGATGTCGAGCTTTCGGGCCAGGAGGTCGTCCAGGACGGCGTACTCGGCGCCCTCGATGTCGAGCTTGAGGAAGTCCAGGGCCTCGTGCCCGAAGCCTTCCATGAACTCGCCCACGGAGCGGACCTGGGCCTCGAAGAAGCTGTCGGTGCGCTGGAGGTTGAGGGCCGAGTGCGAGACGTGGGCCTTGTCGGCCGGGGCGTAGAACTTGAGGAGCTCGCTCTTGTCCCAGAGGCCCTCGTTGACGAAGTTGATGTCGTCGAGGACGGAGGGGGCCAAGACGAACGGCCGGTCTTGGGCCTTGTAGGGCAGGCCCTGGCGGATGTCGCGCACGGCCTGCTCGTAGTGTTCGCGGGCCTTGGGCGTGGGGTCGAAGATCAGCACCTGGCAGCGGGTCTGGGCCACCAGGCTGAGGTCGAAGGAGATGTCGGTGCCGGCGCCGGCCAGGTAGCAGACCGACTGGTCGTTGACCAGCCCCCGGGGCACGGACCAGGCCCCGTAGGGCGAGCCGTGCCGGTCCATGGGCAGTTGGCGCATTTGTCCGCGGACCACCAGCGCCCAGTGTCGGAGGATCTTGTGCAGGGGACGGGTAAGGCTCATGGGCTTCCTCGTTTTTGGGGTTGATGGATCGAAGTTGGGCTCCAAAGATAGTTTTTCGGGACCTTATTTCCGCATCGCGGCACGCTTTTCTTCGCGGAGGGGGCAGGCGGGCGGGGGCTTTGCCTTTCGGGGCAGGCGCGTATCTTCGCGGCCAGCAAAACCAAAAAAACGTCCCATGGACTACCAACTGTTGAGTGAGGAGACCCGCCGCGTCTGCGTGGAGGTCGGCCAGTACATTCGCTCGGAGCGCCACCAGGTCGCGCCCGAGCAGGTCGAGACCAAGAGCAGGCACAGCCTGGTTACGCGCGTGGACAAGCACGCTGAGAAGATGCTGGTGGAGCGCTTGGGCCAGCTCCTGCCCGAGGCCGGCTTCATCGCCGAGGAGGGCACCTCCGACCGCCGGGGCGAGCGCTTCGACTGGATCGTGGACCCGCTCGACGGCACCACCAACTTCATCCACGGCCTTTACCCGCATGCGGTGAGCGTGGCCCTGCGCGAGGGCGACGAGATCGTCGTGGGCGTCATCTACGAGGTCGGGGCCGACGAGTGCTTCCACACCTGGAAAGGCGGCCCGGCCCTGCTCAACGGCAAGCCCATCCGCGTCTCGGCCACGGCCAGCATCGACGACGCCCTCATCGGCACCGGCTTCCCGTACTACGACTACAGCCTTCTGCCCAACTTCATCCGCTCGCTCGAGCACTTCATGGTCCACTCGCGCGGGCTGCGGCGCCCCGGCTCGGCGGCCACCGACCTGGCCTACGTGGCCTGCGGCCGCTTCGACGCCTTCTACGAGTACAGCCTCAACCCTTGGGACGTGGCCGCGGGCATCCTGCTGGTGCGCCAGGCCGGAGGCACCGTCCACGACTTCCGGGGCGGGACCGACTACTTGTTCGGCAAGGAGATCGTGGCCTGCAACGCCGCCATGTCGGAGCAGATGCTCGCCACGGTGCGCTCGTTCATGTACCCCGCCCCGTGAGCGCCACGGCCCGCGCCGCCGTGGTGGTGCTCAACTGGAACGGGCGCGCGCTGCTCGAGCGCTTCCTGCCGCCGCTGCTGGCCTACACCCCGCCGGGGCTGGCCGAAGTGGTGGTGGCCGACAACCACTCCACCGACGGCAGCTTCGAGCTGGCCAGCGAGCGCTTCCCGCGGGCGCGCTGGCTGCAGCTCGACCAGAACCACGGCTTCGCCAAGGGCTACAACCTGGCCCTGGCCCAGCTCGAGCACGAGTGGGTCGTGCTGCTGAACTCGGATGTCGAGGTCGCGGAGGGCTGGCTGGAGCCGCTGCTGGCCCGCCTGGAGGCCGAGCCCGACCTGGCGGCCGTCTCGCCGAAGGTGCGCAGCCAGCGGTCGCCCGAGCTGTTCGAGGACGCCGGGGCGGCCGGGGGCTTCATCGACCACCTGGGCTACACCTTCTGCCGGGGCCGCCTGTTCGAGCGGGTGGAGGCCGACGGGGGCCAGTACGACGACCCGCGCGACTGCTTCTGGGCCTCGGGCGCCTGCATGGCCATCCGCAGGGAGCTTTTCCTGGCGATGGGCGGCTTCGACGAGGATTTCGTGGCCCACATGGAAGAGATCGACCTCTGCTGGCGTTTGCTGAACGCCGGCTGGCGGATCGGCTTCTGCCCCGGCTCGGCGGTCTTCCACGTCGGGGGCGCCAGCCTGCGCAAGGGCTCGCCGCGCAAGACCTTCCTGAACTTCCGCAACAACCTGTCGATGATGGTCAAGAACCTGCCTCGGGGCCAGGCCGCGCGCAAGGTGCTCGTCCGCCTGGCGCTGGACCTGCCGGCGGCCCTGCGCTTCCTGGCCCAGGGCGAGGCCCGGCTCTTCGCGGCGGTGCTCCGGGCGCACCTGTCCTTCTACGCCCGTCTGCCCCGCCTGCTGCGCCAGCGCCGGGCCCTGCTCGGGGCGCGGCCAGGGCGGGAGCTCGCCCCCGGGCTGGTCTATCCCAAGAGCGTCGTCTGGCAGGCCTTCTTCCACAAGAAGGAGAAATTCTCGGATCTGGGATTCTGAGCGTGGCCCGGCCCCGGCGGCCGGCGGCGGGGCCGTTTTGGGGTTTAAGCCAGAATTTCGCAATTTCACGCCGCGGGACGCGATGGGGGGCGTCAGGGATGCCCCGCGGCCGCCGGTTCCAAGCCGGGGCCTTTTCCCGAAAACAGGGCCCTTTGGGGGGAGATTCCTGCATAATTCGTAAATTCGTGGCGTTGCCCCGAAGGTCCGCCCCAGGGCGCGGCCGGGTGGAACCCAAACAGAAACAAAAGCAAAAAAGCATGGAAGCGGTTCGGATACTGATGGTCGAAGACGACGTGAACTTCGGAGTGGTGCTCAAGTCGTACCTTGAGCTGAGCGACTTCGAGGTGGACCTGGTCAACGACGGGGCCAAGGCGGTGGCGGCCTTCAAGAAGGGCGACTACCAGATCTGCATCCTCGACGTGATGCTGCCCAACGTCGATGGCTTCTCCATCGCCAAGGAAATCAAGCGGCTCGACAAGGACATCCCGCTGGTTTTCCTGACGGCCAAGACCCTCAAGGAGGACATCCTCAAGGGGTTCAAGCTGGGGGCCGACGACTACATCACCAAGCCGTTCGACGCCGAGGTGCTGCTCTACAAGATACGGGCAATCCTGAGCCGGCAGGCGGGCCGGCAGGCGGGCCGGCAGGAGGGCGACGACCGGACGGTGTTCCCGATAGGGCACTTCACCTTCGACTCGGCCAAGCGGACGGTGAGCCTGGACGACTTCGAGGCCAAGCTCTCGCCCAAGGAGGCCCAGTTGCTGCGGATGCTTTGCGTGAACATGAACGGGATCACCCCCCGCGACGAGGCCCTGCGGGCGATCTGGGGCGACGACAACTACTTCACGACCCGGAGCATGGACGTGTTCGTGTCGAAGCTGCGCAAGCACCTGCGGGCCGATCCCCGGGTCAAGATCGAGAACATCCACGGGAGCGGCTTCGTGCTCCGGGTGGACCAGCTCCGGCCGGGCGAGGAGGAGGCCGGGCAGGGCCCTTCGAAATAAAGGCCGGGTTCCGCGAAAATTGCTATATTCGTAATCCATGAGGGCGGCTCGGGCCGGCTGTTTCGGGGCGAAATGCCGCCCTTAGCCCGACGCGGCCCCACAAACCACCACAGATTGGCAAGCGAATGGCCCGGAGCATCCTACCCAAAATAGACCCCAACTCCATCAAGATCAAGCTCGGCTTGGTCATCCTGTCGGGGGTGTCGCTGACGGTTTTCATCCTGATCTGGTTCGCCTATTCGCTGGCCAAGGAGAGGGCGGTCGAGTTCGCGGAGAAGAACATCTACGCCGAGGCCCGCGACTTCCGGGGGCGGATCGCCACCGAGATGAACCGGGCCATGGACGCGGCCCGCACCATGGCCCAGACCTTCGCCACCATCCCCGACCGGAGCGCCACCTTCTCGCTCACGCGCGAGGAGGCCAACTCCATGCTGACCAGCGTCCTGGCCGCCAACCCCAACTTCTACAGCGTTTACACCTGCTGGGAGCCGAACGCCTTCGACGGCAAGGACGCCGAGCACAAGGGGACCCCCAACCACGACGAGACCGGGCGCTACATCCCCGGCTTCTCGCGCACCATCGAAAACCTCATCGTCCTGGAGCCGCTCGAGAGCTACAAGGTCCAGAACGAGCTCTCGACCTGGTACTACGAGACCAAGGAGCTCATGCACGAGCGCATCGACGAGCCCAACGAGTACAAGGACGTGTATGGGAACCGCATCCTGGTGACGGGCATGAACGTGCCCGTGGTCCACAAGTCCAGGTTCTACGGCATGGTGGGCGTTGACCTGACCATCCAGTTCTTCCAGTCGCTGGCCGAGCAGACCAGCATCTTCGACGGCTCGGCCCGCATCTCCATCGTCTCGAACCAGGGCAAGGTGGTGGCCGTCTCGGACGCGCCCCTGCTGGTGGGCAAGGACCTCAAGTTCCTCTACGACAACCCCGCCGAGCGGCTTGAGATGATACAGCGCCGGGTCCAGTCGGTCGAGTACGACGACCGCTACCTGTCGATCTACATCCCCCTGGAGGTGGGCCGGGCCGACAAGGCCTGGCAGGTCTCGGTGCGGGTTCCGCTCGAGCGGATCTACGGCCAGGCCCGCGACGGCCTGGGGCGCATCGTGCTGCTGGGCCTGGTGGTGGGCCTGCTGGCGCTGGCGGCCATCTTCCTGTTCGTGTACCGCATGACGACGCCCCTGGCGGGCATCACGCAGAAGGCCCGCCAGATGGCCCTGGGCCGGCTCGAGGGCCTCGGGGTGAAGGCCTCGGGCGACGAGGTCGGCCAGGTCAACCAGGCCATCGACACCCTGCGCGAGGGCCTGCTCAAGACCTCGGCCTTCGCCAACGCCATCGGCTCGGGCAACCTCGAGGCCGAGTTCGAGCCCATGAGCGAGCAGGACGCCCTGGGCAACGCGCTGCTGCGGATGCGCTCGAGCCTCCAGCAGGCCCGGGCCATCGAGGCCTCGCAGAAGCGGGAGACCGAGCTGCGGAGCTGGATTTCGGAAGGGGCGGCGAAGTTCGCCGACCTGCTCCGGCAGAACTCGCACAGCACCAAGGCCCTGAGCTACGCCGTGGTCTCGAAGCTGGTGGAATACCTGGGCGCCGACCAGGGCGGGGTGTTCATCCTGGTGGACGAGCCCGGCCAGGAGCATCCGCACCTGGAGATGACCGCCGCCTACGCCTTCAACCGGCAGAAGCACCTCAAGCGGAGCGTGCTGCTGGGCGAGGGCCTTGTCGGCACCTGCGCCGAGGAGGGCAAGAGCATCTTCATGACGGAGGTCCCCGAAGACTACATCGACCTGACCTCCGGCCTGGGGCAGGCCCGCCCGCGCTGCCTGTTCATCGTGCCGCTCAAGACCGAGAAGACCGTGGTGGGCATCCTCGAGCTGGCCTCGCTCAAGATCCTCAGCCCCAGCGAGCGGCAGTTCGTCGAGGACATCGCCGACGACATCGCGGCCACCATCGAGAGCACCAAGATCAACCAGCAGACGGCCCTGCTGCTCGAGCGGTCCAACCAGCAGGCCGAGGCCATGCGCGCCCAGGAGGAGGAGATGCGCCAGAACCTCGAGGAGCTCCAGGCCACCCAGGAGGAGGCCGCCCGCCGCGAGGGCCAGGTCCAGGCCCTCATCCAGGCCCTGAACTCCTCTTCCTACACCATGGAGTACGACACCCTGGGCACCATCATCGACCTGAACGACCCCTACGCCAACCTCTTCGGCAAGCCCAAGGAGCACATCGTCGGCCTGCACCACTGGGACGGAATCGACCGCGACGAGCAGCCCGGCAACGACATCGACGCCTTCTGGAACGACCTGCGCAACGGCATCAGCAAGAAGCAGATCAACCGCTACGAGTTCAACGGAAGGGCGGTCTGGCTCTCCGAGAGCTACACCCCCATCTTCAACGAGGGCGGGAGCGTCGTCCGCGTCCTGAAGATAGCCTACGACATCTCCGAGACCAAGACCCAGCAGATCAAGCTCAACGAGCAGAAGAACAAGCTGGAGCAGACCGAGCGCATGCTCGTGGGCAACCTCCGCAAGCTCAAGGAGGTGCAGGAGCAGATGCGCCAGAAGCAGATCGAGATGCAAGGCCTCATCGACGCCGTGGACAAGGCCATCATCGCGGCCCAGTACGACCACGAAGGCTCCATCCTCCACGTCAACAACCAGTTTTGCGACTACGCCGGCGTCTCGCACGACCGGATCGTCGGGCACAACATCTTCGAGCTGGAGGCCGGGCATGAGCTGGAACGGCTGCGGGCCATCTGGGAGCGCGTCCTCAACGGCGAGACCGTCCGGGGCGAGATGCGCCGCAGGGTCAGCCATACCGCCGAGGGCTGGTTCCTGGCCACCTACACGCCCACCTTCGGCACCGACGGCAAGGTCAAGACGGTGTTCTACCTGGCCCAGGACATCAGCGAGAGCAAGGACTTGGAAATCAAGATGCAGGAGAAGAACCTCCTGCTCAGGCACTCGGAGGAGGAGCTGCTCCGCAACCTGCAGAAGCTCGAGGCCGTCCAAGGCGCGATGCAGCGCAAGCAGTCCGAAATGGCCACCATCCTCGACGCCATATCGCCGCAGGCCGGCATCTCGGAGCTCCTGCCCGACGGCACCATCAGCCAGACGAACGACACCCTGCGGGCCATCTTCGACATCGACCCGGAGCGGATGCCCGGGACCCTCGGCCAGGCCGGGGTCTTCGACGGCCCCGAGCAGGCCGAGGCCTTCTGGGAGGCCATGCGCCAGGGCCAGACGCGCCGCGCCGAGCGCAGCCTCGTGGTGCCCAGCCGCGGCATCGTCTGGCTCTCCGAGATCTTCAGCCCTGTCCTCGACGAGAAGGGCCACCTGGCCAAGGTCATCACCTTCAGCTTCGACATCACCCGCGACAAGCTGCAGCGGGCCGAGCTGGAGGCCAACGCCAAGGCGTTGGCCAGCAAGGAGAAGGACCTGCTGCGCAAGGTCAGCGAGCTGCAGCATGCCCAGGAGGAGCTCAAGCTCAGCCGGGCCGAGTCGGAGCAGGTCATCGCCGCCGTCAACCCCATGGCCGGCATCATCGAGCTCGATGGCCACGGGCGCATCATGGGGGCCAACGCCACCCTTCTGGCCCTCCTGGGGGCCGACCCGGACGAGCTCCTGGGCCAGGACCTCGAAATCCTGCTCCAGCACCGCGAGCCCGACGACCGAGCGGAGGTCTCGCGGCTGGCCCGCGAGGCCCATTTCACGGCCTTGATACAGGATTTCAGCCTCCGGGGCAGCACCTTCTGGCTCAGCGGGAGCTGGAACCTCCTGCCCGCGCTGCCCGGCCGCGAAGGGCACACCATGTTCCTGGGCGTGGACGTTACCCCCCTGCGCGAGCAGTCCATCGAGCAGGCCAGGCTGCGGCAGGAGCAGGCCCTCTGGCAGCAGCAAGTCGGCCAGCACCTGGCCCAGACCAAGGAGCAGGCCAAGGGTCTCAAAAAGAAATGACGAACGCCCACCTCCCAATCCATGGCGATGAAATTCAAATCCATAAAAAGCAAGATCAGCATTTTGGTCGGACTGAGCACCTCGGTGGTCATCGCCGTCCTGATCGCTTACATCGGTTGGATCACGCGGGACAAGGCCATCCGCGCCGCGCAGGAGACCGCGCAGTCGGTGGCCATGGAGTATGCCGCCCAGATCAAGGGAAACCTGGAGCAGTCGCTCGAGACCACCCGGCTGCTGGTGCAGTCGTTCGAGGGCTACGAGGACATCCGCGCGGTTTCCGAGAGGCGTTCCATCTACGCGGCCACGCTTCGCAACTACCTCGACGACACCGAGTTCCTCGCGGCCAAGACCTTCTGGGAGCCCAGCTCGATCGACAACCGCGACTCGCTGCTGGCGGACGACGCCCTGGGCAACTCTGGCCGTTTCGTCAAGTACTTCTACGTGGACAACAAGGCCACCACGGAGGACCAGCGCATCAAGGAGATGCTCGTCACGCCCTCGCTGGAGCGCTCCATCGCGAACTCGCCCTACTACCAGGCCGCCCTGCGCGACCGCCGGCCCGTCCTGCTGGAGCCCTACTACAACAGCTACAACAACAACCGCGAGGACGAGGTGCTGCTGACCAGCATCGTGGTGCCGGTGATCAGCCAGAACCGCACCGTGGGGATCGTGGCCACCGACATCGGCCTTGAGCGCGTGGGCCAGATGCTCGACTCCCTGAACATCTACGGAGGCGGCATGGGCTTCCTGCTCTCCAACCAGGCCGTCTTCGTCAGCCACCCCGAGCCGGCCTACCTGGGCAAGAGCTACAAGGAGGTCTATCCGCTCTTCGAGCGCGAGTTCGACATCAGCCAGAAGGTCAAGACGGGCATGCCCTTCACCTTCTCGGGCGAGATGCCCGAGGACAAGGAGGACCATTTCGTGGTGCTGGTGCCGATGAACATCGGCAACGTGGCCACCTGGGCCTTCGGGGTGGCCGTCCCGACCGACAACATCCTGGTCGAGGCCAACCAGAGCCTCAAGGTGCTGGTGGGCGGGGGGGGCGTCGGCCTCATGGTGCTCCTGCTGCTGGTCCGGGCCATCACCGAGCAGATAACCCGGCCGCTCAGCCAGACGACCCTCATGCTCAAGCGCCTGGCCGAGGGCGACATCGCCTCCGGCCAGATGCACATCCGCACCAGCGACGAGATGCTGGAGATGACGGCCTCGGTCAACGCCCTGCTCGAGGGGCTGCGCAAGACGGCCGACTTCGCCAAGGCCATCGGCCAGGGCAGGCTCGACACCGAGTTCGCGCCCCTGAGCCCCAACGACGTGCTGGGCAACTCGCTCGTGGCCATGCGCTCGAGCCTGCTCGAGACCGACGCCATCGACGAGAAGCGACGGCTCGAGGACCAGCGCCGGAACTGGGCCACCGAGGGTCTGGCCAAGTTCGGGGACATCCTCCGGCAGAACAACGAGAACCTCAAGGAGCTTTGCTTCAACGTCATCCAGAACCTGGTCCGGTACGTGGAGGCCAACCAGGGCGGCATGTTCATCTACAACGACGAGACGGACGAGCCGCCCCACCTCGAGCTGTACGCCTCGCTGGCCTACGACCGGCGCAAGTACACCAAGAAGAAGATCGGCCTCAAGGAGGGCCTGGTCGGGGCCTGCGCCCTGGAGATGGACACCATCTTCATGCACAACGTGCCCGACAACTACGTCGAGATCCGCTCGGGCCTGGGCACGGCCAACCCCAACTCGATCCTGATCGTGCCCCTGAAGATCGACGGCAGGCTGCTGGGCGTCGTCGAGCTGGCCTCCTTCAAGCGCTTCGAGCCGCACCAGATCCAGTTCGTGGAGACCCTGGCCGAGAACATCGCCTCGACCATCTCGAACACCCGCATCAACGAGAAGACGGCCATGCTGCTCGAGCAGTCGCGCCGGCAGTCGGAGGAAATGGCCGCCCAGGAGGAGGAGATGCGCCAGAACCTCGAGGAGCTCCAGGCCACGCAGGAGGAGTCGCACCGCAGGCAGGCCGAGATGCAGTCCATCCTCGACGGCCTCGACTCGTCGTTCTACGTGGCCCAGTTCGACAGCCAGGGCAGGGTGCTCACGGCCAACGACGCGCTGCTGCGGGCCCGCGGCCTGGCCCACGACCAGCTCAAGGGCCTGCACCACCGGGCCTGGACCAACCCCGACTCGCAGGAAGAGTACCCCGAGGGCTACGAGCATTTCTGGAGCTCCCTGCGCGACCTGCAGGTCCGGAAGAAGGAGCAGGCCATCGCCAGCGGAGGCCGGACCACCTGGCTCTCGGAGAGCTACATCCCCCTGGCCGACGACAGCCACCAGCTCCGCAGGGTCCTCTGGGTGGCCACCGACATCACCGAGCAGAAGGAGCAGCAGCAGGCCCTGGAGGAGCAGTCGGGCCGGATACAGAAGCAGCAGAAGCAGCTCGAGGCCAACATGTCGGTGCTCAAGAAGGCCCAGGACCGGTCCAAGGCCCGCCAGGCCGAGATGCAGGCCATCCTCGACGGCCTCGACTCGTCGTTCTACGTGGCCCAGTTCGACGCCAACGGCACCCTGCTCTCGGCCAACGGCGCCCTGCGCTCGGCGCGGGGCATCAACCACGAGCACATCGGCCGCCTGGGCCACCGCGACCTGACCGACCCCGACTCGGCGGAGGACTACCCGCAGGGCTACGAGCAGTTCTGGAGGGACCTCCAGGACCTCAAGGTGCAGAAGAAGCAGCAGTCGCTGGTGGTGGGCGGCAAGACCCTGTGGTTCTCCGAGAACTTCATCCCCCTGACGGGCGACGGCGGCAAGCTGCAGAAGATACTGTGGGTGGCCACCGACATCACCGAGCAGAAGGAGCAGCAGCAGGCCCTGGAGCAGCAGTCTGACCGGATACAGAAGCAGCAGAAGCAGCTCGAGGCCAACATGTCGGTGCTCAAGAAGGCCCAGGACAAGTCCAAGGCGCGCCAGGCCGAGAACAAGAGCATCCTGGATGGCCTCGACAACTCGTTCCTTATCGCCTACCTCGACCCGCGGGGCAAGGTCCTTTCGGCCAACGACCTCTTCCTGCGCGCCCTGGGCATGGAGCTGGCCCAGCTCGTCGGGCAGCCTTATGCCGAGCTTGGGGGCAGCGCCGCCGATGGGCTGGACGAGGTGTTCGCGAAGCTCCACCAGGGCAAGTCTTGCCGGGTCTCCCGCAAGCTCGACCTGGGCGGGCGGGCCCTGTGGCTGAACGAGAACTATTCGCCCATCTTCAGCACGGGCCGCGAGGTCGAGAAGGTCATGGTCGTCTCCATCGACACAACGGCCAGCCAGCACCAGCAGGCGGAGCTTCGGCAGATGATGGAATCGATCAACGAGCAGAACGAGATCATGAGGGCCCAGGAGGAGATGATGCGGGCCAACCTCGAGGAGATGGTCAAGTACCAGCAGGACCTGGAGGAAAAGCGGCGCGAGACCGACAAGGCCAACGCCAAGCTCAAGTCGAACGAGGCCGTGCTGAAGAAGGCCGTCGAGCGGGGACGCGAGGACAGGCAGGCGCTCCAGGCGTTCACCCGGCGCGTGGCCGAGCTGGAAGAGGAGCTGCGCAAGCTCAAAGGTGGGGCATGAGCGGGAGGCAGCCATCGGCACGCCCGACCTGGGTGGTGGTGGACGTGGAGGCCGACGGCCCGGCCCCGGGCCTGTTCTCGATGGCCAGCTTCGCGGCCGTGGTGGCCGAGCCGGGCTTCGGGCGGAGCTTCGCGGCCAAGGTGGCGCCGATTTCCGAGCGTTTCGTGCCCGAGGCCCTGGCCGTGGGCGGGTTCAGCCGCCAGGAGCACCTGGCCTTCCCCGAGGCGGGCCCGGTCATGGCCGATTTCGCCGCCTGGCTGGACGCGCTGGGCGGGCGGCCGGTCTTCTTCTCGGACAACCTGGCCTTCGACTGGCAGTGGATCAACTACTACTTCCACCGGTTCCTGGGGCGCAACCCCTTCGGCTTCAGCGGGCGGCGCATCGGCGACCTGTACTGCGGCCTGGTGCGCGACGCGGGCATGAACTGGCGCTGGAAGCAGCTTTTCCGCCAGGCGCCGCATGACCACGACCCGCTGAACGACGCCCTGGGCAACGCCCAGGCCTTGCAGGCCTTCCGCGACCGGCTGGGCCTCCGGGGCTGAGCCCGCTTTTGTCTTTGCCCCGCGACACTTTCCTCCTCTTGACCCTGGGTTATTTGCCCAAATCCGATTATATTCGCGGGCCAATTTTCCAGAACAACAGCAGAACATGATCCAAATCTCCCTTCCCGATGGCTCGCGCCGCGAGTACGCGCCAGGCACCACCGGACTGCAAGTCGCCCAGAGCATCAGCAACAGCTTGGCCAAGAAGGTCATAGCCTGTAGCGTCAACGGGCAAGTCTGGGACCTTTCCCGGCCCATCGGGTCGGACTGTTCCTTCGTGCTGCACACCTTCGACGACCCCCAGGGCAAGATGGCCTTCTGGCACTCGTCGGCCCACCTGATGGCCGAGGCGCTGGAGGCGCTCTACCCCGGCGTGAAGTTCGGCATCGGGCCTCCCATCGAGAGCGGCTTCTACTACGACGTTGACCTGGGCGACGGAAGGTCGCTCACCGACTCCGACTTCGCCGCGATCGAGGAGAAGATGCTCGAGCTGGCCAAGCGCAAGAGCGCGTTCGAGCGGAGCGAGGTCTCCAAGCAGGAGGCCGTGGCCTACTTCCAGGAAAAGGGCGACCCCTACAAGCTCGAGCTGCTCGAAGGCCTCGAGGACGGCAGCATCACCTTCTACAAGCAAGGCGGCTTCACCGACCTCTGCCGCGGGCCGCACATCCCCGACACGGGCTGGGTCAAGGCGATCAAGATAACCAGCCTGGCGGGCGCGTACTGGCGCGGCGACGAGAAGCGCAAGCAGCTCACGCGGCTCTACGGCGTCTCATTCCCGCAGCAGAAGATGCTGGCCGACTACCTCGAGAAGATAGAGGAGGCCAAGAAGCGCGACCACCGCAAGCTCGGCAAGGAGCTGGAGCTGTTCACCTTCTCGCAGCGGGTGGGCCAGGGCCTGCCGCTCTGGCTGCCCAAGGGCGCCGCCCTGCGCGACCGTCTGGAGAACTTCCTGCGCAAGCTGCAGGCCGAGCAGGGCTACCAGCAGGTCATCACCCCGCACATCGGCCAGAAGGAGCTCTACGTTACCTCGGGCCACTACGCCAAGTACGGCAAGGACTCCTTCCAGCCCATCCATACGCCCGCCGAGGGCGAGGAGTTCCTGCTCAAGCCCATGAACTGCCCGCACCACTGCGAGATCTACCGCAGCATGCAGTTCTCCTACAAGGACCTGCCGGTGCGCTACGCCGAGTTCGGCACCGTCTATCGCTACGAGCAGAGCGGCGAGCTGCACGGCCTGACCCGCGTGCGGGGCTTCACCCAGGACGACGCCCACATCTTCTGCCGCCCCGACCAGCTCAAGGACGAGTTCAAGAAGGTCATCGACATCATCCTCTACGTCTTCCGGACCATGAAGTTCGAGGACTACGAGGCCCAGGTCTCGCTGCGCGACCCCGACGACCGCGACAAGTACATCGGCAGCGACGAGAACTGGGAGAAGGCCGAGAAGGCCATCATCGAGGCGGCCCAGGAGAAGGGCCTCAAGACGACCGTGGAGCTGGGCGAGGCCGCCTTCTACGGCCCCAAGCTCGACTTCATGGTGCGCGACGTGCTGGGCCGCAAGTGGCAGTTGGGCACCATCCAGGTGGACTACAACCTGCCCGAGCGCTTCGAGCTGGAGTACAAGGGCAGCGACAACCAGACGCACCGCCCGGTCATGATCCACCGCGCCCCCTTCGGCTCGATGGAGCGCTTCGTGGCCATCCTGATCGAGCATACCGCCGGCAAGTTCCCGCTGTGGCTCACCCCCGAGCAGATCGTCATCCTGCCCATCAGCGAAAAGTTCAACCCATACGCCCAGACCGTTTCGGATTTCCTAAAGAATTCCGATATTCGCGGCCAGGTGGACTTCCGGAACGAGAAGATAGGGCGCAAGATCCGCGACAACGAGCTCAAGCGCATCCCCTTCCTTTTGGTGGTGGGCGAGAAGGAGGAGCAGACCCGGACGGTTTCCGTCCGGCGCCAAGGCCAAGGAGACCTGGGCAGCATGGAGCTCGCCGCCTTCGCCGACTTCCTCAACCAAGAGGTCCAGAACGAGCTGAAGACCAATCAAGAAAACTAATTACTAACCAATCAGGAGGACTGAACCATAGCTAAAACGCATCAGAAATCGCAAAGCAACGCTGACCAGATCCGCTATCGGATAAATGAGCAAATCCGTGTGCCCATGGTCAGGGTGGTTGGCGAGAACGTCGCCGAACAGGGCATCATGCCCATCGAGCAGGCCATAAAGCTGGCCGAGCAGCTCGAGATGGACCTTGTCGAGATCTCGCCAACGGCCAAACCACCAGTTTGCAAAATTGTTGACTACAACAAGTTCTTGTTTCAGCAGAAGAAGAAGAACAAGGAGCTCAAGGCCAAGGCCCAGAAAGTTTCCATAAAGGAAATCCGCTTCGGACCGAACGTCGATGACCATGACTTCAACTTCAAGCTCATCCATGCCCGGAAATTCTTGAGCGAAGGGGCCAAGGTCAAGGCCTTCGTCTTCTTCAAGGGCCGTTCCATCCTGTTCAAGGACAGGGGCACCGAGGTCCTGCTCCGCTTCGCGGTGGAGCTAGAGGAAGTAGGGAAGGTCGAGCAGATGCCCAAGCTGGAAGGAAAGCGGATGATCATGTTCATCTCGCCCAAGAAGACCAAGAAGTAAGACGCCCGCCGCGGGGGCCAGTCCGCGGAAACGCCAAGATCCTCGAAGGTCCATCAAGAGCGAAGCGCACCTTCCCACCTTCCCGGATTGATTCTCTAACCACCAAATCCTTTTCACGCAATGCCAAAAATGAAGACCAACCCCAGCGCCAAGAAGCGGTTCCGGATCACCGGCTCTGGGAAGATCAAAAGGAAGCACGCGAACATGCGCCACATCCTCACCAAGAAGGCCAAGAAGCGCAAGCGCAACCTGCGGCACTTCACGACGGTCCACAAGGCCGACGTCAAGAACGTGCTGTTCATGCTGGCCATGAACTAGGCCAAGCGCTTCCTTTTCTCAAGAACAACCATTTTTCATTACAATGTCCAGCAACGCCAAAGTCTCTCGGATGAAGAGCGCTGTACATTAAAAAAACCAACCAACATGCCAAGATCGGTATATGCAGTGGCCGCGCGCCATCGCCGCAAGAAAATCATCAAGCAGGCCAAAGGCTATTTCGGCCGCAGGAAGAACGTCCACACGGTGGCCAAGAACGCCGTCGAGAAGGCCATGCAGCACGCCTACGTGGGCCGCAAGCTCAAAAAGCGGGACTACCGCGCCCTGTGGATCCAGCGTATCAACGCCGGGGTCCGCCAGTACGGCATGTCCTACTCGGTGTTCATGGGCAAGGTCCACCAGAAGGGTGTCCAGCTCAACCGCAAGGTGCTGGCCGACCTGGCCATGAACCACCCCCATGCGTTCAAGGCGGTCGTCGATTCGGTCCGTTAAGCGAGGCCGGGCCTCGCGGCCTTCTTCACAAAACAGGAACAAGGAAGCTTCGGCTTCCTTTTTTTATTGGGCGTCCCCCGCGGCGTCCATCTTCCCAACCCAAAACAGCCACACCATGAAAATCGCCTTGCTAGGCCACGGCAGGATGGGACAGGCCGTCGCCCGGGCCGCGCGCGCGCGCGGCCACGAGGTCGTCCTGGCCGTCGGGAAGGGGCAGGACGGCCTGCTCGCGCCCCAGAGCCTGCGCCAGGCCGACCTGGCCATCGAGTTCAGCCACCCCGAGGCGGCCTTCGCCCACTGCGCGGCCTGCTTCGAGGCCGACCTGCCGGTGGTCTGCGGCACAACGGGCTGGCTCCATCGCCTCGAGGAGCTGGAGCGCCTCCGCCAGGCCCGCGACTCGGCCTTCTTCTACGCGTCCAACTTCAGCGTGGGCGTCAACCTCTTCTTCGAGCTCTGCCGGGGCGCCGCCCGCCTGATGGACGGCCACCCGGGGCTTGTCCCGCGGCTGCGCGAGGTACACCATGTCCACAAGCTGGACGCGCCCAGCGGCACGGCCATCGCGGCCGCCCAGGCCCTGCTCCAGGAGATGCGGGCCTTCGACGGCTGGGCCTTGGGGCAGACCGCCCCGGAGGGCAAGCTGCCCATCGAGGCCGTGCGCGAGGGCGAGGTCTTCGGCTTCCACGAGCTGCTCTTCGAGGGGCCGCACGACCGCCTGGTGGTCAGCCACGAGGCCCTCTCGCGGGAGGGCTTCGCCAACGGGGCCGTCCTGGCGGCGGAGTTCCTGCTGGGCAGGCGCGGCGTTTACGGAATGAAAGATTTATTACATTTGTGAGCTTTTGACAAAAGGGAAGGAGCGTTTTTCTTCTCGAAATCTCCACACGCATCATGGGTGAGTCACCACAAGAACAGCCTCAGGAAACCTCTGGGCCAAAGACCTTATGGTCAAATGGATACGTCAAGTTCGGCCTCGCGGCCCTCATCTATCTGCTCTGGGTGGTCTGGGTGGGCAACTACTGGCTGCTGCTGGGCCTGGGCGTGCTTTTCGACATCTACGTCACCCAGAAGGTCCGCTGGGCTTTCTGGAAGAGCAAGAAGGAGAAGCCCTCGGCGGCCAACGAGTGGATCGACGCCGGCATCTTCGCGGTGGTGGCGGCCATGCTGATCCGCACCTTCTTCATCGAGGCCTTCACCATCCCGACCTCCTCGATGGAGAAGACCCTGCTGGTGGGCGACTACCTTTTCGTGAGCAAGGTGAGCTACGGCCCGCGGATGCCCAACACGCCGCTGGCCATCCCCTTCACGCACCACACCATGCCCTTCACCCAGTACGGCAGGCCCTACGTGGAGTGGGCGCGCTGGCCCTACCGGCGCCTGGCGGGCCTGGGCGAGGTCCAGCGCAACGACGTGATGGTCTTCAACTATCCGGAAGGCGACACCGTGGCCGGGGACATCCAGGCCAAGAGCTACTACCAGCTTTGCCGCGAGTACGGCCAGGCCGCCATCTTGGAGAACCAGTTGCTGCGGAACTATGGCCAGCGGCCCGGGCCCATCCTGGTCCGGCCCGTTGACAAGCGCGAGAACTACATCAAGCGGTGCGTGGGCCTGCCCGGCGACATCATCGAGGTGCGCGGGACGCAGTTGTACGTCAACGGCCAGCCCCAGGAGAAGGTCGGCGACACCCAGTTCAAGTACGCCCTGGCCAGCACCCTGGTCTTCCGCCGCGACTCGCTGCTCGACATGGGCATCTCCTACGAGGACCAGGACCTCTCGGCGCCCCTGACCCGCTACTATTCCGACCTGCTCACGGCCAACCCTCGCCTGAAGGACTTCATCAGCCTGCGCAACGACAGCATCATCCTCAACACCAACATCCTGGTCTATCCCCTGACCGAGAGCATGGTGCGGCGCTTCAGCGGCTACGGCTTCGTCAAGGCCATCGAGCCCATCATCCAGCCCGACAGCCTGCGGTCCAGGTCCATTTTCCCGCAACACGAGGGCTTCGCCTGGAACGAGGACTTCTTCGGCCCGGTCGAGATTCCGGCCAAAGGAAAGGCCATGCCCCTGACCCTCCAGAACCTGCCTCTCTACGAGCGGGCCATCCGCGTTTACGAGGGCAACAAGCTGGAGGTCCGCGACGGCCAGATCTTCATCAACGACCAGCCGGCCGACAGCTACGCCTTCCGCATGGACTACTACTGGCTGATGGGCGACAGCCGCCACAACTCGGCCGATTCGCGCGCGTGGGGCTTCGTCCCTGAGGACCACATGCTTGGCAAGGCCGTCATGGTCTGGTTTTCCTACGACAAGGACATGGGCTCGGTGCGCTGGTCCCGGATCTTCAACTCCATCGAATGACGGCCTCGGGCTGGAAGCGGAGCCTGCTGTCCTGGGTCTTGGCCGCGGCCGCGGGCCTGCTGCTGGCCGCCGCGTTCCGCTCGATGGTGGCCCAGCGCTACCGTCTGGCCTCCGAGTCCATGGAGGCCGGGCTGCCCCGCGGGGCGGTCGTCTGGGTGGACAAGACGGCCTATGGCATCCGCCTTCCCATGACCCCGGTGGCCATGCCCCTCCTGGGCGAGCCCTACTGGGACGCCCTGCGGCTGGGCTACCATCGCCTGGGCCGGGCCAGGCCCCGGCGCGGGGACCTGCTGGCCTTCAACGACCCGCAGGACGCGCCCTCGCCCATCGACAAGCGTCCGCTGCTGCTGCGCCGCTGCGCCGCCTTGCCGGGCGACACCCTCAGCATCCTGGGCAAGAACCTCTGGGTCAACGGCGACCTCCAGGCTTTCCCCGAGAGGGGGCTGCTGCTGTTCCGCCTGGGCGGCGACTCCCTGGCCTGCCTGGAGCCGGACAGCGCCCAAAGGCTCGCCCAGCGGGGCATTCGGCTCGAAAGGGTGGGAGGGGTGCCCGGCCACTCGGACACCAGCCTGTTCACCGCGCTCCGGTTCCCCTTCTGGAACGCTGACCACATCGAGGGGCTTGTCGTGCCCCAAAGGGGGATGAGCATTCCCTTGGACGCCAGGCATTACTCCTGCTACCGCCACGCGATCGTCCGGCACGAGGGCCACCAGCTCGAGATGAAGGCCGGGCAATGCTTTCTCGACGGCCAGGCCTCTGCCACCTACCAGTTCGAACAAGACTATTTCTTCGTGCTGAGCGACAACCGCGACGCGATCAGGGATTCGCGTTTCTGGGGCTTTGTGCCTGAAAGCCATGTGGTTGGAAGGGTTTCGGAGGATTAGCCCCGGTCCGCCTACCGGGTTGCTTTTGCCCCTTTTGATTCCATTAACAAAATAAATCGCAACATTTTTTCCGCGACCCTATGTTTTGATCAAAAAGAGCGTATCTTTGCAGCGATTGAAGTTTTGAGCCCACAAAGCACGATTGCGTACCGACAGCTTCCTTTCAGGTTTACGGTTCTTCTTTTGGGTCTTTTTCAAGCTTCTCGAGTAACCCTTTTTTTCATTTTCTCTTTTTAACTTTTTTCCAATGAACATTTTCGTAGCAAATTTGAGCTTCAAGCTTGAAAACGAAGAACTTGAGGCGCTTTTCGCCCAGCACGGAGCCGTGTCATCTGCTAAAATCATCACCGATCGCGACACCGGCCGCTCCAAAGGCTACGGTTTCGTCGAAATGGACGACGACGCCGAAGGCGACCAGGCCATCGAGGCACTCAACGGAATGCTTATCCAAGGCCGCAACATCGTGGTAAAGAAAGCTCGTCCCCGCGAAAGCGCCGGAGCGGGTGGTGGCGGTGGCGGTGGTCGTCGTTCATACGACAGCAACCGTTACTGAGAAAAAATCCAAAGCCGGCCACAAACCGGCTTTTTCCTTCCAATTCCCCGACGAAGCCACAAGCGTTCGTCGGGGAATTTCCATTTCTGCCGGACTGTCCCCTGCTGTGCTTTTTCGTGTCGAAGGGCGTCATGGAGCTGGAGGGAAATCCGTAAATTTGGGGAAGGTACAAAATCGGAACCATCATGGGCGTGGAATCCCCCATCCGCGAACAGACCCGCGAAGCGGTCGCGGGACACCGGAAGTGGCCCTGGCTGGCGCTGGCCCTGGCGGCCTTGGGCGTGTGGGCCTTGGCCCGCCCGCATCCCGGGGCGCCCTTCATCCACTTCGACGACGACGGCCAGCCGACCCTCTCGCCCGAAAGGCGCGCCAAGTTGGACAGCACCCTGCGCAAACTCGACAACGCGGAGCAGTACGCGCTGGTGGCTTCACGCACTGGATGGTTCCCCTGCTTTTCTTGTGTCGAATCGGATTCGGTTTTTTTATTGACTGGGCAGGTCTGTAAATATGGGGTAACCATGAACGGCGAGCCTGGGCGCTACGGTAACAGGCTTAGATCCATGGACTTGGTTTATCTTACTCAATTTTCTGGCAATTTGTTAGAGTGCGAGAGAGAAGAGAAGAAGCGCATTATTGGTTATCCCCTTCTGCCTGAGAACCTGGATCGCCCAAGGCCTTTGATACGTCCACCTGGAAACAAGCAAGACAGATGAGCAAGGAATTGTTTTTTTCAGCGAAGTTGGATGAGCCGGCATCAGGGCCTTTCTTGGGAATCTTCTCCACCTGGGAAGAGCTTTTCCGGAACTTTTCTTGTTCCATAGGATCAAGGTCCGCTGGCTTGCTGTCGCAGTTGGCTTTCTTTTTCATTCTTTTCCCCGAAGGGAACGCCAATTTCCTGCACAAGAACCAAGTCCAGCTTAGCAGGAAGTCGGGGGTGGCCTATATCCAGCGCCACGTAGATTACCAGCAGTTCCTGTCCTCGGACGAGGCTGGGCGGCTTGCGCTGCTGGCCCGCGCCCTGCTGGAGGGCGTGCTGGAGCTGCCGAAGGCCCGCGGCC
>JAIFMG010000110.1 GCA_020048645.1 Bacteroidota bacterium | reverse complement strand
CGATGAAACGTTTCCAAGTGGCTGGCGCCACGTTGGAAAGTTTCCGCCTGGCTTTCCAACGTCCCCGGCAGGGGACTTGGAAACGTCCGCCGCGATGCCGAAACGTTTCCAAGTGGCTGGCGCCACGTTGGAAAGTTTCCGCATGACTTTCCAACGTCCCCCGGCAGGGGACTTGGAAACGTCCGCCGCGACGATGAAACGTTTCCAAGTGGCTGGCGCCACGTTGGAAAGTTTCCGCATGACCTTCCACTTGGAAACGTTTCAGTCCAGGCATTCCGCTTCGCGAGGCGAAAGGCCAGGGAATCAGAGGATTCCTTCCTCGCGTAAGGATTCCTTGAACAGTTCGAGGGTGTGCTCGATGTCGTTGTCGAGGCCGATGGAAAAGCGGACCAGCCCGGGCGACAGGCCCATCTCGGCCTGGGTTTCGGCGGGCAGTTCGCTGGAGGTGCTGTTGCCGGAGTTGCTGAAGAGGGTCTTGTAGAAGCCTAGGCTCACGGCCAGGTAGCCGACGTGCTTGCGCTGGAGGCTTTCCATGAAGCTCCAGGCCTTGTCGGTGGTCTTCAAGTCGATGGACATCATGCCGCCGAAGCCGAACTCCTCGTTCATCATGCTCTTGAGCAGCTCGTGGCCGGGGTGCTCGGGCAGGCCGGGATAGGTAATTATGAGACCCATTTCCTTGAGGTTCTGGGCCATGAATAGGGCGTTTCGGCTGTGCTGCTTCATGCGCAGGTGGAGGGTGTGGATGTTCTTGAGGATGCTTGCCGAGCGGACGGGGTCCAGGGCCGGGCCCAGGAGCATGGACGTGCCGCTGTGGACGTCGATGAGCGATTCGACGAAGGCCTTGCTGGCGCAGATGGCCCCGGCGATGCAGTCGCTGCTGCCGTTGATGAACTTGGTCAGGCTGTGGACCACCACGTCGGCGCCGAGCTTGGCGGGCGAGAGCATCATGGGCGAGAAGGTGTTGTCCACGACCAGCAGCAGCCCCTTGGCATGGGCGATTTCTGCCAGTGCGGGAATGTCGGAGACTTGCAGGAGCGGGTTGGTGATGGCCTCGGTATAAACCATCTTGGTGTTGGGGCGGATGGCGTGGCGGACGCTTTCCAAGTCGGTGGTATCGACCAGGGTAACGTCGATTTTGAACTTTCGCAGGTAGGTGGTCATGAAGGCGAAAGTTCCGCCGTAGATGGTGCGGCTGCAGACGATGTGGTCTCCGGTGTCGCAGATCTGGAGCACGGCGTTGGTGATGGCGGCCATGCCGGATGCCGTCACCCAGGCCGACTCGGTGTCCTCCAAGGCGGCCAAGGCGTCGGAGAGGTAGCGGTTCATGGGGTTCCAGTGGCGCGAGTAGAGGAAGCATCCCTCCTGGGTTCCCTCGAAGACGTCGAGCATGACCTTGGCCCCGGAGAAGGTGAAGGTCGAGGAATCGGTGATGGAAGGGTTGACGCCGCCGAAGTGGTCTTGCGAGGTCAGGGTGTTGATGGCTCTGGCCGGATCGAATTTCATGGCTTCTAAAGTTTTTGTTGAGGGTTGTAGAACGGGTTGGTGGGTTGGATTTTCATGCGGGAAAAGAGAAAAAGCCAATCCACCATGCGAAAGTGGCAAGATTGGCTTGTTCGGAAAGCGAAAGCGTGGCCCGGCGAAGTCCAGGTCCAAGCCTCAGACCTGCTGCAACATGCGGTCGATCTCGGCCTTGAAGGCCTTGGAGCTCTCCTGGCTGCTGTTGTCGCCGTACTCCTGCTTCAGGGCGGCGAGCTGCCGGGCGTACTCCTTCTGCTGCTCGAACTCGGCCATGATGTCCTCGAGCTTGTGCTGGTGCGTGAAGCCCTGGACGAGCATCTGGTCGGTCTTCTGGTCCATCTGGCTGATGCGGTCCTGGTGCCCGCTGAGCTTCTTGCTGGCGTCTATCTTGTTGAGGATGATGGTGTAGCGCTCCTGGAGCTTGTCGAGCAGCTTGACCTGCGACTCGTTGAGCTCGCGCTGGGCGGCGTAGCCTTCGAGCACCTGCTCGCACTGCGTGATGACGCTGGGGTCGATCTTCTGGGCGTAGTCCTGCTTCCATTGCGGGAGCTTCTCGAGGGCCTGGGCCTTGTACTGGTTGCGGTTGTACGAGAGGTTCCCGTTGGGCAGCACGGCCGCGAAGGCGTTGACCACCGCGTCGCGCGACCAGTCGTCGATGCTTTTGATCGTGTTTTGCGCGGCGCGCTTCTCGGTCCGGGCCTTTTCGAGCTCGGCGCGGACGCTGGCTCCGGCGTCGGTGCCGGCCGCGGTCTGCTCCAAGGCGGGAGCGGCCTTTTCGCCGCCGGAAAACAGACTCCTGAGGAAATTCCAGATTCTTCTAAAGATGCCCATGGCTTTCGTGGTTTGGTTTGAGATGGTCGGGGCCGGATTCCGTGGAACAATCGCCCTGGCCCCAAATCTAGGAAAAAACGCACAAAGCCGCAAGATAAGGAAAGCATCCGCCGAAAAACTTTGGGTCTTGGGCGAACTTGACTACATTCGCGGTTCATTCGGGACGTGTTGCGCCGACGGGGGAGGTCGATGCCGCTCCGTTCCGAAGGGTTGAATCTACCAAACGTCCGCACAATTTATGGAAAAGCAACGCACGCTGATGCTCGTCGATGACCAGTTGGAGAGCCTTCAGACCTTGGTGCTGTTTCTGGATGTCCATGCGCCCGAGTACAAGATCATCCAGCTTCGCGACGGCCACAAGGCGCTGGAAGTGGCCGCGCAAAAAGAGCTCGACCTCCTGATCCTGGACTGGGAGCTGGGCGGCTTCGACGGCCCTGACGTCCTTCGCGCGTTCCGCAAATCGGCGCTGAGCCCGAACATCCCCGTGATCATCTTCAGCGGCAAGATGACCTCCCTGGAAAACCTCAAGAGCGCCTTCGACGCCAGCGCCATCGACTTCGTCCGCAAGCCTTTCGACGGGGCCGAGCTGCTGGCCCGCGTCCGGGCATTGCTCAAGACTTGGGACATCTTCCAGGAAAACGAGCTGCTGCTCAAGCAGTTGGCCCAAGAGCAGGAGCAGCGCTTCGAGCGCGAGAAGGCCGACATGGAGACCCGCCTCGACAACCTCAAGCAGAAGCTGCTGGCCCAGTCGTCCATGGGCCTGAGCGACAGCTTCAGGATCGAGGGCATCCGCAAGGCCATCGACGAGGCCCTGCGCTCGGGGCCCGACAAGATGCGCCAGGCCCTGCTCGACATCCGCTCCGAGCTGTCCTCGGGCGTCAAGGTCGTGCAGTGGTCCGACTTCGAGATGCAGATGACCGAGGTACACCCGGACTTCTTCAAGCGCCTGCTCCAGCGCTACCCCGACCTGACCCTCAAGGACGTGAAGGTCTGCTCATTCCTGCGCCTGAACCTCAACACCAAGGAAATCGCCTCCATGATGAGCGTCGGCGAGCAGACCGTCCGCCAGACCCGCTACCGCATCCGCCAGAAGATGGGCCTGGGCCACGACGACTCGCTCCACAAGGCCCTGATGGACATCTGACGGACCTCGGCCCCGACATACCCCTTACGCAAGGCCCGGCGCGAAGCGATTCGCCCGGGCCTTGCCGCTTCTTGCAAGGCGAGGACACCGATGGAAGATGGCGCATTAAAAATGAAATTTTGAAAATAGTTTGCAGATTTCGGATTTAAGGTGTATCTTTGCGTCATAACACCAAGAGCCATGATCATCGAATTCAACGTCGAGAACTTCCTTTCCTTCCAAGCGCCGACCAGGCTCTCGATGGTGGCGGCAAAGTCGTTCAAAGAACACAAGGACAGCCACTTGGCCAAGTCCGGTAGCTCGCTCGACCTGCTCAAATCGGCCATCGTCTATGGCAACAACGCCAGCGGAAAAAGCAACCTGCTCCGTGCGTTGGGCTTCATGAAGCAAACCGTGCTGAACTCTTTCCGCGACGCCCTGCTCGACGAGGGCCAGCGCAAATTCCCCCTCGAAAAATTCGCCCTCAGCACCCAAAGCGCGCAGGAGGCGAGCCTCTTCGAGCTGACCTTCGTCCATGAAGGCACCCGCTACCGTTATGGCTTCGAGCTGGACTACGACAAGGTCGCGGCCGAATGGCTCTTCCACACCACGAGCAAAGAAGTCTATCTGTTCAAGCGCGACCACCAAAAGCTGGAAATCAACAAATCCGCTTTCAAAGAAGGGCTTGGCAGAGAAGAGGACCTGAAGGAGAACGTCTTGTTCCTGTCGATGCTCGCCACGCTGGGCAAAGAAACCGCCTCGAAGGTCGTAGCCTGGTTCAAGCGACTCAATTTCGTCAACGGAATGCACGACTTCGGCCACAAGCTCTACACCATCGAGAAGCTCAAGGCGGACATGGAGTTTTCGCAATGGGTGGCCCAGTTCCTGAAGTTCCTTGAAATCGCGAACCTTTCCACCGTCGAAGAAGATGGGCCGGATCTGGAAAGCCTCAGGGCCAAGCAAAAAGTTGAAAAAGTCCTCCAGCTACTGGAGAGCATCCACACCCTCCAATCCCAGCAACCCAAAAGAGACAAAATCATCACATTCCACCGGCAATTTGACCAAAACAAGGTCCTGGTCGATACCGTGGCTTTCCAATTTGACCAGCAGGAATCGGAAGGGACCAAAAAGCTACTCTACCTGCTCGGGCCTTGGTACGATACCCTGCGCAACGGCAAAGTGTTGGTCGTGGACGAGCTGGACTCCAGGCTGCACAGCCATTTGACGCGGTACCTTCTCGATTTTTTCCATCTGCACAATTCAAACAACGCGCAACTGATCTGCGCCGTCCACGACGTTTCGCTGCTCAACAAGCAAACCTTCCGAAGAGACCAGATCTGGTTTGTCGAGAAAGACCAGTTCGGAGCTTCCGAATTGTACTCTTTGGCGGAATTCAAAACGGACAAAGTCAGGAACCAATCCGCATTCGATAAAAATTACATGTCAGGCAATTATGGAGCTATACCCAATCTACAATTTGACGAAACACTAACAAGAAATCTTCATGGAAAAAGGCAAGCCCAACAAGTATGAAGCTAGAAATTCAGCATCCTACAAACGGGAATTAAAGAGCCGAGAAACCCGCGACGGGCAGAAGGAACGATTTATAGCATTCAGCTTCAAGGATTTGGACAGGACGCCGCACTTCAAAAAGGGGCGTAGCCCTGACATCTTCGTAGCATCGCGCCGCCACCGCGCTCCAAAAAGGGGCGTAGCCCTGGCATCTTATGCCAAGCTGCGTTCGGATATTTCACCTTTGGGCGCGGTCTAAAAAGGTCACTTCTAAAATTCGCTTTCAAAAATTATCATTGATTATCAATTGGTTACAAATAGAAAAAAAATGCAAGTAATGGTTTTATGCTGGAGTCAGTCTTGCTTATCGCATATGGTTTTTCGTTGCAAATCGCCGTCCCACTCATCCCCTCAAATTTTGATTTCAAAAAAATTTCGTGCCCTTCGTGCCTTTCGTGGACAAATCCCCGGTTTTTATACTGGACTCACCTTTGAATGCAATTTGGTATAAAATCCGGGACATAAGACGGACAAGTAGCTGACTGACAGTAGGCAAGCCAATAGCGTGGCGGTTCTATCCCAACCACAGGAAAGACCACGGGCTAGGTGCCTAGAAATGGCAAGGCCAGCGCGCCAAACCCAGACTGGTGGGGCGCGTGCTGGCCTTTTTTCGTTGTTGGCAGGGAAATGCCCCCGCCGCCCCCCAGGCCTAGTCCCTCGAGGAGGCCCCGTCGGACTTGGGCAACTGGACGGGGATGTTGGAGAGCAGCATGTTGGAGCTGCCCTTGGCCAGCAGGTGGCCGTCCTTGTGCAGCTCGCAGACCATGTGGACGAGCTGCTTGCCCTGGCGGATGGGCCAGGCCTTGGCGCGGATGGTGTCGCCCGAGCGGGCGCCTCCCGAGAGGAAATCGACCTTGAGGTCGATGGACAGGTAGAAGTGCGGGCGGTTGAGCGTGAAGATGCTGGCGCCGATGACGTCGTCCATGATCAGGGCGATGCTGCCGCCGTGGAGCAGGCCCACGGGGTTGGTCATCTCGGGCCGCACCACGAAATCGACGGTGATGCTGCCCTCGGAGGCTTCCACCAGCGTGCCCCGCAGCCAGCGGCCCACGGGCGAGAGGCTGCGGTCGAGCGGTTGGCCGACCTGGGTTTGGAAGTAGTGCAGGATGGGGTTGGACATTGGGGATGGTTTTGAAGGTTTCGGGAGGCAAGGTAAGAAAATCCGAGCAACATGGCCCCCGCGCCCAGCGACTCGGCCTCCGGCGGTACCGGAAGGCCAGCCCAGCGCCCCGCGAAGCGGCCTCGCGACACGATTGAGGACTAAATCATCCCAAATTCTTGAAAGCCAGGCTTATTTAAACCCATGATAAATTACCACCTTGGGGTGGCAAAAATGCTTTTCGACATATCTAGGAAGCTCGATGCTTCGTAGATTTGTTCAACAAAAAGGAAAAAAGGAACATGGAAACCAACCCGCAAATCAGCCACAAGGGCCACGTGGTGGGCATCTCGGAAGGCAAGGCCCTGGTGTCGATAGCCAGCGTCTCGGCCTGCGCCTCATGCTCGGTCAAGGGGCAATGCTCGGCCTCCGACATGCAGGAGAAGACCATCGAGGCCCGGCTGGACGGCCAGGAGCTCCGGGTGGGCCAGGAAGTCGAGGTCTTCTTCGACCAGTCGCTCGGCTTCAGGGCCCTGCTGCTGGGCTACCTCTACCCCTTCGGGCTGCTGATGGCCGTGCTGCTGGTGGCCTTGGCGGTTACGGACGACGAGATCTTCTCGGGCGTGCTGGCCATGGCCTCCCTCCTGCCCTACTACTTGGGCCTGAAGCTCAGCGGCAAGCGCCTGGGCGAGACCTTCCAGTTCTCCGTTCGCAAAACTTCCCGCGAGGGATTCAAAAGCTCGCTATCATGATAACTGTTCTTTACAGCATTCTGACCATTGGCGCCATCGGCCTGCTGGCCGCGGTGGTGCTCTACTGGGTGGCCAACAAATTCCATGTTGAGGAAGATCCCCGCATCGACCAGGTGGAAGAGGCCCTGCCCAGCGCCAACTGCGGCGGCTGCGGATACCCCGGCTGCCGACCCTTCGCCGAGGCCTGCGTCAAGGCCGAGACCCTCGACAAGCTCTTCTGCCCCGTCGGCGGAAACCCGACCATGAAGGCCGTGGCCGAAATCCTCGGCAAGGAAGCCCAGGAAAGGCCCGACATGGTGGCCGTGGTCAAGTGCAACGGATGCCACGAGTTCCGGCCCAAGCACAACGACTACGACGGCGTCGAGAACTGCACCGTGGCCCACGGCCTCTACGCGGGCGAGACCGGCTGCCAGTACGGCTGCCTGGGCCTGGGCGAGTGCGTCGAGGCCTGCGAGTTCGACGCCATCCACATGAACCCCGAGACCGGCCTGCCCGAGGTGGACATCGAGAAATGCACCGCCTGCAACGCCTGCGTGGTGGCCTGCCCCCGGGACATCATCGAGCTCCGCCCCATCAACCGCCGCAACAACCGCCAGATCTACGTCTCGTGCATCAACCTCGACAAGCCCGCCGACGCCAAGTCCGCCTGCTCGGCCGCCTGCATCGGCTGCAAGGCCTGCGTCAAGGTCTGCCCCTTCGAGGCCATCGACTTCAGCAACAACCTGGCCTACATCGACCCCAACCGCTGCAAGCTCTGCCGCAAGTGCGTGCCCGTCTGCCCCACCCACGCCATCATCGAGACCGGATTCCCGCCTGCCCGCGAAAAGGCCGCCAAACCCGAGCGCCCGCAGCGCGTGGCCGCCGCCGTCAGCGCCGAGGGTGGCGTCGTCGAGGCCATCGACCTGAAAGCCGCCTCTGCCCGCGTGGCGGAAGCCCCAGCCGCCGAGGCCAAGCCTGCCGCCCGCGTCCAGCTCACGCCCGAAGAGCGCGAGGCCGAGCGCCTGCGCAAGAAGGCCGAGCGC
>JAIFMG010000007.1 GCA_020048645.1 Bacteroidota bacterium | reverse complement strand
CCGGCTCGACTTCGAAGAAGGCCTCGCCGCTCAGCTCGACTTCGCGGGCTCGCCACCACCAGTAGGGGTGGAAGCTGGCCGCTGATTCGGAGTTGAGCGTGATCCGCGAGCCGTCGGGCAGGAGGGCCGAGAGGCGCTCGCCGGCGGCCGCGCCGATGGTTCGGGTGTGCAGCCGGGCGAACAGGGCCGTGCCGAGCAGCAGGGCCAGGCTGGCGGCGGCGGCCCAGCGGGGCCAGATCCGGCGGGCGGGCAGGCTTTCCGTCCTGGCGGGGGCGGCGTCGAGGCGGGCCTGCAGCTCGTCCCAGGCCTGCTCCTTGCTCTTGTTCCAGCGCGGCTCGTGCCGCCGGAGGAAGTCGTCGCCCGTGGTGTTGATGCTGTCGTTTTTTGGGGTAATGTCGTCCATGGGGCTTTTTTTAGGGTGGAGGGGGTGGGGCAGGGCAGGGGCGTTCAGGGCAGCAGGGCGCGGAGCAGGGCCAGCAGGGGGAGCCATAGGCCGATGCCTTTTTGGCGGAGGAAGGCCAGTGCCTTGGACATTCGCTTCTCGATGGCCTTGACGCTGAGGCTCAGGCGCTGGGCGATTTCGGAGTAGTTCTCGCCGTCCATGCGGTTCATCAGGAAGACCACGCGCTGGTTCTCGGGCATCTCGTCGAGGGCTTTCTCGTACTTCTGCTTGAGCTCCTGGTAGGCCATTTCCTGCTCGGGCGTGGCCTCGTCGCGGTCGTCCTGCGGAATCTTGGCGAACTCGAGGGCGGTCTTCTTCTTGCGCAGGGAGCTGATGAGCAGGTCGTTGGCGATCTTGTAGAGCAGGGCCTTCTCGCTTCCGGGCAGGGGGGCCAGTTGTTTCTCCCAGATCCTCATGAAGGTGTCTTGGGCGATGTCGGTGGCCAGGTCCGGGTCGGCGCAGCGGTAGTAGAGGAAGCGCCGGAGCGGGTCGAAGTGGCGGTCGAAGAGCGATTTGAAGAGGTTCTTGTCCAAGGCTCGGGCAGGTTTAGGGATGGGGAGGAGGGTCTGTCACGCTCCGAAAAATACGCGAAACGGCGGAAGGATGGGCATTTCGGGGTGGCTTTTTGTTGTGGAAAAGTCCCCACCTCGCTCCGAAGTGGGGACTTTTTGGGTGCCTGGGAGGACTTTGCTGGCTCAGTCGTGCTGTCCGCCTTGTCCATCGTGGCCATTGCCGTCATCGTCGCCGTGGCCGCCTTCTTGGCCTCCATCGTGGTGGTGGCGCAGGCGGATCTCGCTAGTCTCGCCGTTTCGGGTCATGGTGGCCAGGTCGTCGCACTCGCCGTTGCCGAAGTCGAGGATGGCGGGGGCCTCGTCGTTCTTGGTCATGGTCACGGTTCCTTGGACGATGAAGCGGCACTCGGCGGGCTTGACCAGGGTCTGGGTGATGGTCTTGGCGAAGGAGGTTCCGTCGGAGTTGGTGTTGTTGACGAATCCGTCCATGTGGAACACGTCGTCGAAGTGGAGGAAGGGGGTCTGGGATCCTTCGGCGAAGGTGCGGGTGTTCTCGGAGTCGCGTTTCCAGAAGCTGCCGTCGGGGAAGGTGAAGGTCAGGTCGGCCACGCTGGTGAAGTCGAGGATGGCGGGGTCTTGGCCGCGGCGCTTGGTGATGTCGCCGGTGAGCTGCACGTCGTCGATGAAGAAGTCGATGAAGGTAACGTCGCGCTCGGCGGCGGGGTGGCGGGGATCGTCATAGACCACCACTTGGATGATGCCGCGGATGACGTGGCCGTTCTCAAGGACGACGCTGTCGCCGTAGTTGAGCGTAACGGTGATGGGGAAACCGTTGACGGCCATCGAGGAGTCGATCGTGATGTTGGGGCAGATGTCGTAGAGGTAGCGTCCTCCGAAGGGCCGGTGGTGGTCCTTGCTGCTCATCTCGGCGGCGGCGCCCAGGATGTTGTCCTTCGAGCTGGTGAAGAGGTCCACCTCGTACTCGGTCTCCTGCGAGAGGTTCTCGAGGGTGGCTTCGTTGGCCAGGTCCTCCTCGGTGAGGCTGCTCTGCCCGGTCTCGATTTTGTCTTCACAGGCCGCGAACAGGGTCATGGCGGCTACGGTGGCGATCCAAATTTGCTTTTTCATGGTGCGAAAGTGTTAAGAGTGGATGTTCGGTTTTGTTTCGGCCAGGCCTTCGTGGCCTGCTTTTGAACCTTAACCGCACGAGCCCGCCCTCACCCTACCTCCCAAGGCCACTTTTTTTCAAGAAAAATGAATTTTTTTGATAAATATCTGAAAATGAGGACAATAAAAACAAAAAATTTTCAAGCTGATTTCTGGAGTCTCCGCTCCCAAAGGCGAAGGGGGCGGAAAATGGTTGATGGATCTCATGCCCACTTGCTTTCGAGGGTAAAAACCCTGGGCGGCAGTATCCAACAGAGCCAGGCAGTCGGGCCCATCGCTCGGGGATTGGGTTTGAACCGCGGGCCGAATTGTTAACGCCTGCCCAATGTAGGGCGAGCCCGGCCTCGGCTTGGGCCGTTTTTTGCAACTTCGCGCCCTGGGCGCTGTCTATTGGATAGGATGCGCGTCCGCCCCCGTTTCCGCTCCCCATTCTCCCAATCTTGTCAAACCCCGATCCCATGAGAAACCTCCAGCGACTTCTGGCCTTCGCGGCCCTAGTGGCCACGACGGGCTGCTACTTCGAGCCTGTCGAGCCGGCCGCCCTTTCCTGCTTCAACACGCAGTACACCGAGTACGCCTCGGGCGAGACCATCTACTTCGAGAACTGCTCGCGCTACGCCGAGTCCTTCCTGTGGGAGTTCGGCGACGGCACCCGCTCGACCTCGTTCAACCCCATGCACAGCTACTCGGAGCCGGGCACCTACACGGTCATCCTGACGGCCTACTCCATCAACGGCAGCGACGTCTCGCAGATGCGGCTGACGGTCGCGCAGACCACCTCGCTGCGGGTGCGCGCCCTGCTCGATGGCACGGGCACGGCCCTGCACAACTGCCAGGTGGCGATCTACGCCAACCAGGCCGACTGGGAGAGCCAGACGAACCCGGTGGCCTCGGGCACGACCAACGACAGCGGCGAGGCGCTGTTCGACCGGCTGCTGCCGCAGTCGTACTACGTCAGGGCGCGCAAGGACGAGGAGTTCGGCGACGGCTTCCACAGCAACCAGTTCCAGCAGACGCAGACGCAGGTGCTGGAGGTTGGCACGGTCAACCTTTTCGTGTGCGACATGGAGCTGCTCTACGACTGAGCCGCGGCCGCCGCCCGGCTCACCCCCTCGAAGGCCCCAGGATGGTTTCCCGGGGCCTTTTTTATTGGGCCTGGCCTTCGGCCCAGGGCAAGGCATTGGCGGGGAAAATCCTTACCTTCGCGCCCAGGGGCATCGCGCCCCGCCAACACATCCGTCCCCCCCCATCCACAAAACCTCATACCCTGATGAACAGAGACAACCTCGTCTTTGAGCTGATAGCCAAAGAGCACGACCGCCAAAAGAAAGGAATCGAGCTGATCGCCTCCGAGAACTTCGTGAGCGAGCAAGTGATGCAGGCCATGGGCTCCTGCCTGACCAACAAGTACGCCGAGGGCCTGCCCGGAGCGCGCTACTACGGGGGCTGCCACGTGGTGGACCAGGTGGAGGAGCTGGCCATCGAGCGGGTCAAGCAGCTCTTCGGGGCCACCTGGGCCAACGTGCAGCCGCACTCGGGCGCGCAGGCCAACGCCTCCGTCATGCTGGCTGTGCTCAACGCGGGCGACACCTTCATGGGCCTGGACCTCTCGCACGGGGGGCACCTCACGCACGGCTCGGCCGTCAACTTCTCGGGCATCCTCTACCGCCCCGTCTCGTACTCGGTCAGCCGGGAGACCGGCCTTGTCGATTACGAGCACATGGAGCGGGTGGCCCTGGCCGAGAGGCCCAAGCTGATTGTGGCCGGAGGCTCGGCCTACTCGCGCGACTGGGACTACGCCCGCATGCGCGGCATCGCCGACCAGGTGGGCGCGCTGCTCATGGCCGACATCTCGCACCCGGCGGGCCTGATCGCCGCCAAGATGCTCAACGACCCGCTGGAGCATTGCCACATCGTCACCTCCACCACGCACAAGACCCTGCGGGGCCCCCGCGGCGGCGTCATCATGCTGCGCCACGACATCGACAACCCCTGGGGCAAGAAGACGCCCAAGGGAGCCCTCAAGAAGCTCTCGGCCCTGCTCGACTCGGCCGTGTTCCCGGGCACCCAGGGCGGCCCGCTCGAGCACGTCATCGCCGCCAAGGCCGTGGCCTTCGGCGAGGCCCTGGCCCCCGAGTTCGTCGATTACCAGGAGGAGGTCCTCAAGAACGCGCGGGCCATGGCCGACGCCTTCCTGCAACGCGGCTACCACGTGGTCTCGGGCGGCACCGACAACCACTCGATGCTGATCGACCTGCGCGGCAAGGTGCCCCAGATCTCGGGCAAGGCCGTGGAGAAGGCCCTGGAGAAGGCCGACATCACGCTGAACAAGAACATGGTGCCCTTCGATACCCGCTCGCCCTTCCTGGCCTCGGGCATCCGCGTGGGCACGCCGGCCATCACCACCCGCGGCCTGACCGACGAGCACATGGACCTGGTGGTCGAGCTGATCGACCGGGTGGTCATGAACATCGAGGACGACCTGGCCATCGACCTGGTGCGCCGCGAGGTGAACGAGCTGATGGTGGACTTCCCGATGTTCTCGTACTGACACCAAGTCGCTATCCAACGTGGCCGATTGGCTTGAAACGTCTTGGTTTTCGCATTGACCCCCTACGGGGTCCTGGTTGGCGGCGGTTCGCTGCTCCCCCGGATGAAATCCGGGGGAGCAGCGTCCAATCCCTTCGGGATGGGCGGGACAGCCGGGTTTTGTCGAAAGCTGAAGTTTCGGATATTCCAGGATCGAAAGCAGCTTGGCATGGGCCTGCCGTGCGCCGGTGGTGCTTGCCCGCGGACGGAAAAGCCCGCCTTCCAGGGATGGAGGACGGGCTTTTCCGGTGCCGGGGCCTTGCCGTGCGCGCGCGGTCAGCTCTCCTCCACCTCGGCCTCCACGGGCAGCGAGGTGTCGATGCCGAAGCGGTCCACCAGGGCCGCGGCCAGGGTGTCGTTGCAAAGCTCGATGACGCGGTTCACCAGCCGCTGGTCCATGGCCTCGAAGCTGGCCGTCTCGACCAGCGCCACGACGGTCTGGCCGTGGAGGATGGGGAAGATGAGCATGTGCCTGGGCGAGCTGTTTCCCAGGCCGGAGAGGATGGTGACGTAGTTCTCTGGTACGTTCTCCACGAAGAGGGACTCCTTGTTCTTGACCACTTGCCCGGCGATTCCCTCCCCGGTTCGGAAGTCGTCCACCTGCCGGTCGGAGAAGAAGGCGTAAGTGCCGGCCAGGGTGTAGCTGTCGGAGGCGCGCTCCTTGACGAAGCAGATGCCCTGGACCAGGTTGAAGGCCTTGGCCAGCTTGCCCAGGAGGGCCTCGGCGAAGGGCTGCAGCCGGGTGGGCTTGCTGGCGTGCTCGAGGATCTTCTGGGCGATCTCCTGGGCCTTGCGCTGGATGACTTCCTCGGAATCGGCGGTGGGCCCCTGGGTCTCCTCGCCCTTGGGCCGGTGGCTCGAGTCCTGCTCCATGACGAAGTGGACCTTGTCGGCGCTGTCCTGCCCCTTGGCGGCCAGGACCAGGATCCCCAGGGCCATGCTGGCCAGGGCCAGCCCCGCGAAGGCCAGGTTGAAGAAGGCGCCCTCGATCTGCACCTCGTCGCGCAGCTTCTGGAGGAACTCCTCGGAAAGGTCGGCCTCGAAGTTGGCGATGATGAGGTTCACGTTCTCGCGGTACTCGGTGGCGGCTTCCTTGTGGCGGAAGAAGAGGGCCAGGAAGAGGGCGAAGGCCGCGAGCATGAGCGCCAGGGCGATGATTTTGGCTTGGTATCCTTTCATCTTTCGGAGGGATTGTGGGGTTAGGCCAGGGACTTCAGGAGGTTGATGATGCGGTCGGTGGAATAGACGTGGTCCACCTTGGTGGCGGCCATCGAGGCGGTGGGCATGGTCTTGACCTGGCACTCCTCGGGGTCCTGGACGACGGTCAGGCCTCCGGCCTCCTTGACCTTCCTGAGGCCCAGGGCGCCGTCCTTGTTGGCCCCCGAGAGGATGATGCCGATGAGCTTGTTCTTGTAGGTGTAGGCCGCGGAGAAGAAGGAGAGGTCGATGGAAGGGCGCGAGTGGTTGACGGATTCCTCGGTCGAGAGGGCGAACACGTTCCCCAGCTCGATGTACATGTGGTAGTTGGCCGGGGCCAGGTAAACCCTGCCGGCGCGGATGTTGTCCTTGTCGCTGGGCTCGACGATGGGCAGGGCGGACTTGATGGACAGGGCCTCCACGAAGCCGGACCGCACGTGCTTGAGGCGGTGCAGGCAGAGGAACACGGGGAGGTTGAAGTTCTTGGGCAGCGAGGCCAAAATCTTGGTCACTACCTGGAAACTGCCTGCCGATCCGCCGATGATGACTGCTTTGTACATTCTTGGGGGCTAAAGTGGATTGCGCGATGATAATGAAACTTTGGACAGGAAGGGTCCGAGGGGATGTTTTTCGGACATTTCAGGAGAAGGCCTTCTTGTAGATGCTCTCGGACTTGTTGACCAGGACGAAGCGCTTGTCGGCATTGCAGCACTCGAGGTTCTCCTGGATGCCCAGCACCAGGTAGGCCCCTGGTAGCATCCCCTTCTGGACGTTCCGCAGGACGTCCATCTCCAGGCGCTTGTTGTAGTAGATGAGCTTGTTGCGCAGCAGCACGAGCTTGAGCTTGGACGGGGGCTCGTCCCGGCAGAGGTCGTGGGCCTGGAACTCCACGTGCTTGACCAGCTCGGGGTCCATGACGATCTCGTTGCCGGCCTCGGTGTAGTACTTCTCGAACTTGAAGTTGCCCTTGTAGCGCTTGTAGTTGGCCATGTTGACCTCCAGGCTCTTGGCCGAGAACACCCCCTTCTGGATGCGCTCCAGGTTCTTGAGGCTCATGCTGGTGGCCAGGACCTTGGCCTTGTCCAGGAGCTTGAGCTCCTCGAGGATGATGCAGAGGGTGAAGAGCTCCTCGCCGGAGGTGGCCTCGGGCAGCCAGATCCGGAACTCGGGGTCGCGCAGGGCGAGCACCAGGACTCCGTCGCGCAGCTCCCGCCAGGCGTTGGGGTCGCGGAACATCTCGGTCTCGGGGATGGAGATCTCGTGCAGGAAGACGGGGAAGAAGGCCTCGTCGTCGCGGAGCTTGGCCACCAGGTCGTTGGGGCTGGCCATGTTGTGCAGGTCGATCACGTGCTCGAACCGCCGCTTGAGCGGGGTGAACGAGTAGTTGCTGAAGTCCTTGTTGTGGAACTCCTGGATGGCGCCGAGGATGTTTCTGTAGTCGATGATCCCGAGCCCCTGTTTGCCGTTGGCGTTGTTCATGGAGGAAGGAGGAGTTGGATTAGAGGAGGACATGGGCTCATTTCTTGAAATAGACCAGGCCTCTTCTCTTGTACTTCGCGGCCACGGGGCCGAGCATGCTCTCGTGGATGCCCAGGATGAGGCAGCCGTTGGAGAAGAGGTTCTGGTGGAAGGTCTCGAAGATCTGGGTCTGCAGCTCGTGGTTGAAGTAGATCAGGACGTTCCGGCAGAGGATGATGTCGAACTTGGTGTAGAAGATGTTGCCGTCCTTGACCAGGTTCTGCTTGCGGAACAGGGGCTTCTGCGTCAGCAGGGGCTTCATCTTGAGGGTGTCCTTGGTCTTGTCGAGGTCGAAGTACTTCGAGTAGGGCACGTCGCGGTAGTCCTCGTAGTTGTAGGGGTTCTCCTTGATGACCTTGTCGAAGTTGTCGAGGTAGTCGATGTTGAACCGGAACTTGTACTCGCCCTTCTTGGCCACGTCCAGCACGTCGGTGTTCAGGTCGGTGGCGAAGATGTTGGCCTTGTCGAGCATCCCCATCTCGTTGAGCAGGATCATCATGGAATAGACCTCCTGGCCCGTGGAGCAGCCGGCGTGCCAGATGTTGATGATGCTCTGGTTCTCGAAGCGGGGCAGGACCCTGAAGCGCAGGGCCTGCCAGATCTTGGGGTCTCGGAACAGCTCCGTGGTGTTGACGGTGATGTCCTTGACGACCTGCTCAAGGAAGGCCTTTTCCTTGCGCACCTTGGCCACCAGCGCGGTGATGGTCATCTTGTTGTCAACCAGCACCTTCTCCAAGCGCCTGCTGAACGAGCGCTCGGAGTAGTCCTTGAAGTCGTACTCCGAGACGCTCCTGACGGTGTTGATGAACAACTTTATCTCTTCCGGGGTTATTTCCATAAAATTTTCACCTGAAATGTCTTGGGCTCTTCCAAAGATAAGCAAATTGGTAAAAATGCCTTCACAAATATAGATTTAATTCTCGAAAACGCGTGCTCAGGGGGCTTCGGTGGCTGGCCCCCGGCCCGCCCGGTCCCCGGAGGCGCCCGCGGGGGAGGGCGCGTTCTGTTTTTTTTCTTAAATTTGACGCAAGGCCGGCCGGCTGCGGAAGCAGGGGCCACGGCCCCGGAGGACGGTCCCGAAATCAAAAAAAACTTACTCCGCGGTTGTTTTTGTAAAAAACTTAATATTTTAGTCATGGCTTTCGGCCTCCGAGGCCCGCCCGGCCCCACCGGGCGGCCAAGGGCCCCAGGCCGACGAAACTGCCCCAAACATCTCCACCATCACCATGGACAGGATCATCCAGAACGAGAATGAGAACTTTTTCACCTCCAGCCTCACCAGGAGGTACGCCGTGCTCGGCGTCCTCTACGGGGTCGCCTGCGTCGTCGTCGCCTGGTCCATCAGCATTTTGGGGGGAGATGTCAGCGGGATCACGGAGATGCACAGCCATACCCCCGTCCTCTACTTCATCGACCTGGCGCCCTTCATCCTGGGCCTGATCGGCTACGTCCTGGCGCGCAACTTCGAGGTGTACCGCCAGGACATGGACCAGACCCTGGGCGAGCTGAGCACCAACATCCAGAAGAACGCCCGCTTCGCCAAGCGCATCGGCGAGAAGGACTTCTCGGTCAACGAGGGCGAGATCTCGCGCGACGACGAGCTGGGCCACGCCCTGCTGGTCATGCGCAACAACCTGGTCGAGGCCAGCAAGAAGGAGGCCGAGCTCAACTGGATAGCCCAGGGCAAGGACAAGATCTCCAACATCCTGCGCCTGCACAACAACATCAACACCCTGGCCTACGAGACCCTGGTCACGCTCATCAACTACACCAACACCATACAGGGGTCCTTCTACGTCTATGAGGAGGACTCCAAGGCCCTGCGCAACATCGCCACCTACGCCTACAACCGCAAGAAGTACGTCAACCAGGTCTTCAAGGTGGGCCAGGGCCTGATCGGCCAGTGCGCCTACGAGATGGACTACATCTACCGCCGCGAGATCCCCGACGACTACGTGACCATCACCTCGGGCATCCTGGGCGACAAGAAGCCCTGCACCATCCTGATCGTGCCCCTGATCTCGGACGAGAAGCTCCAGGGCATCCTCGAGTTCGCCTCCCTGCAGGACGACATCCCCGAGCTGACCATCAAGTTCGTCAAGGAGCTCGGCGAGATCATCGCCCAGACCGTCTTCAACCTCAAGGTCAACGCCAAGACCGAGAAGCTGCTCAAGGAGGCCCGGATCATGACCGAGGAGCTCCAGGAGAACGAGGAGGAGCTGCGGCAGAACGCGGAGGAGATGCGCGCCACCCAGGAGGAGCTCGAGAAGACCAACAAGAACCTCGAGGGCCAGATCCGCGAGGTCGAGAACGCCCAGAAGCGCATCCACTCCCTGCTCGAGAACGCCTCGGAGGTCATCTCCATCTACGACGAGCACGGCATCGTCCGGTACGAGAGCCCGTCGGTCAAGCACATCCTGGGCTACGAGCCCGCGGAGGTCCAGGAGAAGAACGCCTTCGACGTGATCCACAACTCCGAGAACGACCCCACCCGGCAGATCTTCCAGATGCTGCTGGACGACCCCACCCGGCCCCAGACCTTCGAGTACCAGTACCAGAAGGGCGACGAGGAGGTCCTCTGGCTGGAGTCCACCGGCCGCAACTTCCTCAACAACCCCGCCATCGGCGGCATCATCTTCAACACCCGCGACATCACCGTCCGCAAGGTGGCCGAGAAGGCCCAGCGCATGAGCGGACAGATGCAGGCCCTGTCGGAGAACTCCATCGACATGATCATGCGCGTCAACCTGGAGGGGCGCTTCTTCTACGCCAACCCGACCGTGGAGCGCTACACGGGCATCAAGAAGAAGGACATCATCCGCCGCACCTTCGACGAGGTGCCCATGGACGAGAAGATCGTCAAGGTCCTCAAGGAGATAACCGAGAAGGTCATCCTCACCCAGGAGAAGATAGACGTGGAGACCGACTTCCCCTCGGTGGAGGAGCGCAAGGTGATGCTCATCAACGCCATCCCCGAGTTCAGCGAGGAGCGCGAGCTGGAGACCATCCTGATCGTGGCCCACGACATCACCGAGCAGAAGAAGATCGAGGAGATCATCAAGGACAAGAACAAGAAGATCAACGACTCCATCAACTACGCCCAGCGCATCCAGACCTCCATCCTGCCCGACAACAACGTCATCCAGCAGGAGCTGCCCAAGTCCTTCATCTTCTACCGTCCCCGCGACGTGGTCAGCGGAGACTTCCCCTGGTTCTTCAAGCGCGGCGACGAGACCTACATCGCGGCCGTGGACTGCACCGGCCACGGCGTCCCCGGCGCCCTGCTCTCCTTCATCGGCTACTTCCTGCTCAACAACATCGTCGACCACGACCGCGAGCTGACGGCGGGCCAGGTGCTCGACGAGCTCCACCAGGGAGTCCGGAGCACGCTCCGGCAGGACCAGGAGGGCGCGAACGCCCGCGACGGCATGGACATCGCCCTGTGCAAGATCAACAAGGCCCGCTCGGAGCTCCAGTACGCCGGCGCCCACCGCCCCCTGTTCTACCTCCGGGGCGACGACGTCGAGCAGTACAAGGGCAACCGCAAGGCCATCGGCGGCATACCCCAGAAGCGCAAGGAGGAGAAGGACTTCGTCAACTACGTCATCCAGTACGAGGAGGGCGACAAGATCTTCTTCTTCTCGGACGGGCTGCCCGACCAGATCGGCGGGCCGGACGCCAAGAAGTACCAGGCCCAGCGCATCCGCAACGTGATCGTGGAGAACAAGGACTACACCATGAGCCAGTTCTCCAAGTTCTTCGCCAGGGACTTCAACAAATGGAAAGGCGACATCAAGCAAATTGACGACGTCTTGCTGATCGGGATTGAATTTTAGGCCTGCGCAAGATTTTTCTTCGAGAAATTATATCTTCGCGTTGGCATGAAGCCCAGAAAAAAGCTACTTTTATGCACCGAGTTCCTTCCCGCCTTTTCCTTCAAAGATTCTTAACCTAAACGCTCAGGAGATTATGCCGGAAAAAATAGACAAACATAACATTCTTGGTTTCGTGTACGACTACTACGTGAAAATGAAGTCCCAAGAAGTGAGTTTGGTTTACGAAGGCGAAATCACGCACCAGATAACCAAAGCCTTCACTTCTTTGACCGAATCCAAGATGCTGAAAGAGGACGAGCCTAGCACGGTCCAGAAGAAGGTCTTCCACGTCATGGTGGAATGCCTCCAGAACATCAGCAAGCACGCGGAAGGAGCAGACGAGACCGAGTCCGGCAAGGACGGACGAGGGATCTTCATGGTCAGCAAGGGCGAGGAGGAGTACAACGTCACCACCGGGAACGTCATCCCCATCGACAAGATAGACGACCTCAAGGGGATGCTGGAGAACATCAACAGCCTCGACAAGGTCGGGCTCAAGAAGCTCTACAAGCAGCAGATCCGCGAGGGGCGCCTCTCCGACAAGGGCGGCGCGGGCCTGGGCTTCATCGACATCGCCAAGAAAACCGGGCAGAAGCTCGACTTCCATTTCAGGGCAATCGACGAGCGTACCGCTTTCTTCATCCTTACAACTACCATTTCAAGAAAAAAATAAAAAACCACGACGATGCAAGTAATCAAAATAAAAGGTACCGACGACACGCCAACCGTTCTTCTTGATTCGGAAAACAACATCATGGAGATTTCCGGACGGTCCTTGCCTGAGGACGTCGCCGCGTTCTACGAGCCTATTCTTGACTGGTTGGATGAATACGCGGAATCCCCTAACGCGAAGACGGTTTTCGATTTCAAGCTGGTGTACTTCAACACGGCGTCCTCAAAGCTGCTGCTCGACATCCTGCTCAAGCTCGAGGACCTGGCCGACGAGGGCAACGACGTGCTGGTGCGCTGGCACTATCCCGAGGACGACGAGGACATGGAGGAGGCCGGCGAGGAGTACGCCGACATCGTGGACGTGCCCTTCGAGCAGGTCGCCTACCAATGGGACTGATCCAAGCCCACGCCAACCCCGCCACCGGAAAAGGATGCGCGCCCTAAGCGCGCATCCTTGTCGTTTGTCCCGCATTTCCCTTGACAAGAAAACCTAGCGATGAGTGAAGAGATTCTAAAAGCCTTGATGCAGTTGTTCGCGATCATTGCCAAGCAGGACGAGGGCGTTGAGGCAAACGAGATCAAGTATGTCGAGAACTTCCTGACGGCCCAGCTCAGCAGCAAGGACGTCAGGGAGTACATGGCACTCTTCAACCAAAAGGCTGGGGTGGGGGCCTCCTTGGGCGACGACGACGAGCCCCAGGAGGGCGGGCGTCCTTCCAAGAAGCCCAAGCTGACCTCCGTCAAGGACTCGGTCCGCATCCTGGGCCTGTGCAAGAAGATCAACCGGCGGCTCAACCAGTACCAGAAGGTCGTCGCGCTGGTCCGCCTCTTCGAGCTGGTCAACGCCGACCGGAAGTTCTCCGACCAGCGCATGGCCATCATCAACACCGTGGCCGAGGTCTTCAACATCGACAAGGAGGAGTTCAAGAGCATCGAGGCCTTCGTGGTCAAGACCGACCTCAAGGACCTGGACAACACCAACATCCTCATCGTCGATGACAAGCTGGGGGCAGAGCTGAGGCATTGCCGCTTCATCCAGTCGGAGGCCCTCGACGGCGAGATCATCATCCTGCGCATCAACAGCGTCAACCTCTTCTTCCTCCGCTACAGCGGCTCGCAGGAGCTGTACCTCAACGGCCGGGCCCTCGACCACCGCAGCATCAACATGTTCGCCACCGGCAGCACCATCCGCCTGCCCAAGGGCAAGCCCATCTACTACAGCGACGTCTATTCCTCCTTCATGGAGGACACCTCCAGCTCGCGGCTCTCCTTCGAGGTCAAGGGCGTGCAGTTCCGGTTCCCCACCGGCGACCTGGGCCTGCGCAACATCAACTTCTCGGAGCAGAGCGGCAGGCTCATCGGCATCATGGGGGCCAGCGGCGCCGGGAAGACCACCATGCTCAACGTCCTGTCGGGCATCAGCTCGCCCACCGACGGCCGGATCCTCATCAACGGCATCGACCTGCACAACCAGCGCGACCAGGTCGAGGGGGTCATCGGGTACATCCCGCAGGACGACCTGCTCATCGAGGAGCTGACCGTCTTCGAGAACCTCTACTTCAGCGCCAAGCAGTGCTTCAACGACAAGACCGAGGAGCAGATAGGCGAGCTGGTGGACAAGACGCTCCGGAGCCTGGGCCTGTTCGAGCGCAAGGCCCTCAAGGTGGGCTCGCCCCTGAACAAGATGATCAGCGGCGGGCAGCGCAAGCGCCTGAACATCGCCCTGGAGCTCATCCGCGAGCCCTCGATCCTCTTCGTGGACGAGCCGACCTCCGGGCTCTCCTCGCGCGACTCGGAGAACGTCATGGACCTGCTCCGGGAGCTGGCCCAGAAGGGGAAGCTCATCTTCGTGGTCATCCACCAGCCCTCGTCCGACATCTACAAGATGTTCGACAGGATGATGATCCTCGACACCGGGGGCTACATGATCTACTACGGCAACCCCGTGGAGGCCCTCATGTACTTCAAGCGCATCGACCAGCAGATCAACAGCGAGAGCGGGGAGTGCCCCACCTGCGGCAACGTGAACCCGGAGCTCATCTTCAACATCGTCGAGGCGCAGGTCGTGGACGAGGTCGGCCAGTACACCGGCAACCGGAAGGTCTCGCCCGAGGAATGGGAGTCGCACTACCATTCCAACTTCGAGATGCAGACGGTCGATTCCGTGTCCGAGGAGCCCCCGAAGAACCTCAAGATCCCCTCCTGGTTCGCCCAGTTGAAGATCTACTTCCAGCGCGACCTCAAGTCGAAGCTGAGCAACACCCAGTACATCCTGATCAACATGCTGGAGGCCCCCGTGCTGGCCTTCATCCTCTCCTACATCATCCGCTACATCGCCGACCCGACCTCGCACGTGTACATCTTCCGCGACAACGAGAACATCCCGCCCTACATCTTCATGAGCGTGGTGGTGGCCTTGTTCCTGGGCCTGACCGTCAGCGCCGAGGAGATCTTCCGCGACAGGAAGATCCTCAAGCGGGAGAAGTTCCTGAACCTCAGCCGGACGAGCTACCTGGTCTCGAAGGTGGCCATCCTGTTCATCATCTCGGCCATACAGTCGTTCACCTACGTGCTCGTGGGCAACTGGATACTGGGCATCGAGGACATGTTCTTCGAGTACTGGTACGTGATGTTCGCGACCTCGGCCTTCGCCAACATGTTGGGCCTCAACATCTCGGCCTCGTTCAACTCGGCCGTGACCATCTACATCCTGATCCCGTTGCTGATGATCCCGCAGATGGCCCTGGGTGGGGCGCTCTTCAGCTTCGACAAGCTGAACCGCACCATCGGCAGCGTGGACAAGGTGCCCATCATCGCCGAGATCATGACCTCGCGCTGGGCCTACGAGGCCCTGATGGTCCACCAGTACCGCGAGAACCTGTTCTTCAACCAGTTCTTCGAGGTGGAGCGCGAGAAGAGCGTGGCCAACTTCAAGCAGACCTACTGGATCCCCGAGCTCCGCTCGGTCATCGACGAGCTCCGCATCGGCGCGAAGAACGGTGGCGTGCCGGAGCACGAGAGCCAGATGGGCATCTCGCTGCTGCGCAAGGAGATCCTCAAGCAGACGCACTTCACGCCCCAGGTGGCGATCGGGGGGCTGGACGCGCTGCGGCCCGCCTCGTTCGGCGACACCGCGGTCGTAAACAGCTTCGACCGGTACCTGGAGCGGCTGAACCACCACTACACCCTGATGGCCAACGAGGCCAGCCGCAAGAAGGACGCCATGGTGACCTATCTCGAGGAGACCCATCCGGGCTACTACGACCGGATGATCAAGGCCAAGCACAACGAGTACCTTTCGGAGATTGTCAGGAACGTTTACGAGAAGAGCCCCATCGTGCGCTACGGCGACGTCCTCGTCCAGCAGGCCGACCCGATCTACCTCGAGCCCTGGGTCGAGGGGCCCCTCAACTTCCGGACGCACTTCTACGCCCCGCACAAGCACTTCCTGGGCGCGAACTTCTCGACTTATGGCTTCAACACCCTGGTCATTTGGATTTTCACCCTGCTCTTGTACTTCACGCTCTACAAGGACTACCTCAAGCGCTCGCTCGACGCGTTGGGCGAGATCGACCTCAAGCCCCACCTCCGGCGGTTCATGCCCAAGCCGGCGGCTCCCGCGGAAGAAGGCAAGGAGGCCGCCGGCCTGATGGCCAGGCTGAAGCTGAAGTTCGGGCGCAAGGGCAAGGGCAAATGACATAACGCGAATCTGATTGTGAAACAAAATCCCAAGCAAACCATGGCCAATCCAACAAGTGGCATCTTTCTCGCGACCGTGACGGCGACCTTGCTGTTCTTGGGCTCCTGCTCGGGCGGGGGCGGAGGCGAGGTGGTCGAGATACCCATCGACTCGCTGCTAGAGCCTATCCAGGACTTCAACCCGTCCGAGAACCTCATCGACGACATCGTCTCCAACGTCTCCTCGCCCATCGAGCTGGCGGCGCTGATCGAGCGCAACGGGGTCCCCTACGACAGCAAGTACCTGGCGCCCACCACCGACCTCGACCAGTACAACACCGATTTCAAGAAGGCCATCGCCCTGGGCGTGTACGGGGCCGACCTGGGCTACCTGAACATCTACGGCAAGCAGGGCTCGGTGCTCGAGTACATCAGCGCCATCAAGAAGCTCTCGGACGACCTGCGCATCGGGCAGTTCTTCGAGTTCGAGAAGCTCAAGGACTTCGCCCTGAACAGCGACAACATCGACTCGCTGCTCTACCTGTCCATCTCCAGCTTCAACCGCATGGACAAGTACCTGCGCGAGACCAACCGGAGCGAGACCAGCACCCTGATCGTGGCCGGGACCTGGCTCGAGGCGCTCTACATCGCCACCCGCGTGGCCATCGAGAAGCACAACCCCGAGATCGAGGAGCGCATCGGTGAGCAGAGCGTCTCCCTGGACGAGCTCTTCATCATCCTGGAGCGCTTCGAGAGCAAGCCCGGCTTCGCCCCGCTCATCGAGGACTTCAAGCGGCTCAAGGACGTTTATGAGCCGGTCGAGATAACCTACGAGATCGGCGAGCCCGAGTACATCGAGGAGAACGACATGCTCATCATCAAGCAGGTTTCAAAAATCAACGTGGACATGCCTGAAGGCCACCTCAACACCATCATGAACACGGTCAAAGAAATTAGAGACAAACTAATACTGCAATCCCAATGAACAGAATTATTACGCTCGTAGTTTTCTCGTTCTTGCTTTTGGCATTGAGCCAAGAAAGCAAAGCCCAGTGCAATGACGAACTGGTGAACATTTGCGCGCTTTCTGTCGGTGACAATGCCGTTTACATGAAAGACTTCAGGGCAAAGCTGCCGCGGGCCAAGCGCAACCAGGCCTTCCCGTTCGCCAAATACACCATCGTGCTGAACCGCGGCACCCACTACCGGCTGACCTTGTGCAACGCCACCGACTTCGAGGGCGAGGCCATCATGCAACTCTACGACGACTCGCAGTTGTTGGGCAGCACCATCGACCTCTCGACGGGCCGCGAGTTCAACTCCTTCGACTTCATGTGCCAGAAGACTGACGTTTACCAAATTTTCATCTCTTTCAAGGAAGGCAAGGAGGGTTGTGCCGTCGGGATCCTCTCGATGGTACGATAATTGAATTTGCCCTGGTATGGAAACAAGAATCTGCCATATCACCGGTACCTGCGCCATCGTGGCCTTCGCCTGGGCGTTTGGTTCTCATGCCGCCTCGGCCCAGCAGGTGGCAGACACGATCCGCTACCCCAACGGCGTGTTGCAGGAAGTCTCGGCCAAGAACGCGCAGGGCCTCACCGTGGGCCAGCGCCGGTTTTACGACCGGCGGGGGCTCCTGATCGAGGAGCATGTCTTTGAAGGAGGGGCCTCGCAGGGAGTGCTGAGGACTTTCTTCAACGACACCACGGTCGCCTCGGTGGTGCCCGTGCAGCAGAAGGTGGACGGGCAGGAGTACGTGCTCGAGGTCCGGCCCAACTCGACCGTCTATGGCCTCCACGAGCGTTCCGAGATCAAGAGCTACGAGTTCAGGAACGTGTCCCCCATCCATCTTCCCAACCAGAACTACCAGCGTTTCAACCATTTCTACAACGACCCCTTCCTCCACCGGACCCGCGTCAACGTGAACCTCAACGCCTTGGTGACCTTTTACGACAAGTATGGCATCATGACTTCCGAGAAGACCCTCATCGGCGGGGTGCCCGATGGCCTGGCCAGGACCTACTATCCGAACAAGCAGCTCAAGTCCGAGGGCCACATGAAGACGGTCAACGGCTCCGAGAGCCTTGTCGGGAAGTGGACCTTCTGGTATTCCGATGGCATCATCGAGCGAAAGGTCGAGTTTTACGGCGGCGAGCCCAGCGGGGCGCTGATGAACTACGGGGCCTTGATCAACCAGGGCATCTACAACCACCCGAACGGGCAACTTCAGTATTGGATCGAGTATCCCCGCCTGGAGGACACCTACCACCGCACGGACACCATCGAGTCCTACTACGAGACGGGACAGCTCCGGAGCCGCCTGGATTGGGACAACAGGGTGACGGTCCAGCAGGCCAACGGCGATGCCAGCTCTTACCAGTACTCCGGGTTTTACGAGGAGTTTTACCCCAACGGCAAGCCCAAGGTCAAGGGCTACGTGGTCAAGCCGCCCCGCATGAGGGTCCCCACCCCGCGTTTCGACTCGCACCTGATGGACGAGCCCTACCGCAAGGGCGGGATCTGGTACTACTTCGCCGAGGACGGGACCCTGCTGAAGGCCATACAGTTCGAGCAGCTCTCGGGCGTCGGCCAGGTCCTCAGCGGACGTGATTTGGCCAAGGCCATCAGCAACCTCGAGAAGGACGAATATTTCATCAAGCTCTGAAACAGCGGGCAACGATTCGCGCAAAGGCTCGCGCTTCCCGGCGCTGGCCTTTTCTTTTGCCGCATCTTTGCCATCGCGTCTGAAATTCCTCTGACAACATTTCCCATGAGAATCGTAGTCGCTGGCGCGGGCGAGGTCGGCGCCCATCTGGTCAAGATGCTTTGCGATGCCAACCACGTCGTGACGGCCATCGACAGGGATCCCGAACGGCTGCGGGCCTTGGATTCCACCTTGGATGTGCTGACCATATCCGGCTCCGCCGCGTCCATGGCGGTGCTCGAGTCGGGCGACATCCGCAAGGCCGACTTGTTCATCTCGGTCACGGAGCAGGAGGCCGTCAACATCACCTCGGCCATCATCGCCAAGCGGCTGGGGGCCAAGAAGACCATCGCCAGGATCGACAACGACGAGTACCTGATGCACGACAACCGCGAGTATTTCCGCGGGCTGGGCATAGACTCCCTCATCTATCCGCAGAAGCTCGCCGCCAAGGCCATCGCGGGGGTCCTGCGCAAGAGCGGAGCCTCCGATTCCATCGAGTTCTCGGGCGGGAAGCTCTCCATCGTGAGCATAAAGCTCCAGGGCGACGCGCCGATCGTCGGGGCGAGCCTGGTCGATGCCACCCGCATGCTCAGCGGTTTCGACTTCCGCGTGGTGGCCATTTTCAGGGCCCACGACACCATCGTCCCCGACGGCAAGGACAGGTTCTTCGAGAACGACGTGGTACACGTGATCACCAACCCGGCCGGGATGACCGAGCTGCTCAAGGTCACGGGCAAGAAGCGCGTGGAGTACAAGAACGTCATGATCCTGGGCGGGAGCAGGACGGGGACGCTGGCCGCCAAGGACCTGGAGGCAAAGTTCAACGTCAAGCTCATCGAGAAGGACGTCAACAAGTGCCACCAGTTGGCCAACCTGCTCAACCAGACCCTCATCATCAACGGCGACGGCCGCAACATGGACCTCCTGCTCGAGGAGCAGATCGCCAGCATGGACGTCTTCATCGCCGTGACCGGAAACTCCGAGACCAACATCCTCTCCTGCATGTTGGCCAAGAAGATGGGCGTAAGGAAAGTGGTCGCCGAGATTGAGAACCTCGACTACATCGGCCTGGGGGAGAACGTGGGCATCGACACCATCGTCAACAAGAAGTTCATGGCCGCCAGCCGCATCTTCCGTTTCACGATCAACGCGCACGTCTCCTCGATGAACTACCTGAACGACACCAACGCGGAGGTCCTCGAGTTCGTCGTGCCCAAGGACGCCAAGATCACCCGCCACCCGCTCAAGGACCTCGACTTCCCCAAGGGAGCCATCGTCGGGGGCGTCGTCCGCGGCAACAGCACTTTCATCGCCAAGGGTGACACGCTCATCCAGCCCAACGACAAGGTCATCGTCTTCGCCCTGGGACAGGTCATCGACAAAGTAGTGCGCTTTTTCAAATGATCAATTTCAAGATCATCCTTCGAATCCTGGGTTTCCTCCTGGCCATCGAATCCGTCTTCCTCATCCTTTCCGCTGGCGTTTCTGCCCTCTACGGCGAGGACACGCTCCCGCTGCTGCTGCCTGCGGGCGCCACTTTCCTGGTTGGCGGGCTGGCGGTGCTGGCCACGCGCGGCTGCCGCCAGCAGTTCGCGAGCCGCGAGGCCTACATCATCGTGAGCTTCGTCTGGCTCCTCTTCTCGCTCGTCGGGGCGGTGCCCTTCTACATCCAGGGCCACATCGCCACCTACACCGACGCCTTCTTCGAGACCATGTCGGGCTTCACGACCACCGGCGCCTCCATCATGAGCGACATCGAGTCCCTGCCCAAGGGGCTGCTCTTCTGGCGAAGCCTCACGCAGTGGATCGGCGGCCTGGGCATGATCCTGCTCTCCCTGGCCATCCTGCCGCTGCTCGGGGTGGGGGGGGATGCAGCTCTACGTGGCCGAGGTGCCCGGCCCCGTGCCCGACAAGATCCACCCCAAGGTCAAGGAGACCGCCCAGCGCCTCTGGGTCATCTACATCGCCATGACGGCGGCGCAGACCCTGCTGCTCTGGCTGGGCGAGATGGACTTCTTCGATGCCCTGAACCATGCCTTCACGACCATGTCCACCGGAGGCTTCTCCACCTTCAACGACAGCCTCTTCTCCTCCTCGGCCTACACGCATTACGTCGTCATCCTGTTCATGGTCCTGGCCGGTGCCAACTTCGCCATCACCTACCACGCCTTCCATTTCCGCTTCGACCGCGTCTTGCGCAACGAGGAGTTCCGCGCCTACCTTTTCATTATGCTGGCCTTCACGCTGGTCATCGCGCTCGTCTTGGTCTTCCAGCAGGGCGGCGGCTGGGAGAGATCCTTCCGCGACGCTCTTTTCCAGGTCGCCACGCTCATGACCACCACGGGCTTTGGCTCGGCGGACTACATCCAGTGGGGATCCTTCCTGACCACGGCCTGCTTCGTGGTCATGTTCTTCGGCGGCTCGGCCGGTTCCACCAGCGGTGGCATAAAGGTCATGCGCATCCTGCTGCTCTTCAAGAGCGGCCTGGTCGAGCTCAAGCGCCTGGTGCATCCCAACGCCGTCATCCCGGTCCGGCTCGACGGCAAGCCCGTCGATACGGCCATCATCAACCGCGTGCTGGGCTTCACGGTTCTCTACATCTTCATTTTCGTGTTCTCTTCGCTGGCCATGACGGGCACGGGCCTGGACTTCGAGACCGCCATGGGCGCGGTCATCGCCAGCCTGGGCAACATCGGCCCGGGCATCGGCCAGGTGGGGCCCACCTCCAACTTCGCCGCCATCACCGACTTCGGCAAGTGGTTCCTGGCCATTCTGATGATGGTCGGCCGCCTCGAGCTCTTCACGGTCCTGGTGCTCTTCTCGCCCGCGTTCTGGCAGAAGTGAGGCCGGCCCGGCTTCTGGCCGCCGCCCCTTCTGCCAGGGCTCCGCGCTGGGTCCCCGGGCCGGGGGCGGGGCCGACCCCTTGCCAGCCAGCGGTTTGCCCCTTGGCCACGCGCCCGGCAAAAGCGGGAAGGATGGATGTTTTGCTCCAAGATTTGGGAATTTGGCCTTCTCGGTGTAACATCGCGGAGGCAGCTCTCGCGACCCTGCCGCCTAGGTGGGCTCGCCGTGGAAGCGGCTGTCGCAAAGATGGACCCAAAGCCTCTTCCCGGTCACAAAAGGGCGGCAGGGCGGTTGGCCGAGGGTTTCGGGCGGGAGCGTAGAGAGCTTGCCTGCGCGCTCGGGGAGCGGTTCTGCGCTTGGCGACCAAGCCATCATACAAATCGAGCAACACAATGAAAATAAAAGAGTACCAGTTCAAAAACAGTGGCAATTTGTCCGTTGAAGTGGTGGAAATCGAGCATCTTGTCAATAAAGCAAAGCAAAAATTGCTCGTTCCGCATCGGACCGACTTTTACCACATCTTCATATTTGAGAATTGCAGCCCCAGGCATGTCGTTGATTTTGAAGGCTTGGACATCAAGGCCAACAGTTTGTTGTTCTTGGACAAGGGCAGGGTGCACCAGTTCGACGAAAAGCTCGACTACAAGGGCAAGATGATCATTTTCACGGACGATTTTTATTGCCATTCCGCACAAGACACCCAATACTTGAGAAGCAATGTCCTGTTCAATGGCATAAGGGGCCATTCCGCGCTTGAGCTTGGGCATTCGATAGGTCTTTTTTTGCAGATCTGCGAACAAATAAGGCAGGAATTGCGACAAGAAAACGACTTCGCCCAGGGGAGGATCCTCAAAAACCATGTCCATACCTTGTTGCTGCTGGCCGAAAGAGAAAAGCACAAGCAGGGCTTTGCCGAACCCAGGAAAGATTTGGATTTAGATTGTTTTTTGCTTTTCAAAGGCCTTTTGGAAAACCATTTCAGAGAATCGCGCTCGGTGAGTGGCTATTGCGAAAAACTGCTCGTTACCGAAAAGCGGCTCAACAAGGCCACCCGCCAGATATTGGGCAAGACGCCCAAGCAGATGATTGATGAAAGGATCCTCCTGGAGGCCAAACTTTTGCTGGTCCACGAAACGAGCACGATCAAGGAGGTCGCCTACGAGCTGGGTTTTGACGAGCCTACCAATTTTGTCAAATACTTCCGCAAGCACACCCGGAAAAGCCCATCGGAGTACCGGGAGGGCCTCATGGGCTAAACGTATCATCAAAAGGCGCTCTTTTACCTTTCCTGCCCCCCCGCTTGGCTTTACATTCGCGCCAGTATTCACAATCTCATTTCATTCACAATGGACAAAAACAGAGAAGCACTGGCCTCCTTTTACAAAAAGGCCCTCACGGTCAACACCGAAACCACTCCCACGGCGGTCCTGGGCGAAGTTTTGGCAGACGATTTCCTTTCGAGCGGCTCGGTGGAGAGCAAAGGCAAACCAGCCTTGATCGGTCAGGTCGAGTTCTTTTGGAAGCTCATCCCCGACCTCAGGTGGGAGCCGCAGGACATCGCCAACGACGGCGACAAGTACGTGGTCCGGAGCCTGGTCTCGGGCACCCCCAAGGGCGATTTCATGGGCTTGCCCACCGATGGCACCAAGTCGTTCAAAATCATGTCGATTGATTTCCATCGCGTCGTTGACGGCAAGCTTGCCTCGGTGTTCCATCTGGAGGACTGGGGGACAGCCATGAAACAACTCAAAGGCTGACCGGGATGGAGAACCAAGTCATTGAGATCACCTACTTCAAGCCCAAAGAAGGCATCTCGCAAGAAGCGTTCGGGGCGAGAAACTTCCGCGTAGGCGTTGAATACGCGGCAAGGCAGGCCGGCTTCATCAGCCGCGAGACTGGCCCCGATGCCGATGGCACTTGGGTGATCGTGGTCCATTGGGAAAGTTTGGAGCACGCGCGGGCCTCCATGGAAAGATGGAGGGAGGAAACCTCCGTCGATGATTTCAAGGAGATGATTGACCCAAGCTCGTTTCGGATGGGCGTTTTTTCCTCACAGGCATTTTTGACCCAGTAACACATGGCCAAGCACTTTGACATCGTGCCCTTTTGGGTGAGAATTGTTGTTGGCCTGCTCGCTTTGGCCAACATCGCTTTTGGAGTCTCCGGATATTTTGACAATTCCGTCTTGTTCCAAAACAGCCAGGCAGGCGTTGATCTGGCAGGTCTGGGTGCCCAGTACGCGAGTTACGAATTCGCGGCGCGCAATCTGGCCATTGGCCTGGCCCTGTTGGTCGTGGCCGGCAAGGGCGTGCCCGAAAGCATGGCGATCATGACCATCACCAGGGCCTTGGTCGAAATCCAGACCATCGCTATCGCCCTCCTGACAACTGGCTTCGCAACCGGAACAGTGGTGGCGGCAGTGCTGCTGGGCATCGAGATCCTGGTGGTCGTGGCCTTGTTCAAGGCAATCGCCAAACGTGATGGCGACTAATTCCATTTCCCACTTCAACGTTTTCTCAAATCTTTTGCCCAAATGAAACAGCAGTATTTGGAAGTCGTCCGCTTGAATCTGAAAGCGGGCGTAACGCAGGAGCAATTCCTGAAAGCCGAAGGCGACATCCGCCAAGGCAGGATCAAATCCCAGGCAGGCTACCAAGGCCGCGAAGTCTATCAAGACCACGACGGCGCCTGGCTGATCATCATCACCTGGGACGACAAGCAAGCCGCGGACGCCTGGACGCCCATTTTCATGACCCTGCCCGAGGGGGCAGTCTTCGCCTCCATGCTGGACTTCTCTTCAGCAAGGCAAGAGCATTACGCCCTGGTGGACATTTGAACCCAAAAGCCTTCATGCGCCTCTAGCATGAAGGCTTTTCGGTTTTTTCCAGCCCTGTTGCGCCAAGTCGCTTTCAATCCTGCCGGATTCCCATGTTAGGCGGCCTTGCCTGCGTTGAACCCCGCAGGGGTTCAACGCGAAAACCAAGACGTTCCAAGTCTATCTATGTAAAAGGCTAGATTCAGTTTGCATTATCAATACGAAAAGATCTTTTCCACGAAATGCACGAAAAACACGAAAAATATTCTTGTCCTCGAAAGGGATGGAGGGTGCGAAAGTGGTTTTGAAGGAAAGGGTTTTGGAGCCTAGGGGACGAATTTTTGGTGGTGGCTTTTGGGGGTGTGCCGAAGTTTGCCAGGTGGCCTGGTCTCATTGGGATGGCTCTCAATGGGTTTGGCTCCTTGCGAGACTC
>JAIFMG010000135.1 GCA_020048645.1 Bacteroidota bacterium | reverse complement strand
GAGCCCCGCGATCTTGGCCAATATTGCTTCGTATTTTTTCATGGTGCAATGTAAGCATTTCTTTTTGTCCCACTATTAAGGAATAGAACAACGAATTTTATCCACAGCTCCAGAAGCCGCGCCAATCCGTCAAAATTCGAATCGACAGGTTTTGAAAGTTCGGCTGCCGACTTTGGCGCTGGACATCCGCGGTTTTGAAGGTTGACTTGATCATCGGGGGTTTGAAATCGACGATGCCCAAAGATACATGCTGCACCTTGGAAAAACAAGCGCCTTGGCGTTTTTTGAACTCGTGGGCGGTATGCTGCGCGCGCTGGTGAGTCCGCGGAAGGCGGCAGGATAGGGCGGGCGAAGGCCCCGCGGGAGGGGCGGATTCGCGATGCTGTTCGAGCGCTTCATCGCGCAAGCGGTCAAGGCGATACGCGTCCACCCGATCTGCCGGACGATCGGCTCCTGCGACAGTTCGCCGGTGTTCGGCAAAGGCGTGGAGAAGAACCTTCGGAACGGGAGAAGGTCCGCGGGGGGTAGGTCAAGGTACAACCGAAGTTGAGGAACAGCAGGTTCGTGTTGACCGGAAAACTTGATTTTACCCGAACCGATCCTTTTTGTGCTAGCCACTCGCTCGCATAAGGAACCACAAAAGGAGGGGTGAAAGGTCCGGCGAAGCGATTTTGTCGGTGGGAACGAGCTTCAGGCCTTTCCGGCTTTGGTAAAATGCCCGATTTTTAACACTTTTGGCTTTCAGACCAAGCCTCACGATACCATCAAAACACCCCTGGAGCCATGAAAATCATCTGCATCGGCCGCAATTACGCCAACCACGCCAAGGAGCTCAACAACCCGCTGCCCGAGCAGCCGGTCTTCTTCCTCAAGCCCGAGTCGGCTCTCATCCAGAAGAACAAGCCGTTTTTCCTGCCCGACTTTTCCAAGGAAATCCACCACGAGGTGGAGCTGGTGGTCAAGATCAACCGCCTGGGCAAGCACATCCAGGAGGAGTTCGCCCACCGCTACTACGACGAAATCGGCATCGGCATCGACTTCACGGCCAGGGACATACAAGACCAGTGCAAGAAAATGGGCCTCCCGTGGGAAATCGCAAAGGCCTTCGACGGCTCGGCGCCCCTGGGCGAGTTCGTCAGCAAGGAGGAGCTCGGCCCGCTCGACAACCTGCACTTCGACCTCAAGGTCAACGGCCAGAGCCGACAGGTTGGCAGCACCCGCGACATGATCTTCAGCATCGACGCCATCATCGCCTACGTCTCGCGCTTCATGACCCTCAAGATCGGCGACCTGATCTACACCGGCACCCCCGAGGGCGTGGCGCCCGTCCAGATCGGCGACCACCTCGAGGCCGCCATCGCCGGGCGCAAGCTGCTCGACTTCCACGTCAAGTGAACGCGCCCATGCCGCCCCTTTCCGCCGTGGTCATCACCTTCAACGAGGAGCGCAACATCGAGCGCTGCCTCCGCTCGCTGCAAGGTGTGGCCGACGAGCTTGTCGTGGTCGATTCGTACTCGACCGACCGCACCGAGGAAATCTGCAAGGCGCTGGGAGCCAGGTTTATCCAGCACGCGTTCGAGGGCTACATCGCCCAGAAGAACTGGGCCGCCGCGCAGGCCGCGCACCCGCACGTGCTCTCGCTCGACGCCGACGAGGAGCTGTCCGAGCCGCTGCGGCAAGCCATTCTGCGCGCGAAAGCCGACTGGCAGGCCGACGGCTACACCTTCAACCGGCTGACCAACTACTGCGGCACCTGGATCCGGCACAGCGGCTGGTACCCCGACCGCAAACTCCGCCTCTGGGACAGCCGCCTGGGCAGTTGGCAAGGCGAGGACCCGCACGACAAGTACGTCCTGCGCCCCGGCTGCTCCACCCAGCACCTCCCGGGCGACCTGCTGCACTATTCCTACCACAGCATCGCGCAGCACGTCAACCAGATAGCCAAATTCTCACAAATCGCCGCCCGAGAGCGCTTCCGCAAAGGGCGCCGGGTTTCCATCGTGCATCTTGTTTTTCATCCCATCTTTATTTTCTTCAAGAAATATTTCCTCAAAATGGGAATGCTGGACGGCTACGCCGGATTCGTGATCGCCGTGCTGAGCGCCTACGGAGTCTTCATCAAAGACCTGTTCCTCCGCGAGCACTGGCAAAACCAGGGCTAGGCACATCAGAATTGCGCCAGGCCCATCATGACCACGCCCGCCAGCACCAGGCCGATGCCCCAACGCTGCCGAGGGCTGGTCGGCTCGCGGAAAATGGCGATCGAGAGCAGTATCACCAGCAAGTAGGTCAGGGGGTTGACCAAGGCCATGAACAGCAAGTCGGCTTCTTTCAGGCCATAGAGGTTGGTCAGTGTTACCAGGAAGAAAAGGAAGTAGCCCAAGGCCACATAGCGGTTCAGGAAGCGCCGCCAGCCCCGCGTCGAGCGGTTCGAGACCAGCGCCCCGTGCTTGAGCACCAACTGCGAGCCGACCGTGAGCAGGGCTCCGAGCAGCAAGGCCCATTGGTGAACGCTCATGCGATGGAGTCGGTGGCTATCAACACACTGCCCGACACGATGAAAATCGTGCCTAGGATGTGCCAAAGGTTTACGCTTTCACCGAAATAGAAATAGCCCACGGCCAGCAGCAAAACAAGGCTAAGGCTGTTGATGGGATAGGCCAGCGACAGCGGCACGTGCTTGAGGGCGTACTGCCAGCTAACCGCCCGAAGCCCAAAGACCAGGAGGCTAAGCCAGTACAGGGCGTTGGTCACGATGTTCCACAGCGTGAAGGCCTCCATCGAAAGGGCCGCCAGCTTGAAGACCAAGGGCGAAACGACCCGCAGCACCACCGGAACCAGAAGGAGGAACAAAAAGGCTGCAGGAATCGCCTTTGGCTTCTCATTTGTCATAATTGCTTGTCCTTTTGTGTCTTACAATATATGAAGGACGATTTTCGATGCCGTTGATGATGCGAATGAGGTACTCGCCAATGACCCCGAGGGCGAAAAGGATCAGGCCCGTCGAAAAGAGCATGACCACGATCATGGAGGTCCACCCCGGGACGTTCACCACCTGGAAAAATGAACGCACGAAATAGTAAATCCCCAACACGATGCTCATTGTTGAGAAGAGCATCCCGACTACGGCGACCCCACGCAGCAACAAAGAGGAGTTGTTGATGATGAAGTTTAAGAACTGCCCGACCAGCTTGCCAAGCGTATAACCTGTTTTGCCATAAGTCCGCTTGCCGTGGCGGACATCCACGTTCACAACATCCTTCGAAACGAAGAACAACAGGGCCGAGATATAGGGGTAAGCCACTTGCAATTTCAAAACTGCATCAACGACCTCCCTCTTCAAAAGTACAAAAGCCCCGTTGGAAACGTGCTTGGGCTTTCCCAACAAGACGGAATCAAGCCATCCCTTCATGTCGCTGGTAACGCGTTTGGCCCAGCCATGCTCTTTCTTCTTGAAATGACCAATGACAATATCATGGTTTTTTTTCTGGGCCAGATGAGGAATGTCTTCAGGGAAATGCTGCAAATCATCGTCCATCATGACGACAAACTTGCCTTGCACCTGCGAAAACCCGCACAATACGGCTCCGGGCTTTCCGAAATTTCGGGTCAGTTGCACAATCGAGATATTCCGCGGAAGCTGCTGCAATTTCTGGAGCGTTGGCCATGTTTCAGGATTGGGCGAAGCGTCATCCACGAAAATCACTTCATAGCTCGCTTTGAGGGTTTCTTTGAAGACGGTTTCCAGACGATCGGACAGCTCAATCAGCGAATCGGTGCTGTTGTAAACAGGAACGACGACAGAATATTGGATGGGATTTGGCATAGGAGATGATTATAGAGATCGTTCCAAAATGTTAGCGATGACGGCCTGGCGCTTCTGGCGCAGACTTTGCTCTTCGGGACCCAATGCTTCTAGCTCAAGAACAGGAAGTGCCTGCTCCTGCGACTGGAGCTCTTCGGCAAGCATCGAAAGAATTTTGGGGCTTTGATTCTCCGGAACATAACCCAGGTTGCGCATCTCGTTGGCGCAGCTTTTCTCGATGAAGGCCAGCTCCAGATCCGAGAGTTCGTCGCGGAACTTTCCGAAATTGTCCTGCAAGATGGGCTTGGCAAGGTTTTGCCAGTTGGCAAGTTTGGCAGCATTGGCCACTGTCAGCGGAACGCTGTGAAAATCAAGCATCTTCGGTGAATACTCCAGTTCGAGGAAAGCGCAGAGGGCCTTCAAGCAGGTTTCGGGCTCTTGCACCAAATCCTCGTACCGGATGCGCATTACCCTCCCCGAATCTCGCAAATAGCCCTGAATGCGGTAATAATGTTGCTGCTGCTCCTTCCAAGTTTCCACGGCTTTGATGATGCGGCCGCCATGGTTGGGCGACTTCTTGAACGAGAGCGCCGTGTCGCGTGGGTCGCGGACCAGGTAAACGAACTTGGCCCCGGGAAATTCCAACAGCAGGTAGGGAAGGTATTCGTACAGCTTGTTCTCTTTGACGAAAACACGCTGCTTTCCGTGGCTTTGGGCTTCTTTCTCATACGCGTAACGCAACAGCGCCGAAAGCCTCCGCTGGCCCACCTGCTCCTCAAGTTCCTGCCGTTCAACGTGGCTGTTCCAAATGCCCAGGCTTACCTCGCGGTATTGGATGAAGTCTTCGAGCAGGCAGTGCCAATTCTCGTCGCGGTCCAAGTCGCTATAATTCAGAATGTTTTGGGCAAATGTCCGAAAGACGTGCGAGGGCGAAGGCCCGCAAACCTGCGGGTGGGCGTCCAGTATCTTGGTCAGGAAGTTGCTGCCCGATCGCTCGGAGCTCATCAGAAAATCAAATCGCATGGTTTCCAAAGCTTTTCATAAATTTGGGGGCATCCGGGCCCTCGTTGAAAATCAGGTCCAGAACGCTGACCCCATGCGCGAATGGAGGAAAAAGCTGCCGGTATTCTGGATAGCCCGAGTAGTCCATCCATTCCACACGCACGTTGTTTTGCTCAAAAAGTTCGACATCGAGGTAGTCCTTGGCCGCGGGGCCCGAAAGGTAGCAAGTCGCCCCTTCTTGCTGGCAGACGCGCAACAGGCGCTCGCTCTTGCCCTGGCCCAAATCGTACTCCCAAGACCATTTCAAAGCCGTCTTGATGCCCAGGATGCGGTTCACCAACTCGATGAAACCGCGGTTCACCTGGCTCAGGCTGCTTTCTTGGCTGCCCAGGTACAACTCCTCGAAATCGTTCTTGTAACGCTTCAAATGCTCCGATTTGGCATACGATTGCGCGATGCTCGACCAGTGCTTCTTGCGCCAAAGCCCGTCCTTGATTTCAATGTCGCGAATCTTTTGCCCCAAGTGAAACTCGATGGGAATACTCAGCCATTTCGGCCCCGATTGGGTCTTGATCGAATTGCGGTTTCGCCAGTCGTTTTTGGTATATTGGACCGAGTCGTACAACACGAAGACATCCACCGCATTGACCATGTCGAAATATCCTTTCCAGGGAATGTAGTTGGATTGCAATATGGCTACTTTTTTTTTCAATTGGGGATTCAGATTTGCCGCGCTATTCGAAGGTTGACAAGATGTTTGCAATGTGTTTATGAATCAACGATTTTCTTTTCAGCGATAAAGATGGACAATTTTGCTCAAATCCCAAACCTGACCGTCCAGGCCGCGGGCGGAGGCGGTCAGGAAGTAAACGCCCTCGGCCGCTGGCTGGCCATTGGCGCTTCCGTCCCATCCGCTGTCGGCCTGGTTCCAGACGTAGAGCAGGTCGCCCCAGCGGTTGAAGATCCTGGCCTCGAATGTGGCTAGACGCAAGTGCCTGGGAACCAACAAGTCATTGACTCCATCCCCGTCCGGCGAGAACACGTTCGGGAACTCGAGCAGCGACTGGCAATCGGGCAAGGCGGGCATCTCGAAGCGAAGGCTGGCCATGCAGCGGTTGGCGTCTTGCACCTCCACCCAGTGGCCGCCCGGCGCGATGCCCGCGAAAACGTTCCAGGCCTGGATTTCCTCGCTGTCGAGGCGAAAAAGGTAGGGCGCGCTCCCCCCGGTGGCCTCGACTTCGAGCACGCCCGTAGAAAGCTCGCAATCAGGGACTTGCAAAATGCTTGCCTGCAAAACGAGGGCTCCGGGCTGGGGCATGGAAAACGGCTGATCGGCCCCGCATCCGTTCTGGTCCTTGACCCTGACCCGATGCTCCCCCGCGGCCACATCGACGAAGAAGCCCTCGGCCTGCCCGGGCCTGTCGTCGAGGCTGTACCCGAGCGTCCCCGTTCCGCCCGTGGCCAGCGCTGTGAGCGTGCCCGTGGCCTCGCCGTGGCAGTCGGGCGGGAGGTAGCTAAACGGAAGCAGGAGCAGCGGCTCGGGCAGCTCCGCCTCAACCCAGAGCGAATCGCGGCAGCCGTTGGCGTCTATCACAATGGCCCAATTGTCAAATTCCGATAAGTTTCCAATTTCATTTTCAAAGCCAACGGGACGGTTTCCCCATCCGAAGCGGTGCTCGGGGGTTCCGCCCGAAGGTTTCAGCACGACGAGGCCATCGGCTCCGCCAAAGCAGGCCGGAGGACGAAGCTCCTGGATTTCGAGACCAAGTTCTTCAGGTTCAAGCAATTGAAAACTTCCTTGCCACGAGCATCCCTCATCGTTGGTAACGGATACTCCGTAGGTCCCGGCAGTCAATCCGGCGCGAACTGCCGTGGTCTCGCCATCGTCCCAGAGTACCTCGTAGGTGTTTCCTGGGGCAAGAAGCAGGCTTATTGCCCCGTCAGCAAGACCGTTGCAGCTCGGTTCTGACAGTTCAGCCTGAACGGTGATTGCGTTGGAAACCACCTCGAAAACCGAGTCGGTTTGGCAGCCGCGCTGGTCGATGAGGCTGACCTTGTGCGTGCCGACAGGCAGATAGGCCAGCGTGTCGAGACCGCCGTTGGACCAGCGGAAACCGTAGGGGGCCATCCCGCCACTGCCGCTGGCCCATGCCAGGGCCGGGCCTTCTTCTCCACAGGCGATTTCCGGCACCCAAAGTTCTAGCACCAGGGTGTCGGGCTGGCTCAGCGTGGCCTGGTCTTGGCCTTGGCAACCGAGGGTGTCCGTTACCCAAACTTGGTAAGTTCCGGCCGTCAGGCCCACCTGGTCGGGCTGGGTGGAGCCGTTCGACCACAACACGGTGTAGGGCCATGTGCCGCCCGTGATGTTCAAATCAATGACGCCGTTGGCCAAATTCCAGCATTGTGGGTCTTGCGGATAAGGTGTTATGTCCAGCGGGTTCGGCTCAAGGATTTGTACGCTATCGGTGGTGGAGCAGCCGTTGAAATCCGTAACTGTAACCCTGTGAAAGCCCTTCGCCAGGCCACTGATGGAGTCGGTGGACTGGCCACCGCTCCAGGCGATCGTTGTCGGGTCAGTAGCATTTTGGATGCGAAGCGCGATGGCCCCGTCGTTGGCACCAAAACAACTTATCGGATAGCCAATCAGCTCCAAAATCGGGTTTTCGCTGACAAACGCGCTGTCAGTGCGGATGCAGCCGTGCCCGTCGGTGGCGGTCAGCGCATAGAATCCTTCCGTAAGGTTTTGCAAGCTCGTTTCCGTGCTTCCGGTTTCCCAAACAAAAGAAATTCCGCCTGTTCCACCCGCCACTGTCGCGTCGATTTGGCCCTGGCCCAATTGCACGCATGAACCATTGGTTATATCAAAATGGATTTCGATAGGCTCTGTAACATTGATAACGACTGTATCGCTGTTGAAACACCCGCTACCGGAACTGACCTCGACGAGGTAAACCCCGGCCTCGCCAGTGGTCAGGGCGGCTCCCGCCCGGGGCGAACCGGCGGGAGTCCAGGTGTAGGTCTCAAAAACGCCAGGGTCGAGCGTGATGCTCTGCCCGTGGCAAATCAGAGTGTCGGCGCCCAAGTCAGGCAAGGGCAAGGGGCTGATTTCTATTTTTTTGCGAACAGTATCTACTTGGCAGCTCTGGTAAAGAATGGCCTGCACGGGATAGGTTCCGGCGGTGTCGAACAGCAAGCTGGTCTCGAAGCCAATGCGTTCGACGCCTTCGAGGCCGAAGCTCCATTGGACGGAGTCGATGTTGAAGGCATTGGTGATGCTGAAATGGGTGGTATCGCCCAAGCATACCTGTCCAAAACTGATGTCAGGGAAAAAGAAGTAGCTCTGGATGAAGTTGGGCAGGCCAATGGCGCTGCGGTTGAAGCCGCCCGAGGGCTGGGCCGTTCGGAAACCGTCAAAATCGAACTGGCATTCCCGCCCTAGCTGGTTGGGGTTTTCGATGGTGCCGATGAAGTTGGAGAAATGCCGGGCCATGTAGATCTTGCCGTCGGGGGCCAGTTGCAGGGCGCCCGGCTCGCGCAAGGGCGAGTAGCCTACGCGGGTCATGCTCTGCTGGACGGTGGCCGAGTCTTGGCTCGCGAGGTCGAACTGGAACACGCTTCCCTCGGTGATGCAGGAGGCGTAGAGCAGGCGTCCATCGGGCGAGAACTCGACTCCGTAGGGGCCGCATCCCTGGCCCAGGTCGAGGGTGAAGCCCTCTTCGATGGTGCCGTCGTTCTTGTCGAAGCGAATGATATCCACCACGTTGGACGCTTGAAGCGCCGAGGCCAGCAGCGTCCCTTCGGGGTTGGACTTCAGGTAGCCGTGCGAGTCGCGGTTGAACATCGGGTCGTTGCCCAGGTGCGGGCTGCCTGCGGTGAAGACCCGCGGCACGGGGTCGAAGCCGAAATCGTCCACCCGGAAGACGGCGAAGTCGGAGCTGTTCCAGTAGTGGGCAACGACCCAGATGTGGTGGTTGTTGGCGTGGCGCACGGCGGTAATCTTCTCGGCCGCGGGGGCGAACAAGGGCGCGTTTTTCAGAACGACATCGCCAAGCCCGTTATTTTTTGACATGTTGATGACAGAATACCGAAGGCCATTTCGCCGGGCTTCGGAATCGACCGTGAAGAGGAAGTAGATGGAATCGTTGCCCGGCTGCGGCACGACCACGCCCGACTGCGTGGACGAGAAGTCGCCCAGCAGGCCGATGCCGTTGGGCATGGGCTGCTGCTCGCGGGTCCAGACGGTCATGCCATCGGTGTAGAAGAGCAGCTCGCCCTGGTCGGTGCTGATGGTGGCCACGCCCTCGTAGTGGAAGGTCTTGCCGTCGAAGAGGGCCGCGGGCGGGCGCTGGTTGAAGTCGATGCCGGCGCCGTAACCGAAGTACCAGATGTTGGCCCTGCCCCGCGAAAAGGGATAGAAGGCCACCACGACGGTATCGGCGAAGGTTTGCCCGCCGCGGGTGGCGCGCACCCAGTAGGTCCCCGCGATTTCCACCAGCAGTTGGGCTTGGTCGTGGCCGTTGCTCCAGGTGTAGCTGTCGTAGCCTTGGCCCGCGTCGAGCAGGACGCCTTGGCCCACGCACTCGAACCTGTCGGGGCCGAGGTCTATCTGCGCCAAGGCCAAGTTGCTGGCCAACAGTTGAGTAACTAAAACCAGGGCAAAGAAAAAAAGTAATGTCGATGCGGTGTTTTTCATCTTGTCCAGGATGTTTGGCCTTGGCTGGGACAATCCCCAACCGAGGGCGTTGGAAGCGCGAAAAGGCGAGGCGTTAGGCGCGTTCGTCTTTCTCTGTCGCAAAAAGACAGCTTTTTTTTGAGAAAGGTTCCATTTCGCCAAAAAAACTTGGCGATAGCCTTTTCACCCCGTTGTCTTTCGCGCGCATCGCGCCTGGGGCTTGTCCCTGCGCACGCGACTCTGTTTGCCCGGTTCGACCAAGATTCAACGAGCATGGCGTTCGTTTCAGAGCTTCGCTAGAAACAGCCGCGATTCAACAAACTTTCTGCTTTTCTTGAAGAAATTAGAATGTTGGGTTGAGGCAATCCTCATCGTCTCCCTCTGGGTAGCCTTTACCAGAGTAGGATTGCTCATACCAAGTTGCGTTCATGGGTGAAATGTCCCAAGCACCAGCGTCCCACAAAACAGGGCTGTTCCGCCCATCCCGAAGGGATTGATTTTCAATAGCCCCGGATGAAATCTGGGGAGCAGCGAACCGCCGCGAACCAGAACCCCGTAGGGGTTCAATGCGGACTCGGCCGCTTATTTTTGGAATCCAGCAATCTCGAAAGCAACATGGCTCAAATTGCCCCAAAATCATGCGCCTGCCCAAAGAAGATTGGGCTTGATAGCTTGGATTCCAAGTGGTTGGGCCGGGCGGCAGGCCCGAATGATGGCTTTGGCTGCGTCGTTCAGATCCCTGCGGCACCAGCAATCGACCCTACTGCACGTTGTGCCTTCGTGCTTTGTTGGGCTCGCTCTTTTGCTTGCAGTTCCAACGACTTGATTATTTGCACATTGGATTCGAATCCAAACAATCGGCCAGCAACCGATTCGCTTGTCTGGACAACAATTTTGTAGTCGTAGCCTTTTCCAATGGATGCCCTTTCCAATTTCTCAATAGCATCGCCAAGGGTCTCATCCTCGCGTTGAATTTTGACAGGGACAGGCTTGTCCTTGTTTTGTTCCCTTAAAAATCCGTCAATTCCCGCGTTTCGCTGAACGGGAATCGCGTTGATGCTCTGAAGAATGGCGAGCTCCTTCTCTGTTTTTTCAAGATAACTTTCAGTTCCTTTGTTGAGCAATTCTGATTCTGTGATGACCATCTCACCCAGCCTTGAATTGGCCAAATTGACAGCATCCATTGACTTGTCAATGCCAATATAACACCGCTTCAAGTGCTTGGCAGAAACACAAGTCGTGCCACTGCCGCAAAATGGGTCCAAGACAAGGTCTCCTTCATCGGTTGCGATACGGATGATTTGGTTGAGCAGCAGTACAGGTTTTTGAGTCGGGTATCCTGTCCTTTCTTTGGCTTTGGGGTTTAGGTAGGGTATGTTCCAAACATCGGACAATGGAACACCTTTCTTTCCTTTTCCAAGAACGATATTGCCATTTTCATCACGTTTATAGACAGACTTTCCATTTTCATCACGTTCTCTTTCTTGCAAAATTTGATCAATGTTTGTTGTGGCCGAGTAGTCTGTATAAATCGTGTTGAATTTGAAATTTTTTGTCTTCGAGTAAAAGAATATGACTTGATGCGCGTTCAACAATCCCTTCTTAGAATTTGACCAACGTTTATAGGACCAAACAATCTCACTTTGAAAATTATCGCGTCCAAAAACTTTGTCAAGGATAACTCTTATGTTGTGCGAGGCCGTTTTGTCGCAATGAAGAAAAACACTTCCCGTGTTTTTGAGCACTCTTTGGCTATGTTCCAAAACATTTTCAATGAGTTCCAAATATTTATCCAAAGAGTTGTACCTGTCTTCAAACGCGTATGTTTTTGAGTTATCCCGGCTTTTAAGAGAATGTGTTTTTTGCGTGAAGAAAGGCGGGTCAAAATAGACCAAATCGACACTTTCGTCTCTTAGCTCCTTTAATTTATCTTGGCAATCGCCCTGTATGATTTTATTGCTGTCCATCTTCAGGCGTCCTTTCTTTAGCGATTTCTGTCAATATTGCCTTTAGGTCAACAAGTAAGGATCTCAAATGAGCTTGGCTTTTTTGCCCGTGCTCCAACATTTCCCGGAATTTTTTGGTAGTCTGCATCGTGGTACAACGGAATAACAAGTGGCAGGGTTTATCCGTCAACCCCAAAGAGCACAAAATTTTTGTGACTTTTGGGCCTATGGGGTGAAAAAATCCATGAGCAACTTTTCATATTTCCGAATAAAGTTGACTTGTTTAGACTGAATCCAATCACTTGCTTGTGCTTTTTACCTGCCGTTATTGTTGGACTGAGTTACAGCGAGAAAAATCGTATCCACCCACGATTTGAACCGTGGGCATTTTTGAAGGATAGCTTCTATTCCCATCAATTCGGCAACATCAACCCCAATGGCTACTTTGTTGTATTTTTGATTGTGCTCTTCGTAGATTTTCTCCAGCCGCTTGGAAGGCGCTCCCTGGGGTGTGCAGTTGATTTCTTCAATGTCAGGAAAATCCGCGCATAGGGCCAATACCGCTTGGGTTATGCGCTCATCTTCCAAGGCGAATCCAGCTTTTGGATCGGCAAGGAGTAGGGTTTCAAATTCGTGGCGAAGGATGTTTGGAATAAAAAAGGGATAAGGTTGCATGGCATTCACGACATCCGCTAGGCTTTTTTCCATGCAGGAAATTCGATCTTCAACCGTATTTCGGGCGATGCAATTTGCGTAATTGGGCAATTTTTTTTCACTGTTAATGCCGTAATGATCAATCAAAGAGGTGATGACAGGTTGGCCGCTGTAGCGAAGCAGCGGCCTGATGGTATTTTTGAAATGCTCAATATTGTTAAAACCATGCCCTCCCCCTTTCATTGTTATTTTTAAGCCGCTGATGTGGGAACGGATGCCCTTGTCAACAAGATAGGGAATCAAGACGCGTTTCAGAAATTCCAACTCTGTTTCGCCTTCCACGATGATGTACAAATCTTTCATGGCCTGCCTCCAATCACGTTTTTGCTCCACAGCTCGCCCATGCTGTACTCATCGAGCCAATCTTTCAACTCGTTGCCATTTCTCGGGCAAAAAACGGACTGGTCGTCCTTTCTGTCCACGGTGATGATGTCCTGGGCTTCAAAGTTGTCCACCCAATTGACGGACTGGGTGGCGATGATGATCTGGCTGTGTGCGGCGGCTTGCTGCACAAGGCCACAAAGTTTGCTGATCGCGAATGGGTGCAGGCCAAGTTCAGGCTCATCGAGGAGGATGATCTTGGGCTTTTGGGGCTGCAAAAGAACAGTTGCCAGCGCGATGAACCGCAGCGTGCCGTCCGACAAATGCGTGGCGTTCAGGTACATGTCCGAATTTCGCTCCTTCCATTCCAATCGGATGAGCTCGGGGTTCAGCCTGTCGGGTTGAAGCAGGAAGCCCTCGAAAAATGGGGCCACCGAGCGGATGGACATTTCGATCTTCTTCAATTCCTTGGGATGCCTTTCTTTGAGCAGGTACAAAAACGCGGCAAGATTCCCGGCGTCCGCCCGCAGATAGGCGTTGTCGTTGATGTTGCATTTCAGCTTGATCTTCGCCGTGTTGCTGGTGTCATGAAAGTGAAACACTTTGAAAGATTCCATGTGCGCTTTCACATCCTTGTACCTTCCTGTTTCTTGTTCCTTCAGCGCGCTTTCCTTGTATCCATTGCCCAGCTCCATCTTGTCCCAATCCGCATTTCCGTGGTGAAACTGCGTGCCTTCCGTTTCAAAGAATAGATTCCCCTGCTGGTTCGGGAGCAGTTTGAAATAGTAGCGGTTGAGCTGGTCGAACTCGATGCGGCAAAACAGGTGGCTGGAATGCTTCAGTCCGAAATGCAAGATGTTTTCAGCGCCATCATGCTCGGCCACATGGTTTTGCAAGCCCCGGCGGTACAGCCTGTCCAAAAAGGTGAAGAAGCTGATGAAGTTGCTTTTTCCGGCTCCGTTGGCTCCAATCAAGACGTTGATTTGGCGAAGCGGCAACTTCAATGCGCGGATGGACTTGAAATTCTCAATGTGTATCTCGTTGATCATTGCGGCGGCAGCTTTGGGAAGGGGTCGATTCAAAGGAAAGTGGCCGAGGGCTTGCGTCGTGTCGCCGTCACTTCGCGACGGAGGGCCGCGCGAAGGCGCCCGCGAGCAGGGAGAGCCAGCCGAGCATCAGCAGCAGTCCGCCCGTGGGGGTGAGCACGCCCAGGGGGCCGAGCGGGAGCCAGGCCTTGAGGTAGAGCGTGCCGCAGAACAGCAGACTGCCCAGGGCCAGGAACAGCGCCGAGAGCCGCAGGGCCTTGGCGGGTCGGGTAGGGTAGAGGCTGGCCACGGCGAGCAGGGCCAGGCCGTGGAAGAGCAGGAAGGAGTTGGCCAGCTCGTAGTTCGCCACCTGCCCCACCGATTCGAGGTAGGGGCGGATGGGATGCGCCGTCAGCGAGCCGGCGATGACCCCGAGCAGGCCGAAGAGGGCGCCGGTGGCCTGGGCAAGGCGGGAGGTTTCCATAGGGGTGGGCGGTTGGGTTTGGGGGACGATGTTCGTCCGGGTCAGTGGATGAAGAGCAGCTTTTCGATGTGGGTGCTCGAGCCGTCCTCGTTGGTGCAGAAGATCAGGTAAACGCCCGTGGCCACGCGGTCGCCCCAGAGGTTGCGGCCGTCCCAGGTGGCCTGTCCTCCGTTGGCGGTGGTCTCATAGACAAGGTTTCCGGCCACGTCCGTAATCTTGACGTTGACGTCGGTGACAAGCCCGGTGATGCTGACCACGCCCTCGAAGTTCTCGCGGACGGGGTTGGGAAACACCTTGACGGCCTCGAAATCCTGCCGGCCTTGGGTGGCGTCGCCGCGGAAGGAGACCATGCCCTCGGAGGTGGCGAAGAAGACCTCGCCGTCGTTGGGGTTGATGCCGATGGCCGAGATGGAGTTGGAGAGCAAGGGGCTGTTGTCGGAGTAGAAGTGGCTGATCTGCTGCGTGCCGTCGCTGGAGACCAGGAAGGCCCCGGCGCTGGCCGTGCCCAGCCACTTGCGGTTGGCCCCATCGATGGCGATGGCCGTCACGATCTCGGATTTGAGCAGGTAGTCGGGGATGCCGCTGGCCTCGGTGATGGGCCGGTGGGCATAGAAGGAGGCCCCGTCGGTGAACAGCGAGCCGGGGTCGCTGTAAACGACGACGCCCCTGTCGGTGCCCACCCATACGGCCCCGTCGCGGTCCAGGGCCAACGAGTAGATGCCGCTGCTGACCAGGTTTCCCTCGCGGTCGTTGATGGAAAAGAGGCGCTCCTGGTCGTCCTGGTCGTTGTCGGGCGTGCCGTTGGGGTTGAGGGCGTAGATGCCTTTGCCCGAAGCGATCAGCCAGACGTGGCCCTGCGGCGTAACGACGATGTCGCCGAGGTTCTGGTCGATGCCGAAGAGGGAGAGGCTGGAGGCCAGGTCGTGCCACTGGCCATCATCGGGGGTGCGGACGTAAACCGGGTCGCGGGTGCGGGCCGTGGCGGTCCAGAGGTTGCCGCGGGCGTCCTGGGCGAACCCGACCACGCGGATGTAGCCGTTGGAGTATCCGTCGATGTTGCGGAAGGGGCTGTTCGTGTGGTCGTATTGCGCCACGAACTGCCCATCCTGGAACTCCACCACGCCGTATCCCCACGAGCCGGCCCAGACGCGCCCCGGCAGGGTGTGGTCGGCCTGGAGGTAGCTGATGTTGGGGATGTTTTCCAGCTCGGGCACGGTCTTGTTGTTGAGGTTGAGCCATTGGCCGTCGCGCAAGTAGTAGGCCCCCAGGTGGTTCCAGGGGCTGCTGGGGCTTCCTCCGGCCACCCAGACCTCGGTGCCGGCCATGCTGAAGTCGGTGGCCCCGGCGTGGGCAGGCCCGGGGGGGAACAGGCTGGCGAAGTCCTGCCCCGGCGAGCGGCGCACCAGCCCGTGCGCGTTGTCGGCAATCCAGAAGGTGCCCTGCGCGTCGAGCGTGGCGTCGCGCACCTGCGCCGCACCGAAGCCATAGTCGTAGTAGGTGCCCGGAGTCGAGAGCAGCCCGTCGGCATAGTGCCGGACCTGGTAGCTTCCGCAGAGCAGCAGCCTGTCCTGGCTCACCCTGAGCCGCTCGAGCTGGAAGGCCGCGGACCGCAGCCTCTGCCATTGCCCGCCGGCCAGGAAATAGGTGGTGTCCATCTCGCCGTTGGGCACATCGGTGATGACCAGCAGGGTGTCGCGCACAATGGCCACCGAGGAGAGCCGGCTCCGGCCCATGACCTGCGGCGTGCGGCTCCAGGCGTTGAAATCGACCAGGTTGCTGGCCGCCAGCGGAGCCTGGAACAGCCCCGAGTCGGTGGCCGCGTAGAGGGTCTGTCCGTCGGTCGCGGTCTGGTTGACGTTGACGCGGATGCCCTGCGGGCCGATGAAGTAGGTGTCGATGATCTCGCGGCGGCGAAGGTCCAGGGCCACGATGCCGAAGCCGCACGACAGGTAGGCCCTGCCGTCGAGGCACTCGATGTTGTTGACGCGCTTGTAGCCCGACATGGGCTTGCGCTTGATGTCGGGCAGGTTGAAGACCTCGTCGTGGCTGACCAGGTCCAGGTTGCCGTTCTCGTAGCCCAGCACCAGGGTCTGGGTGCTGGCGTCGTAGGCCAGCGCGCTGGGCCTGGAGTCCGAGAGCTGGTTGGCCTTGGTGAGCGTCTCCATCTGGCCCGTGGCGCTGTCGTAGATGAACAGGCCGGAGGTCGTGGCCACGTGGATCTTGCCGTCCACCTCCACGACCTGCACCCCGCGGTTGTGGGGCAGGTGGTCGCGCCAACTGCCCACGGGCATCTGCGCCCGGCCAGGCGAGGCCGCGCCCAGCGACAGCACGATCAGGGAAAACGCGAAAAGGTTCTTGAGGTTCATGTCGAGCTGCTTGTCGAAGGTTTCGTTAGGGCCAGGGTAAGATGCTCAGGGATAGTAGAGCCAGAGGTCGCGGAACTGGTAGCCCAGGCCCACGTAGGCGATGCCGTCGAGCACGAAGGCCATGCCCGTGGTCCGCCCCGCGCCCGCGAAGTCGGCCATTTGCACCCAGCGCTCCCGCTTGACGTCATAGGTCCAGGTGTCGCCCGCCACCAGGCCCTGGCCCAGGCCCGAGACCACGTAGCCGTTCAGGCCGATGCCGAACGAAATCGCCCGCTCGCGGCTCTGGCCGGGGAAGTCGGGCAGGCGGGTCCACTGGTCGCTCGCGGGCGAGTAGCGCCAGAAATCGACCGAGAGCTGGTAGTCGAGGTTCTGGCCTCCGCCCACGTAGCACTCGTCGCCCAGGCTGAAGGCGAAGCTCGAGCTGCGCTCCATGGCCGGGAACTCGGCCACGGCCTGCCATTGGCTCGTGGCCGGGTCGTAGCGCCACCAGTCGCGCCGGTGCCCTGTCGAGTCGGTGCCGAAGCCCACAAAGCCGTAGCCCGCCGCCGAAAGGCCCACGGCCGAGTGCCGCGCCCCGCCGGGCAGGTCGGCCACGCGGCTCCAGGAGTTGGTGCTGGCGGCATACATCCAGAAATCGCAGAAGAGCAGCCGTTCGCCCCCGGCCAACTGGCCCCCCGTCCCCACGAAGGCCCGGTCGCCGATGACGAAGTTCGCGGCCTTCTCGCGGGCCGTGCCGGGGAACTGCGCCTTCTGCGTCCACACGTCGGCCGAGGGGTCGTATTCCCAAAGGTCGCTGAAGTAGCCGTCGCTCCAGCCGCCGCAGACGTAGCCGCGCCCGCCCATCGAAAAGGCCGTCGAAGAGGCCATCGGTAGCTGCGGGAAGTCGCCAAAGTATTCCCAGACGTTGGAAGGCCGCAAGGCCCCGCGGCGGCAGGAGCCAAAGGCCAGCAGCGCAAGGATGAAAATGCCAATTCGTCTCATCGTTTCAGTTTTTGTTTCGGTTGTGGCAAAGATGCCAAAAATGCTGCTGTCCGAACGCAGCGAAGCCGCTTTTCTTGCCCGCGCCCTGGCTCACGAGCGGTAGGGCCGCGTCAGCTCGAAGACCCGCTCCAGCAGGCGGCGCTCCACCTCGTCCAGGGCGATGCCCCGGCGCGCCAGGACCAGCTCGGCCGTGCGCAGGGCCTTCGGCAGGGCGTAGGTCGTGAAGCCAGAGGCCCCGCCCCACGAAAACGACGGGATGAAGTTGCGCGGGAAGCCGGGGCCGAAGATGTTCGCGCTGACGCCCACCACTGTGCCCGTGTTGAACATCGTGTTGATGCCGCACTTTGAGTGGTCGCCCATGACCAGGCCGCAGAATTGCAGGCCCGTCGGCTCGAAACGGCCGCTCGGGTAGCTCCACATCCGCACTTCCTCGTAGTTGTTCTTCAGGTTCGAGTTGTTGCTGTCGGCGCCCAGGTTGCACCACTGGCCGATGACGGCGTTGCCCAGAAACCCATCATGGGCCTTGTTGGAATGCGAGTGCAGCACCACGTTGTTCAGCTCGCCGCCCACCTTGCAGTAGGGCCCCACCGTGGTCGGCCCGTAGATCTTGGCTCCCATCTTCAGGCTCGCGCCCTGGCAGAGCGCCAGCGAGCCCCGCACCAGGCAGCCCTCCATCACCTCGGCGTTCTCGCCGATGTAGATGAAGCCGTCGTTCGCGTTCAGCGTGGCAAATTCCACCACGGCGCCCTCCTCGATGAAGATGTTCTTCGCGTTGGCCACGCGGTTGGTGTCGCTGATCTTCTGCGAGCGCCGCCCCCGGGTCAGGATGCGGAAGTCGAACTCGATCTGCGCCCCGTTTTTGAGGAATATCTCGTGCGGATGCACCAGCCGCTCCAGCTTCGCGCTGGTGCTGACCACTTCCAGGCCGTCCCAAGAATCGGGCTGGAAGGCCTTGGCCGCCGCCGCGTCGAGCCGGGCCGCCAGCAGCAGGCCGTCTTGCAGCAGGCACTGCCCCAGCTTCAGCGAGCAGGCCTTCTTGACCAGGCGGTTGTCCGGGAAAAGGCTTCCGTTGATGAACAGGTTGTCGTCCTCGATTTTGGCAGGAAACTTTTCGCCCAGATGGTCCACCGTCCAGAAGTGGCATTCGCCTTTGAGGCAGATGTCCCATTTTTCCTTGATCGTCAGGATGCCCACCCGCAGGTCGGCCACGGGCCGCGTGAAGGTCAGCGGAAGCAGGCTGTCTCGGCACGAATCGTCAAAGAGAAGGTAATTCATGGATGTTTTTATTTTTCAAGAGGGTATAAACCGCGGTTTTTTGTCTTTTTTGGAAAAAATTTTTCCAAATTTTGAAGAAAATTTTGGGGCAAAATGGGAAAATCCAATTTTCGGAAATCTTCTTTTTTGGGGTTCGTTTCCTTCAAATCTCTAAATTTACGAAAGATTGGCCAGCGAAAAATCCAATCTCTCCTTCAAAAAAAAGTCTTCTGGCAAATTTCCACCCGATGATGAACTCCAACGGCATCCCCTACGAACACCTGGTGGCCATCGGCGCGTCGGCCGGAGGGATGACGGCCTTGGGGCGCGTCCTGCCCATGCTCCACCCAAAGACCAGCTTCCCGCTGGTGGTGGTGCAGCACCTCCATCCCCGGCAGGGCGACTATCACCTGCACTTTTTCGGCCAGCAGTGCCCCTTGCGCGTCAAAGAGGCCGAGGACAAGGAGGTCCCCCGGCCGGGCGTGGTCTATTTCGCGCCGCCCAACTACCACTTGCTGCTCGAAAGCGATGGCAGTTTCGCCTTGAGCGTGGAAGAAAAGGTCAACTACTCGCGGCCTTCCATCGACGTGTTTTTCGAGACTGCCGCGCGGGTCTTCGGCTCCCGCGCGCTGGGCATCATCCTCACGGGCGCCAACCACGACGGCGCCGCCGGCCTGCGCCGCATCGTCGAGGCCGGGGGCATCGGCATCGCCCAGTCGCCCGAGGAGGCCGAGCTGAACGTCATGCCCCGCGCCGCCATCGAGCTGGCCCTGCCCCAGCACGTGCTCACCCTCGAACGCATCGGCGAGTTCCTGCGCAAGCTAGGCCAGCCCAAGGCCTTGCCGCCCCAGCAGGGCTAGGAGCGCAGGCTGATGCTCGAGTGGCCCGTCGAGCTTTTGACCACTTCCACCTGCGTGGTCAGCCGCTCCTTGATCAGGGGCACGTGCGAAATCAGGCCGATGGTCCGGTTCGTCTCCGACTGCAACCGCTCCAGCGCGTCCAGCGCCAGGTCAAGGCTCTGCTGGTCGAGCGTGCCGAAGCCCTCGTCGATGAACAGGCTTTCGATGGGGCTGTTGCGGCTGGCCAGGTCCGCCAGCGAAAGGGCCAGCGCCAGGCTCACCAGGAAGCTCTCGCCCCCCGAAAGCGTCTTGACCGAGCGCCGCGTCAGTCCCTGGAAGGTGTCCGCCACAAACAGGTCGTCCAGGCCCTGCTCCTGCGCCTCCAGCCGGTAGCGCGGGTTGAAGCGCCCCAGGTGCCGGTTGGCCAGCCCCACGAGCTGGCGAAGCGTCATTTCCTGGGCGAATTTCGAGAACTTGTTGCCGTTCGAGTCGCCGATCTGGCGGGCCAGGACTTCCCATTTCTGGTTCTCGGAGCGCTGGGCCGCCCGCTCGCTGAGCAGCGCCTGGGTTTCCGCCAGGCGCCGCTGGTCCTCGCGGAGCTGGTTGTCGAGCGCGCCCGCCTGGTGCTGCCGCTGGGCCAGCTTTTCCTGGTTTTCCGCCAGCAGTTTCTCCAGTTCGGCCAGCGCGGGCAGTTCGCGGTTGAGCTCCTGCGCCAGCAAATGGGCCTCCGTCAGCCTTTCTAATGTTTGGTCGAGGCTGTGCCGTTCCTTTTCCATTCGTTCGGACTGTGTTTTGAGCGCCAGGGCCTCCGCTTGCGGCAAGACGGCCCGCGCTGCGGCCTCGAGCTCGTCCAGGCCCAGGGCCTGGAGCTTGGGCAGGAGTTCGCCTTGCAGCGCCTGCGCCTTGGCGCCGGCCTGCGCCGTTTCCGCCTCCAGCTCGGCCGCCGCCTTGGCCAGCTCGTGGGCCGTGGCCTCGCCGCGGGCCAGCTCGGCCTGGAGCTGCGCCAGCCGTTGGGCGCGGCGGGTCAGCCGCCCGCTCCAGTCGTCGGCGATCCGCTCGGCGGCACGGCCGCCCAAGAGCGCGTGCAGCTCGGCCGCGCGGTGTTCGGCATCCTGGGCCACGGCCTCGGCCTTGAGCCTTTCCGCCTGCGTTTCCTGGTCGAGAGCCTGGCCGTTGAGCCGCGCCTGCCGCTCTTGCTCCTGCAAGGTCAGCCCCTGGCTTCGGACCTGGTCGAGGCGCTGGCGGTCGGCGGCCAGGGCGCGCAGTTGGTCGTCGAGCAGGCGCAGGCTGCGGGCCAGCTCGCCGCCCGCAGGCTCGAGCAGGCGCGGGTGCGGGGCCAGCTTCTCGCGGATGGACTGGGTGATTTCCAGAGCCTTGTGGGCCACGAGCGCCAAGGCCTCCGCCTGCCGGAGCTCGTTCTTGAGCGTCTGGGCCTGCTGGTGCCGGACCAGCCTCTCGCGCTCGGCCTTGCCCTGCTCCACCAGCTTCGCGCGCAGGGCCTCGCGGTTTTCGGGTAGGGTGCTGGCCTCGTCCCAACCGTGTTTTTGGACCAGCGCCTCGATGGCCTTGCCCTCCTTTTCGGCCAGTTCGAGCAGGTTTTGGGCCTGCTGCGCATGGTTTTGCGCCTGCACCTCCAGCTCCGAGAGCCTTTTCTCGGCCTTGGTCAAGGTCTCGTGCATGGCCTTGAGCTGCTCCTCGCGGCCCGAAAGTTCGGCCTGGGCGCCGCCGCTGGGCTTGTCGGGGCCATGTTGGGCGTAAGGGTGATGCTCCGAGCCGCAGAGCGGGCAAGCCTGGCCGGGGCGCAGGTCGTGCCGCGCCTGTTCGTACTTGGCCTCAAGCTTCTGCCGCTCGATGGTGGCCCGAAGCTCTACCGCGCGGGCTTCGAGCCAGGCCTTTTCAGCTTGTTTGTTTTCGATGAACTCCTTGCCTTTGAGGTGCGCGGCCAGCTTCTGGGCCTGCTGCTCCTGCTCGTCCCGCGCCTGCGCCAGGGCTTTGGACAGGCTCTCGTCTTTTTCGGACAAGAACTTGAGGTCCAGCAGCTTCTCGCGCAGGAGGTCGATGCGCGCCTGGGTCTCGACAGGGTCGAGGGGCTTTGCCGGATCGGGCTCGAGCTCCCGCAGCAGGCGTGTTTTGTCGGCCATTTCGCGGCCGATGGTGTCGAGCATCTGTTCGGGCGCCAGGCGGCCAGCCTCCGGGAATCGGCCCTTGAGCTCCTGCCGGGCGCGGTCGAGCTCGAGGACCTGCTGGCGCAGCAGGCCGACATCCGGGGCCAGCGCGTCGAGCGGGGCGCTGGCGGCCACCCGCGCCTCCACCTGGGCCACCTGCTCGGCCAGCCGCAGGCGCTCGGCTTCCAGCTTCTGCGCCAGTTGGCTCGCCTGCTGCTGCTTTTGGGCCAGCTCATGCGCGCGGGCTTGCGCTTGGGCCAGGCTCTTTTGGCAGGCGCGGAGCTCCTCCTCCAGCCTTCTCCCCTGCTCCACCTTGGGCTTTTCGAGTTCCCACTGTTCGCGCTCAAGGCGCTCGGCCTCTTGGTTTTCAGCCAGTTGCCGCCGAAGGTCGAGGCTTAGCTCTTGGCTTTGCCGGGCGCGTAGGGCGGTCTGCTGGAGCTTGGCCTGCTTGTCCTCGGCCTCGCGCAGCAGGTTGCGCAGCTCGCGCAGGTCGGGCAGGTACGGCTGGAGGCTCTCGTGCAGGAGCAGCCTTTGCCGCCGCGGCGCGAAGTCGAGGGCCTCGGCGCGGAGGCGCTCGCTCGCGCGTCCGGCCTGGTGCAGCTCGTCGTGCAGCTTCTGCTCTTCGCGGCGGGCCTGGCGCTGGTCGGCCAGGCGGGCCGATTCCGCTTGCAGGCGCAGGGCCTCGGCCTGGTGCTGCTCCAGCTCGGCGCGCTTGGCCGTCCGCTCCTCTTCTGTCATGAGCCGGATGTCCTTCAGGCGTTCTTCCAAGCGGTTCAATTTCAGGCTCTCCAGCTTGGCCCTATCGTAGGCGGCCGCGCCAATCAGCCGGTAGATCTCCGTCCCGGTTATCCGTTCGAGCAGCTCGCTGCGGTCTTTGGCATCGGCCCGCAAAAACTTCGCGAACTCGCCTTGCGAGAGCATCATGGACTTGACGAACTGGCTGAAGCTCAGGCCGATGATGCGCTCGTTCTCGGCCGGAACCTCGCTTTTCTTGAGGTCCAGGATGCGGTTCTGGTCCAGGTCGGCGAGCTCCATGTGGTAATCTTGCATGTTGCCCGTCTTGGCCATGCGGATGCTCCATTTGCTGCGGTAGGCCTTGCCCCCGACGCGGTAGCTCACCTCGGCGAAGCATTCGCGGGTGCCGCGGGTCATGATGCCGCCCCAAAGTTCCAGGTTGCTTTTGGTGATGCTGCGGCTGCTCTCGCCCAGGCGGGGCACCTGGTTGAACAGCGCCAGGGTGATGGCGTCGAGCAGGCTGCTCTTGCCCGCGCCCGTGGGCCCCACGATGGCGAACAGGCCCGTCTCGGAAAGCGGCGGCTGGTCGAAGTCGATGCGGTGCTCGCCTTTCAGCGAGTTGACGTTCAGCAGGTGCAGGGTCAGGATCTTCATCGGTGCGGGCGTTGGTGGACAGTTGCCGAAAGATAAGCCAGAAGCGCGAGACGCTCAAATCCGAGGCGCCTGGGGAGCCTTGGCGGCATCCTCCCAAGTTCGGAATTTCCGAAGATTCCCGCCCAAGTTGTAAATCCTGCCCTCGGCGGATCGACATTTCAGAAGTTCGCGCGTATTTTGTCCCAAGCCAGGGGATGCCCTGCCGCGCCCTTCGCATCGCATCAAGTCCAAAGCTAAAACTCAAGCTCCCATGCGTTTCCTCCATCTTCTTTCCACGCTGGCGGTCTTGTCGCTGTCGCTGGCCAACTGCTCCGAAGAGGCTGCCGAAGCCCTGGCGCCTGCCGAGTACTCTCTGGCGACGGTCGCCTACAAGGCCATTGGCGGTGTTGACCCCAATCTGCTCAGCCTCGATGTTTATCATTTTGGCCAGGCGGCCGACTTGAAGCCTGTCGTGGTTTATGTCCATGGCGGGGCCTGGGCCTATGGCGACAAGGCCAATTCCTTGGACAACAAGAAGCGGCTGTTCTTTTCGCTGGGCTATGTTTTCGCAAGCATCAACTACCGGTTGAGCCCCGCCAGCCAAGACTTGGATCCGGGCAGGATAATGTTCCCAACCCACAATGAGGATGTGGCCGATGCCGTGAAGTGGATCAGCGACAGCATCGCCAACTACGGGGGCGACAGCCAGAAGATCGTGCTCTTGGGGCACAGCGCCGGGGCCCACCTGGTCTCGCTGACGGGCACGAGCGGGCGGTTCTTGCCCGCGCGGGGCCTGCCGCTGGCCGCCCTCAAGGGCGTCGCCAGCATCGACACCGAAGGCTATGACGTGGCCGCGCAGGTCAACTCTGGCAATTCGTTCTACATCAATGCCTTCGGCACGGACTTGGAGGACCTTGAGGCCGCTTCGCCCATCGCGCAGCTTTCGCCCGGAGGGGCTTATCCCAAGTTCTTCATCGCCAAGCGGGGGACAGCGGCAAGGATGGCCAGCGCCAACGATTTCATCGCGAAATTGGAGTCTGTCGGGGTTGAAGTAAGCCAGGTTACCGCCAGCCAATACGACCACGAGGGAATCAACGAAGCCATAGGCGCGCCCAACGAGACCGCCGTGACGGAGCCTTTGAAGGCCTTTCTGGCCCGGTGCTTCGAGTAGGGCGCGAAAGGGCAGCGGATTTCCAAGCCGCGTTCGGATGTGAATGCAGCTTCCAAATTTCTCGGGATGATGATTTGTATTTAAGCAATAATCCAAAATTATCTTGCATTGAGTTTGAGATTAATGTCCAAATGAATATGTGCTTGTTCTTCATCCCATAAAATTAAAACACACAGACAGATGAAAAAACTATGTGCCTATGTGTTTGTAGGGGCCAAAATAATAGCAAAAACTAATTTTTGAAATTTCTTATCTATCATTGGTTAGAATTTCTACTAATACCAAACCGCTATCGAGTTGCCCGTTCAATCCAATGGAACAGGCTCAATGATTTTACGACGTTTTTATCCAGATTTCTCAATACTTC